>JBHLPQ010000140.1:0-9950 GCA_048939265.1 Promethearchaeota archaeon
TTTTGAAATTAATCATTGGACCTGCAGTTGACTCTATCTTAAAGATAATTCAACAATGGTCTCCTTTAAAACATTCTCAAACACAATTTTCCCCTTTATCCATAACTCGAGAAAAATTAGACGACATTTTAACAATGAAGAAGTGAGAAGCTCTGATAAAACCTCCTGTACGTGATTCAAAAATTCCCTGTCCTAATTGTAAAAAAGGAACTCTTTTTTGGAATTCTGAAGAAAAATTATATGTCTGTACAGAATGTGGTATTCAAGAAGCAGCATTAAAGACATGGATTAGTGCCGCGGAGCATCGGCAGGAGAAAAAACAACTAAAACGAGAGAGAGAACGTCAATGGGCCTTAGACATTTTAGGTGTTAAAGACCAATTAACTCCTCCAAAAAAATCAAAACAAGAACAAGAGTGGGATGAAATACTCGATATGATCAGGAAAAAGGAGTCAGAATCTTAAAGTAAGAGAACTCCAAAGAAAACGGTTCGTTCTGCTTTTAACATCTGTAAAGAATAAGATTAAACTTTTCCAGATCTTTTATAATCGAAATTTTCATAATAATTAGTTTTCTATGTTCTACTATTTTGAGAAATAAGATTGAAAATCAAAAACACTTAATTGAAGGTCAATGAACTCATACTTGATACAGAACTCAACCTTATTACTAAGGACACGTTATAATCCAGTCATTACAAGCAAAAGGTGAGCCCTAGAATTATGGAAACATTCGAAAGGCGAGGAGATATCCCTATTACCTTTTTTTTAGCCCATATTGTCTTTGATGAGGAGCACGGACCCGTTTTAACTTCTTATCTGACCTATGGATTAAAAATTCCGAAAATAATCCTTCAAGGTGTCACAACTACGCTATTTACCATGGCCATTGGAGTAGGAGAACCAACAGGAGAGCCTGAAACAGCAATCATTCCGATTAATGTCACAGACATTCAAGGCCGTGTACTCATTCATTCATTTGTTATTGATGATCCTGAGGCTCGGGGTAGAAATCGGATAGAAAGCTTCATGCTATTTGTACCTCGTGCTCATCAAGATAAATTACTTCAGCATTCCCTAGCTTTTTCGAACATTCTACAAGATGCGATCCGTGAGATTAAAATTAAGAATAATAAAATACAGGAAAAATTTTCTTTGAACCAAATATTTGAGAATATTAAAAAAATTCTATTGACAAAAATCGATAATACAATTCAAGACCAAATCAGTGTTATTTGCACTGATAAGGAAACAGTACTTGTTTCTGATGGGACAATCAAAGCAGTTCACAACATAATTCTGTCTCCAGATATAATTTCCTTAGTAAATAAAATTCCTTCCCTCTTACAAGATTATGAGGATGAGCTTAAGACAGTTGGAACTTTTTTTGATGCACTCCCTATCGAAATTCATGGAAAAACTTATAGTAATCACCAATTCTATTTAGTTAATATAAGAAATAACTTCATTATTGCCTTTAGTTCAGGTAAAGGACGTTTAGGGAGTTTATTTAGAAATTTTCGTGAAATTTTATGGAGTTTAAGCTTACAAGGTGATCTTGCCACTCAATCTTCAATATCACGATATTCAACCTCAATAAGTAATGAAAGTGATCTGTTTCCACAAAACCACTATTTAGACAAAAGTTTTCAAATATTAAAGAGTTTCAAGCCTATAATAACTGATGTCTCCCTTTCACGTTGTAATATGAATGTAGTTGAGACTCTTCGAACGAGTTCTGAAGATGTCGTGAGAAAACATGCTTTTATCTGTCAAATATTTGAAGCAATTAACAATCTTTGCTTACGATTATTCCGTACCAATCTGGTTCAAGTGGTTTTATCTCAGCATGGTTCAAATGCTATTGCGTTAAAGTGGGCAACCAATTCCGAAGAGGATACTTCGCTACTTATGGTTGGTGACTCTTCAAAGGGGGTTGGATTGTTAAAACTCGTTGGTGAGCAAGTCTTAGAATATAGGGGTAAACTTGACTCTTTAAATAACATTAAACCTGATTTATAAGGAGAATACTTATTGGAAGTAGCTGTAGATCTTCACGCTCATTCAGTTTTTGCTGGAGGGACTCAAGCACTTTTAATAACTCCAGAAAGAAATGCAATAAATCGGAAAAAGGCTATTTCCCATTTAACAAAAACGAATCAAACTATGCCACTAAAAGGTATAGATATAATTGGTACAGGTGATTGTCAATTCTCCTTATGGACCAACATTCTTAAGGAAATTCTCATAGAAGATTTGGACGGACTCTATCTTTTTCAGGATCAAGGACAAACACATTTCATTTTACAAACCGAGATGATATTTACGGCAAGAATTGGTAAGTATTCTAAGGAGACACATGTTATCTTTCTTTTTCCTAATTTTTCTTCTGTAGAAGAATTTCGTATCTTACTAGACAGATGGGGGGTTAAACATCAAAAGATGGCAAGACCTTTTATCACTTGTAAATCTCCTAGTCAAGTTGCTCAACGTATTCATTCGATATTAGATTTAGATCCTTGGGTAGAGGCCATTCCCTCCCATATCATGACACCACAGGGAGTTTTCGGACCTGGAAAAGGAAATATTAGAGTAAATCACTTAGTAGAATTCTTTGAATCCGCTACTTCAAGGTTACGAGTTTTTGAAACTGGACTGTCCGCTGATCCAGAATTTCTGTCATTAATTCCAGAATTAGACGACAGAGTGCTCATTTCAAATTCTGATGCCCATTCAAGTGCTTTACATAGGATGGGACGTGAATATACAGTAATTTCTACCCCAAAATCTGATTATAAGAGTATCATTTCAGCTTTACGTAAAGACCATGTTTCTTATACAGCTGAATTTCCACCAGAAGAAGGACGATTTTTTCTAACTGGTCACCGAGCTGGGAGGAAACGTCCAGGTTATCATGGTGATAAAGATTACTGCTTTTTTTCTCCACAACATGTTCCTACCCACGATATCTGCCCCATTTGTAACAAACTTCTTACAATAGGTGTTTTCCAGAGATGTATTGAGATTAGTAAAGCTCAAGGAGAGAAAAGAGAACTTGGAGGGAGTACATGCCTTAAAAAATTCATTCGTATGGTTCCGTTGATAGACATATTGAGTAATGTACTAGAAATGAAAACTAAGACAGCTAAATCTTTAGTGATGAAATATCGCCAAATAACAGACATTATAGGGCCCGAGCGATTATTATGGCAGATGACTTCCGAACATATCGAAACAAAATTAAATGGGCATATAGAAGAGCCCATCCTTAAAGCAATTCTCGAAATAAAAGCAGGTAATTTTACATTTAAACCGTACGGGTTTGATGGAGTTTATGGTACCTTGATAATTGGCCGAAAGGGAAATTATAAAAATATTAATGTAATAAATTCTTTAAAACCGATTCAGAAAACGCTTTAACTTATTCTTTAATCTTTAAAATGTGAGTTCATCAGTTCATAACTGAGTGTGACCTGTTTATATGGTTCGAATACCTGCAAATCAAGAACTTTGTCTTAGGTGTAAAGCAGGGAAATTTCTGTGTGGTCTTCATTATTGTCCAATAATCCTTAAAACAAAAGCATTGTTACCTGTTAGAAAGATTTTACCCAAATTAAGAAAATCGAAGGAATATTATGGGCCTAGCCCTCCTAGTTTGTTTGTTGGTAGATTTGGTTATCCAAATGTGAGATTAGGTCCAATTGCAGCTTTGAATTGGGAGAAGATCCATTTAATGGATGAACCTGATTTTTGGCAGACAGATCTGTCGTTAGAAGATGTTGTAAATCTTCGAGCTCAAATGTTTCGATTTATGGCGGAACCAATCAGAGTTACGGATGTTACATCACCAACTAAAATCCTCGAAATCACACAGGAACAGATTCAATCTACTTCTCCAGTTGATTTAGAAGTTACATTCACAAAGAAACCTCATTTAAACCTAAATTTTGACCGTTTCACCCAACCAATGGGCGCTCGTATTAGAATAGACTCCATTCAAATGGCTACTACCCCGAAAATTGATCATCGGGTAGATCGTGTAGTAAGTGATTCTGATATGAATGCAACCTCAGCAGTTACAAAATTGTATACTACAGAAGCTACAGTCACTCAAATTTCGAGAATTTTATCTGCTGGACTGTTAGGTCTGACAGAAAATCGAAGATTTGTCCCAACAAGATGGAGTATCACAGCTGTTGACGATATGACTGGAAATTATCTCAGAAGACAGATTCAAGATTATCCAGAAATCCAAGACTATCAGGTTTATCATAACTCTTACTTAGATAATGATTTCTGGGTTCTATTTATTCCTCGACGTGAGTGGCACTTCAATTATCATGAAACTTGGAAACAGAAGAGTGCTTGGAACTTAACTGGGTCAGCCCCATTTATAGCAACAGATACAGAAGGCCCGAAAGGTCGAACATCATATGCCACAAATACTGTTGGAGGATATTATGCAGCACGACTAGCTGTACTGGAAAAATTGTTTGAACAGAGGAAAAAAGCTGCAGTTATTGCTTTTAGAGAAGTAGGAAAAGGATACGCAATTCCTCTGGGCGTTTGGCAAGTCCGGGAAAACATGAGGCAGGCACTTAGAAACCCAAGTAAAGTTTTTTCCAGTTTAGAAGAGGCATTGAAATTCATCCGTTCCCATCTTACAATACCCATGAAGTATTATCATCAGAAAAGCCCATTACTTAAGCAAAAAACATTGGACATGTTCTTTAAGAGATGAAAATAAAAGATTAAGTATATATTCGCAACACTAATAAGTTCAACCCAAAACAATAGAACTCTTGATCAGCGACCTGATGCTGAACAATACTCTTCTTACCAGATTGAAAGATTTTAAATCAAATACTGAACTAGGTTCCATTGGTGTGTTCTCGTGGGTTATCCTGAATCTCTAACTGCAGCTATCACCCGCTATTACGTATTTAGCGGTCTTTTTCGAGAGGGTGATGAACAAATGACATTTGAAGTTACTGATGCGAATTTGAATGAGGTGGGCCAAACTGTGGAGCAAGAATTCGCAGGAAGCGCCCGAGCGTTCTTTATTGAATTGGATAGCTTCGACGAAGATACATATCAATGTGAGATAATCATAGGATTCACAATATGGCCATATGAAGACGATGAAAATGAAGAAAAGCTCATTCTAGATACTGTGCGAGAGGAGCTTGAAAAAGTGGGTTTTGTAGAGGATGACGCTTACTATTTAGGGGATGGGCCAGATAGACGCTAACGTTGATAACTAAAGAGACTTGTCTGACATCTCTATATGGTGATAATATTTGATTTTTTCCCCATAGATTTGTTGAAAAGTCATATGAACAGTTTGAGGTGGGATTAAACCTGCTTCAGTGATATAAGCTGAAATATTAAATCGATCAATTGTTTCAAAAGCAGGATTTAATATTCTAATTCCTACAGGGACATCATCATCCCAGATTTCAAATGGAGGTCGCATTTCAATTTCGCTAAGGCGGCCAATGCTTGTGGCTTGATCATACTTCAAGAGTGAGGTACAAATATATAGTGGAATGTGTTCTTCCTCAGCTGCTAAAGCACATAAACGGGAACCAATCTTATTTAAGGTAACTCCCTCTACAGTTATAGCATCTGCTCCCATAAAAATCATATGGGGATTGAAATTTTTCATTGCCCACCGCATTGCAGAATCAACAATATGTGTAACTCGAATATTGTTCTTTATTAGTCTTCTAGCTGTCTTTCTACCTTGAAATAACGGTCGTGTTTCTGTAGAGATCACCTCGAAATCTTTTCCTTGATTTGCAGCTTCAATAAAAATCCCTACTGTGATTGAAGAATGGCAGTGAGTGAACACTCTTGAGCCATCTTGAATTCGTTCTGCCCCAGTTTTAAATATTTTTAATTTTGAATCATTTATAAGGTCAATATACTTCCTTCCATGATCTACAGCAGATTCCTTACCATCAAGTTCAATTCCAGTCATCACATATCGCAAACCGTTCCTTAATGCTGGTTCAGTAACTCTCACCTTGCTGAGTTGATCAACAACAGCCTCTAAGTGCTCAAATAATTTCTTTCCTTTTAGTGGAACAGTTTTTGCATGATTTGCAAATGCACGAACCCCAAAAATCGAAACATTAGTTGCACCTTGGATAGTTAGATTTTTAATTTCCTTCATAGTAGTTTTTAGCTCTCGATATTCTGGGGTTTCTGTAAAATTATTTTTCACAATTGATCCTCTCCTAAGAAAGTAACAAATGAATTAAGATACATTTTTACCTTTGATTAATATGTCTATTATTATCAGAAACCGTAGAATCGTTTTTTTGATTCCAGCCTTGGGTGCTTTTAATACAAGGAAAGTGAGTATTTCAAACACTTGAGACTAGTTCTCTTAAATCTAATTTTTCAAAGTTCACAAATCAAATTCAAAAGGAAAGCAGGTTTCATTCAAAAGATCCCTATATTCAACTATATTCTTCTTCTTTGAATCATAAGCTTTTCATAATGATCAATTTTTAATACCTTATGAGCTGAATTTGTAAAAATTTATGAGTGTAGGTTGAAAAAACCTACACAACAGACTCATTTATTTTTCTTAGGTACAATGACTGATCTATAATAATCGGTGGTTACCACTGTCAAGCATATTACGAAGAATATTTAAAAGCAAGAAGGTCGAGAAATATGAAATAACAGTAATAGGTCTCGACGGTGCTGGAAAAACCACAATTGTAAATCGGTTATTGCGCTCTGAATTTGTCCCTACAACCCGTACTCTTGGTGTTAATTATCGAACTGTCAAATATCGGCAGATAGAGTTCAACTTGGTTGATTTAGGTGGACAGGAGATTTATCGAAATTTACTTTGGCATGATTCTTTAGATAAGGCGTCAGCTATCGTTTTTGTACTGGATAGTGCGGATATTCGTATTTCAGAGGCATCGAAGGCGTTCTGGGATTCAATCCAACGAAACGAAAAAGTACCTGTGCTTTTTATCGCAAATAAAATTGATCTCCCTGGTGCACGAGCATTTGACCGGATTGTAACAGATCTCGATTTACCACGTGCTCAAAGATCTGCCAGGCCTGTTGGGCTCTTTCGGATCTCTGCAAAAACTGGTGAGAATTTCTATGACGCATTTGACTGGATAGCTGATATCTTAACAGGAGAAGAATCTAAATTTAAATGCAAAGTTCGAGTGGTGATTTTAATCAACCTAGAGACTCACCAGATATATACAACGAAGTTTACAAATATTAACCGAGATATTCTGGATCAACTAAACATGGGAATTAGTGAGACTGTAAAAGAGCTTTCTAAGAACCCAACTGGAATGGAAGTAATAACTGCATCTGATTTACAACTTAGTATTGTGAAAAATGATCCTTTGGTAATTGGACTTATTATAGGTTATTCAGATTCTGTTGTACGAGCTAAATTGATTGCTGAAAGACTAATGAAAACTGCTTCTGCATCGATTGAAATCGATCAATTCGATTCCCGAGTACTTTTAAAATTGATGAAGAAACAATGGCCTTTAGATATTTATAAGCCACAAGAACAGGCTGAAAATGAAACCGTATAATCTACTAGAGATATTCCTTTATTCCTAAAATATCCTTTCGGCCAATTTCTGATTTACCCAGGAGCTTTCTTTCTAAGTCCATAAATTCGTTGATGATTCTCTCATTGATACTGGGATGAACAGCTTTTTTTGCTTCTTGAAAATGACGGAGTTCAATCTTCTCTGTGTTTAAATCTTCTCGAAGAGCGATCATCACTGCCTCACGGCATATTGCCGCAATATCAGCACCTACATAGCCTTCAAGGTCACTTGCGAGTTGAGAAAGGTTTACATCAGTACCTAAGTTCATTCCACTTGTATGGATCCTTAGAATTTTCTCTCTAGATGTTGTATCTGGAGGTTTCACTAGAAGTAACCGATCAAACCTCCCTGGTCGGAGAAGAGCGGGATCAATCATATCTGGTCGGTTACTTGCCCCTAAGACCATTACATCACGGAGACTTTCAAGACCATCTAGTAATGATAATATTTGGTTTACAACGCTTTCTGTAACATGACTCCCACCTGCAAATGCGCCACGGCGAGGAGCAATAGCATCTAGCTCGTCCAAGAAAATAATGGAGGGAGATGCCTGTTTAGCCTTCCTGAAAACTTCTCGAACAGCTTTTTCACTTTCGCCAACCCATTTTGATAATAATTCAGGCCCACGGATAGCGATAAAATTAGCTTGGCTTTCAGTAGCAACTGCTTTCGCCAGTAAGGTTTTTCCAGTGCCCGGTGGCCCATAAAGAAGAATACCGTGAGGAGGTGTGACACCATGACGTTTAAAAATCTCAGGATGAGTAATAGGCCACTCTACGGCCTCAATAAGTTGTTGCTTCACTGTTTCAAGCCCTCCAATGTCTTCCCAATGAACATTTGGTATCTCAAGGAGCACTTCCCTCATCGCCGATGGTTCTGCTACTTTTAGGGCTTCATCAAAATTCTCTTTTGATACAACCAATTTTGAAAGAATCTCAGGAGTGAGAGGTTTATCAAAATCAATTTTAGGCAAAACCTTTCGGAGAGTATGCATTGCTGCTTCCTTAGTTAGAGCAGCAATGTCCGCTCCAACAAAGCCATGAGTCTTTGCAGCATATTCATATAGATCGACGTCATCCGCTATAGGCATACCTCTAGTATGTACTAACAAAACCTCATAGCGACCATTTTTATCTGGAACACCTATTTCAATTTCTCTATCAAACCGACCTGGCCTACGTAAGGCGGGATCAAGAGCATTAGGACGATTTGTTGCCCCAATGACAATTACCTTACCACGACTCTTTAAGCCATCCATTAAAGCGAGAAGTTGCGCTACAACACGTCTTTCCACCTCTCCAGTGACTTCTTCCCGCTTTACGGCGATAGAATCTAATTCATCTATAAAAATGATACTAGGTGCCTCTTTCTCTGCATTTTGGAAAATTTCCCGAATACGCTGTTCACTCTCTCCATAGAATTTTGACATAATCTCTGGACCAGCTATTGAAACAAAATTAACTCCTGATTCATTAGCAACCGCTTTCGCAAGTAGGGTTTTTCCTGTTCCAGGGGGACCATGTAATAATACCCCTTTCGGGGGATCAATGCCTAAACGCTCAAAGAGTTCAGGGTGTTTCATCGGAAGTTCAATCATCTCCCGAACCCTTTTTATCTCTTCTGAAAGGCCCCCAATATCCTCATATGTCACCCGTGGCATCATTCGAAGATCTTTGGGAGCTTCTTCGACAATTTTAACTTCTGTTGTATCTCCTACAGTTACAATGCCTTCTGGATCTGTTGCTACAACTACAACCTTTATTTCACCCAAAGAAACAGGGCTTGTAGCACCGAAAAACCTAGAAATAAAATCATCCATGCCTGTACCAGTAGTTCCTCCTCCAGAAGGAGGAATCTTTCTAATTTGTCCTGTGATTACTAATAAATCTCCACGAGAAACTGGATGGTTTTGTAATCGTTCACGAATAATCTCAGAACGAACTAAAAGCCGAATTCTTTCTTCTGCCGGAGCTATAGTGATACTTTTAGCTTCCCGTTTTCTGATTTTTCGAATTCGGACTGTTTCACCTAAACTTGTCCCAACATTACCCCGAATTAATCCATCCATTCGGATGATTTTCTTTCCCCGATCTTCTCTCCTTCCAGGTATGACTAATGCACCTGTTTTCTTCCCTCCTGTCCTCTCACTGGCGATTTCAACAATATCCCCAGTTTCTAATCCATTCTCCCGCATAATAGAGTAGTCAACTCTAACTAATCCTCGACCAACATCACCCTGGTTAGCTTCAACTACTTTCAAAAGTAGATCATTCTCATTCTCATCTGTCATTTAGCAAACAATTCCCTAATGCAGTTTTTTCTTAATTTAATTAATGCTGAA
>JBHLPQ010000141.1:0-9934 GCA_048939265.1 Promethearchaeota archaeon
TATGAATTGGATAGTAAAGCTAAATACTATAAAGAACATGATTGGGTCAGAGTAGAAGATGATGGATCATGTTTAATTGGAATAACTGATTACGCCCAAAAGGCGCTTAAAGATATTGTCTTTGTGGAACTTCCAGAAGTTGGCGATACTGTAACGTTTGGAGAGGTGTATGGTTCTGTTGAGAGTGTAAAAGCTGTCTCAGATATTTACAGTCCCATCTCTGGTGAGATTACCGAAGTTAATGAGGATGTGGAAGACTCTCCTGAGATGCTTAATGAGGATCCATATGGTACATGGTTATTACGTATTAAGCCATCTAATCTTGATGAAGAACTCGGCAAACTCATGACCCCAGAGGAATATGACGATCTTTGTGCCCAAGAAGGATAACCTCCTTCTTAATTTTCTCTTTTATTGCCATTTTGTTAAATTCATTTGCTTTTGACGATATCTACCTTTTTTTTCCAAAAGATAGTTTTAAATTGCAGGATTCAGTCAGTTAAGCATAAGAAGCTAGGTTTATTTGTTTTGAATAAGTGAATTTTCTGTGTTTTGTCGAATAGTGATTACTGGTGTTGTTCAGGGGATAGGTTTTCGACCATTTGTATATAATATTGCGTTGAAACACGACTTGAAAGGTTATGTGTTGAACCGAGGGGATGCAGGTGTAGAAATCCAAGTTAAAGGCAGTAAAAAACAGATAGAATCATTTCTTCACTCATTACAAGCTGAAAAACCAAAGCTAGCATATTACGAAACCTTTGATGTTGATTATGAGTCAAAATCCTTTCAAGAAAACCAATTTGATAGATTCCAAATTGCCCCTAGTTCATTCACCCGCAGTGCTGAAGGGTCATACATTCCACCAGACCTTCCAATTTGTGATAAATGTATTTCAGAGATGAGATCTGATCCAAGACGACATAATTACCCATTTACTTCTTGTGTTGATTGCGGCCCTCGCTACACAGTCATAACATCGCTCCCCTATGATAGACCGAGGACTACAATGAATGAGTTTCCATTATGTCCTGAATGTTTAGAAGAATATTTGAATCCGACTGATCGCCGATTTCATGCTCAAACAACCTGTTGTTGGAACTGTGGGCCACGATACTACCTTTTGGACAAATCTGGTGAAATAATATACGATAGTCAGGAATTTCGGGAGAATTGGCTAGATATTGTCAAAATTTTAGATGAAAATAACATTGTAGCGATAAAAGGGATAGGAGGTACTCACCTTGCTACCCGTACTGTCATTGATGATCCTATTCTAATATTACGAAACTGGAAAGGAGCTCGAGGGGACAAACCATTTGCGGTTATGTCACCGAATTTAGCCAAAGTAGAATTATATGCTAAAATCACTCCAGATGAAGCAAACTTACTTCAATCACTCTCAAGACCGATAGTACTTCTTCAGAAAAGGGATGAATATTCTTTATCTCCTTTTGTTTCTCCAAGCTTACACAATGTCGGTGTTCTTTTACCATACACAGGGATTCAGTATCTGCTTACCGAAAATACCACTGATCCTGCACTCATCATGACCTCAGCTAATCCGAGTAATATGCCCATTCTAATAAGAAATGAAAATATTATCAAACAATTAGCATCAGTTGCTGATTATTTTCTACTTCATGATAGAAATATCCATCAACGCGCTGATGATAGTGTTTTACGCCTTCATAATGTTAAAGATTCAAAATATCAACTATTCCTCAGAAGAAGTCGTGGTTATGTTCCTGAACCGATCCGATTGCCGTGGGTGACCTCAAAGAAATCAGTACTTGCTTTGGGAGCAGAAATGTATAATGTTGGAGCCTTAGGGATTGGCACTCGGTGCTTTCCAACCCAACATATCGGTCATATGACCACAATTGAGAATGTTGATTTTTTTGAAGCCAGTATTGAGCATATGAAAGGATTATTAGGAGTAAAAGCCTTTGATGCTATTGGAAGTGATCTTCATCCACAGTTTCTAACTACAAAAAGGGGCCAACAACTCTCATCAGAGCTGAATATTCCCTTCTTTCAGTTTCAACATCATTTTGCCCATTTAGGAGCTTTAGCTTTAGACGCTGGAGTTGATCCTGAAGAAAAAATCATTTGTGTAGCTTTAGATGGAACTGGTTATGGTGAAGATGGAACAATTTGGGGAGGAGAGATATTGCTTGGTAATTATGAGGAATATGATCGACTAGCTCATTTAGAAGAACAAATATTATTAGGAGGAGACCAAGCTATTTCAAATCCATTTAGAGTTCTTCTCGGCATTCTCCTTACAGATAATTCCCCAGAAGATATCAGAGCTGGTTTTCAAAAAATTCCATGGTTATCGTGGATTCCTAAAAGAAATGACTATTCCTTAATAATGAATCAGTTAGAAAAAATCAAGAGGGATAATTCAGTTAAAGGAATGCACGTTACATCAAGTTGTGGGCGTCTTTTAGATGTAATAAGTGTGTTATTAGGTGCTGCAAGAACCCGAACTTATGAAGGTGAACCTGCAATTAAATTAGAAGCTTTTGCTGAAAAAGCACTAGAGAAAACCAATGAATTTGACTTTAATCTGAAAATAAAATCGAAAACAAACGGTATAATTGAGATTCAAACCGCTTCGCTAATTCAAGAAGTGTGGGAACTTATCCAACGAAATAAAAGTCGTGAAAAAATAGCTTTGTCGTTAGAACAGGCCATTGCGAGAAAATTTGCGGAAGTAGCGTTAGATCTTGCTGATAAATATGGAGTCACAAAAATCGGGATGTCTGGAGGCGTATGTTATAACCGTGTCATTTTTACAGAATTTTATGATTATATTTCGAAATATGGGAAATCTATTTCTTCTATAACACATGAAAATTTACCTTGTGGTGATGGAGGGGTAGCAATCGGTCAAGTCCCACTGATTTTGGCTAGAATTGTATAGTAGAAAACCAAAAGCCATTAATCCCGGATTGACTTTTCTAAGCAGAAGGCCCTTAACGAATACCTTTAAAACTGCTAGCTTTGTAATAACCCTAGAAAATAATACCCGCTCTCTATCCCGTTTCTAAAACACTCAATGAGAGAAGAGATGAAAATGACTGCTTTAGATAAACAGAATGAAAAGGATTACCAAGAATATTTAGCTGATTTACATCAATCATTAAATCGCCTGAAAGACCAATCATTAAAAGATCGAGACGAATTATATAAGCAATTAGCGACAGTTGAAGATGCATTGGAGACTGTTTTGAACTGGATAAAACTAGAGAAGAATGGTTTACGTAATTTTGAAACTATCTTAGAATGGGCTGAAATTCTAGCTCAAGAGAAGACAATTGGTAAAGATGAGATCAGATATCGGTTACGGGTGGTTTTACAACCTCAAGTTGAATCATTCACTCAAAATCTCACTACTTGCGAGATTAGCGCATTAAAAATGCTTGATGCAGTTAATAAAGATTTAGAACAACTTCCAACTTTATTAAAAGACTTTCAGCAAATGAATTTCAAACTATTAAGTATTTTAGGTTATGAACCAGAAAGTAAAACTTCTCATTTAGATTTAGCTCTAGCTAACCTCTACCAAGGCCGGTATAAACAATTTGAAAAAGAAATGCTTTCACTAAAAGAAAATCTAACTCCTCTTACCACAGGGGATGAAGAGGAGTAATTGGGGAAGAGCACAAGTATTCTAACGGATTTTAGTCGCGATCTTGGTCATATCTTTATTTTAGGTTTTTAATTCATCTAATCTTTAATGATAGATACCCTTGTTTGGCAAGAGGTTGAAATTCCTTGCAATTGAGTTGAATTCACAAAACTTTATCAATCAAATGAAGGGAACTTCATATTAATTGAAAATTAAAGTCTAAAATTGGTAGAAGGTTGTTAACGTTGTCACGCAAAAACCCCAAATTAATCTTCATTCAGAGTGTTGCCCAACAGGAGCGACGTTTGAGCCAAGAAATTTCATCAGAAGCTAAATCCTCAGTCAAAAATCTTCAACAGTTCCCTAAACCTTATTATACAATAGCTGATGTTGAAGATCTAGTTGAGAAGCTTAAGCTAAAAATGCAAACTATCAATAAGACAGCTCACACTGAGTTTTCGAAAATTGGACTGAAGGGAGTTGACAATATTGACCTAGCGGAGGTAGGTACTGATATTTCTCTAGTTCCTGGTGAAGAATATGAACAGCTCAAAGAAGAGAATCGTGAATTAACAGAGAAATTAGGGGAGGTTGCAGTTCTTGAAACAAAAATTGATGATTTGCGAATTTTACTTGAGGAGAAAGAAACAGAAATTGCTCAACTGAAGAATCAATCTGGAATTACCTCAGGAAAAGTAACATCACAAATTGAAGACCTTAATCGTCTTCAAGGAGCGCTTGATGAGGCTCAACGAGAAGCTAAACAAGCAGTACAAGATCGTGAAAAGATGGAAGCCGAATTCGAAACAGTTGGGAACGCCTTAATGTCTGCTCGTCTTGAAATAGAACAACTTCAACAGGTTTTGGGTGATAAAGATCAAGAGATAGAAGCTCTAGCTGCAGAAAAGAATATCGAGATTGAGAACCTGAAGTCAGAAGTGCAAGTTCTAACTACTCACTCTGAGGAGAACATAAAGCTAAAAGAAACTGTTAATACACTTCAGGAAGAGATTGATAAGATAAAAGAAAATCATAGTGGGGAATTAGAAGAACTAAGGAAAAATGTGAGTTCATTAACCCAAGAAATTCTAGATATGGAAAATGAATCACTACAACTTAAGGAACAGGTAAAGAAGTTAGAACAAGAGAATGAGGATTTATTGTTAGATTCAGGGGAAACAAGTCAAGAAGCTGTAGCCATTCGTGAAAAATTAAATGAAAAACAACAAATTCTTGAACAAAAAGAGGATGAGAACCGAGAATTACTCTTGAGGGTTGAGAGAGGAGAAAAAGAGGCTGAACAGCTTTCTGAACAGCTCAATGACCTTAAACAAGAGTATAAACAAGTGAGACAAAATTTTGAGATGTTAACTTTAGAACTAACAACTCAGAAGCAGGAATTAAGTGAGAAATCTGTTGATATTGAAGAGTTGCGAGAAAAGCTAGAGAGTTCACAAGAGGGAGCTGAATCTGCCATACATTCTCAACGCTCATTAGAAGCTAAAATAAAAGATTTGGAGACAGATTTAAGAGGAAAAGACGAGCGAATTCAAGGAATCGAAACTGATCGGAACGAATTGCGTGAGACTCTAGCGAGTCTAAAAATTGAACACGAAAAACAGAAATCACTAGTTACAGACTTAAAAACCCAACTTGGAACAAAAACTCGGGAATTAGAAGAGAATCAAAAGGATTTAGAATTATTAAGACAAAGACAAGAAGAGATAACTCAACAAGCAGATGATTCTCGTTCGAAGCAAGCTGAAATTGCTCGAGAACGGGATAAGTATGAAGCTACAATAAAAGATCTTAAAGCTCAATTAAAAGAAATAGCTTTAGAAAATGACCGTCTTGATAAGAAATCGAAAGAAAGCCAAGTTGAAATGAAAGAAAAGGATTTGGAGATACAAACGCTTACTAAAGCGAATAAACAACTAGAAGGTAAATCAATAAATTTGATGGCAGCTGTTGAAACATTAAGGATTAATTTAGCCAAGAATCCAAAATATGCAATACTATTTGTACTCCAAGATGTCCAGCAAGCTACTTTAAAAGAACTAGCAAAAACTGTTGCAATACAGAATATCTTTGCATCTCGTCTATTGAAAGAACTCGAAAATGAGGGGTGGGTAACCTTCAATGAGACAACTGGTTCAGTTTCGCTAAAAAAAGCACTTCTTGAAATAGACTAAATGACGTATCAAACATTCTCCAGCATCTAATCTGGGATAATGAAATGGACTTCGATTCAATCTTCAAAATATGTCAAGAAAATTTAATAGATCTTGAAAAAGAAATCCAGCTAATCCTAGCAGCAATTAATAGCCAAATTCCAACAATAATTGAAGGCGAATCCGGAGTAGGAAAAACAGAATTAGTGAAAACAATTGCAAGAGCCCTCGGAAGGCCCTTCTTCAGAGTAGATGGAGATGAAAATCTAACAATTACTCATCTTCGTGGATGGTTTGACCCACCACTAGTAATGAAGACAGGATTTGGAGAGAAAAGCTTTATTCCTGGCCCACTAGTAAATAGTATGCAACAGGGGGGATTATTTTTCTTCAATGAGGTAAATCGAGCTCCCAGCGAATCCATAAATGGTGTTCTTGCAGCCCTAGATGAACGCAGTATAGAAATCCCCCAACTTGGTCGTGTGCAAGCGATAAAGGAATTTTATTCTATTTTTGCTAGAAATCCCTTAGAATACATTGGCACAAATCCATTACCAGAGGCTTTTTTTGATAGATGTATTGTGATTCGTCTTGATCATAAATCAGGCAAAGAAGCAGAAAAAATCGTACAGCTTCGTACAGACTGTTCTGATGATGATTTGATATCTAAAATTGTGTTTTTTACAGATCAAACTCGTTTATCACCTTATTTTGAAGCAGGAGCAAGTGTTCGTGCTGCTATTCAACTTACTCAATTATTAAAAACTCGATCATTGACTCGTACCTTTGTCTACTCTGCTATTAATGCGGTGTATATAGGAAAGGTAAAATTATATCCAGATAACGCTAAAAGTGTTGAAGATTGCCTTTTCGAGATTGCAGAGCCAATATTCTTCCCTAATTCAAAAAAATCCTAAGGCGGGACAAGGATCCCGCCTTTAACTATCAAACCGTCCAAAATGGGGATGTTTCTGACACTTTAATTGAAAAAATCTATCAAATTCAATTACAAAACAGTTTAAACACTGAAATGGCTCTGGATTTCACTAAACAAGCAATTAGAACCCAAAATTTAAGAGCTGTTGAGATTCTGGCTGAAAACTATCCTCGGATTGTTGTAGATGTTTTACAGATGGATTCTGATATGGTAAATATAATTTTGGAATCTAACTCTCTTTTCTTTCAAATAAAAGATTTTTTTACTCCAGAGGAAAAACAGGTTTTACTTCGTCAACTCATTCCGAAATTGTTCAGACATGCTGAAAGAATTTTTTATTCCATCAATCGTTCAAAATACCCTACAAAAACCCATTACACTCCTGGTCTATCTTGGCAATTAGAAGATACAATTATGAACTTTCTCCTTTCAGGGGATAATTATTTTACCTACAAACATGTTATCTGTATCAGGCGTCAAGAAAAGCAAAGATGCATAATCCTTTTAATTGATAAGAGTCATTCAGTATTAGCTTATCTTAAGTTAATAATTCTTACCTCTATTTTGTTCAATCTCTCATTGAAAGCAAATGATATATCTTTAATAGGTTTTGATAGCCAACCGGAAGTTATCAAAGGATTTGTTGAGTCGCAAATCACAACGCAAGACATTACAGCCCGTCTAATAAATATTCGATCAGGAGGAAAAACTAATATTTTTTCAGCCTTACAAGCAGTTAAGAAAGAGTTTTCTCATCGAATTGGATATAAAAAAACTCTTGTAATTATCTCTGACCTCCTTGCTACAAGTGGTATGGATTTTCTGCCTATTCTCAAAGAAATGGAGGACGTCCGAATTATTCTCACTCCTAGACGACGAACTCTTCAACTTACGGCTCCTATTTTAGGAAAACTACAAAAATTTTCAAATGTCAGGATATATTGGATGACAACTGATGAAAGGTTAATTCCAGCCCTTTTAGAGAGAGTCCTTTATGATTGAGTATTATTTACGTAGGGGCTTTCGCTTCTTTGGTCACTTGCTCAACAATTTCCTCATATTCTTTTAAATTAAAAGTACGATAAATAGCAAGAATCCTGTCCCGAAAACTAGGATGATCAGTGTTTTTCTCATCAGTTTGGAACAGTTCATGCTCAAATACCATTTTCTCTGGTTGAGCAATTAGGGTAGCAATAAAACCTGAAATTTCCTCTTTTTCAAGAGTTTGACTATCATTATAATCGAAACGACGCCAATCAATAGTTTTTTCTTTAAGAACACTAGGTATGAAGTCAGCTTCTACAGTTTCTTCATCCTTTGCTGTAGCAAAATATTTTGATCTTCTTTCCAAAAGTGCAGGGACAGCAGTCTCTATAAGTTGCGTCCTTGTTATAACATCTAATTCTATGCCATATGTTGTAATTAATTCTTCAAATTTTGCCTCTAAAAAGAGACTTGGTGCGATTTCTCGGGCAACATCCTCATTAAGCTGTGTCTTAGGAAATCGCTGATAGACCTTTCTCAAAAAGGTACTTGATACCTTTTTTTCGTCAGAAAGACTGGAAAGCCATTCTATTTCTCTCGAAAGAACTTGCATCGTCTCACTCCGCTGACCAAGGTGAATTAAAGAATTTATAACAACATCTGAACCCACCAATTTAGCTGCAAAATAATCAGATAAATATTCAGCTTGATGATTAGCAGAGGAAAGGAAGTGTACAGTAATTTTTGTGATGATAGCTAAAATAACATAAACTAATCCCAAAAATATTATCCGTTCTAAAGCGATACCAAAATTTAGCGCATCAAAAAGAGCATCCAAAATTCCAGTTATTATTTGAAGATAGATGAAAAGGTAGACAAGATTGAGGAATAATCGGGGGATAGAGAGGATTAGTCGGATAAGACTGTCGCTATTTTTCACATGGGCGAGCTCATGGGCAATAACTGCTTCTATTTCGTTATCACTCAGAATCTCTAAAACATTAGTATTGAGAACTAGATATGGCTTTCGGAAAAAAGGGAGGGGTATAAGATCAAGAGAAAATGCATTCGGTACTGATTTTCGATAAACAAAGACCTTGGATACCTTAATTCGTACTTTTTTTGATACCTGGGATACTATGTAAAGCGTTTTTTCAACTAATGGAGCTTCTTCAGGGGCATAAGCAGGGCCATATAATGGTTCTGGATAGATTTGAATCATATTCTTGTTTGAAAAGACAACATTCACCAAAAAAGCTAGAAGTAATAGCTGTAGACCAGCAGTTAGTACAACCAAGACAGTTGTGAATCGGGGATCAGCCATTGGATTAATGGAGATATAGAATCCTAGAACCTTATATTGGGTTATCCACCTGATATCCAAGTATTCTGCTTTCTCTTCTTGACTAATGCTAATCCATGAAACAATTATAATCTGAACTAAAGCAAGAGTGAAGAATATTGCTACATTTGTAATCCGTGAAATTTTGGTTTTTAGTATTGAAACCAATTAGACACTCTCAAATTGAAAATCCTGATTATTTTGTACATTCTAATATAGTTACGATAGGTCATTTTTAAATAAAGTACTGAATATCATTTTACCAATATCCTGCCAATTTTCGTAAGCGAGGAACGCGATGGGCAAGAAATGTCCTAACTTCATCTATAATAATAAGTATACTCCCACAAGCGATTATAATTATCCAATCAGGAGGGGTGAGCGCTGTAGTGTTGAAAAATGGTTGGAAGAAAGCGGTATAAACGATTAATATATGAAGTATAATTGAGCTTGCGATAGCAATCAAAAGGTAGGGGTTTCTAAAGAACTCTTTTCCAAGTAAAGAATGCTCTTCCTTCCGAATATTTAAAGCCATGATCATTTGAAACATAATCAACATTGTGAAGGCAACGGTTTGTGCATGAATTTGTACGTCTTCTGATGGTATTTGACCTGTAAGAGCATCAGAAGACATGTATAAGAAAAATAATAACAAAGTTCCAATAGCAATAATAAAACCTGAATAAATAATGAAGAATATCGATTTACGAGTTAATATTGGTTCTTTAGGATCACGTGGTTGTCTACTCATCACATCAGGATCAGGAGGATCAACTCCCAACGCTAATGCTGGAAGTCCATCCGTTACTAGATTCACCCAAAGGATCTGAATAGCTAATAAGGGTAAAATTGGCATTTGA
>JBHLPQ010000296.1:0-3335 GCA_048939265.1 Promethearchaeota archaeon
GCGCGGCGCGCACCCAGTCACCGCATGCGTGCGACCACCGGGGTTCGCCCGTGCGGGAATCGACGCAATGAATGCGCTTTCAATTATAACTTATCGCGCAGAAAAAATGACAGGTAAACCATATCATCAACGTTGGCTAGAATACCTAAAGTTCTGGCAAGAAAATGACATTATTGCGACTTGTGCTCAGACAGATGTTAAAGGAGATCGATCCCTGAGGCCCCATCAACAAGCTGATCCTGATTTGTATGTTCATGTTGTAGAGCATCGTGATGATGGTATTGTGGTTCGTGGAGCCAAAAATCATATTACTGCAGCTGCGGTAGCTGAAGAGATCATCGTTACTCCAACAAGATTTTTGACCCCAGAGGAGGATCAATATGCGGTTTCTTTTGCTATTCCTGGCGATTGGGACAACGTTTATCTGGTTACACGAGCGTCGAATATGAGACCACGTGAGCATACATCATGTCCTTCTGCAGATGCTGGGGATGTTGAAAACTTCATCATTTTTGACGATGCATTTATTCCAAACGATAGAGTGTTTCTAGGGGGTTATGAGGGAGAACATCAGTTCGGAGGTTGGTTAGCTCTGTTATTTGCTTTATATCATAGACATAGCTACACTGGGTGCAAACCTGCGACCACTGATATTATTATGGGGTATAGTGCACTAGTCACAGAATATAATGGCGTAGGAGACAAGAAACACGTCCAATCTAAGCTCGCAGATTTAATTAGTGTTGCTGAACTCGTTAATGCAGCGGGGATTGCCTCAGCTTATAAAGCAACAAAAGATGAATCAGGTACAATGATTCCTGATCCAGTTTTCTGTAATGTCGGTCGAAAACATGCTGGGAAAAATTATTATCACGAACTAGAAACTCTAGCTGATCTTGCTGGAGGATTACCAGCCACTCTTCCTTACGAAAAAGACTTTTTCAATGATACAACTGGTCCATTTCTGCAAAAATATATCAAACGTAAAGAGGATGTCTCTGCTGAGAATGTGTATAGACTCTACAGAACACTGTCAGATACTCTTTGCTCGGGAATTGGTGGTGTTGCGGCTGTTGCAGGTATTCACGGTGGTGGAAGTCCAGTTATGGAAGACATAGCTATTCTTAAACAATACGATATCGATGAACGGAAGAAAATCGCGAAGTACCTTTCTGGAATTTCGGATGATTGACAGTGTATCAATAATTAATCCTTAAGCAGAAACTTTCAGAACTAGTCTCTAGTCTACTTGGATAGTAACTAATGGCCCAAAAACTTCTTCAGCATCATTTATTGCATCATCGAATTGGCTTAGGTCTCCGCTCCAAGTAGGAATGATAGCTTTGAATTTCTCCTCGAATTTCTGTAAGAACTTTTGTAAGAGACTATGTAGTTCAGGGTCATTTTTATTAGCAAAAATTGCAGCAGAAAGTCCCATCTTGCCTTTATCAGAATTAATGAAGTGAGTTCCATGACGAACTAGGCTTAAGTTTGCCCCTTCTTCTCCAGTTGCTTCTAGCATGAATGACCCTACAGCTGAAAGGGCACCAGAAATCAAAGGAAGATCTACTTGAAGTTCTTTCTCTCTGCCAAAATCATAATGAAAGATAGGCATTCCAGCGTCATTAATGACCAATAAGAGAAAAAATTCTAAGGGGGGAAAAGAATCTCCAATCCAAAATAATGGTAAACCAGCAAGTATGGCTAAACCAAGTAATATAAATACATTCATAATCAAGGTAATATCTAAGATTTGTTCAGAAACAAATAAATAACTTAAGGGGAAGCCAATATAAATACCTAGACCAAGAGATTGGAAATTAAGAGATGAATATTTACCAATGGAATCTCTCGGAGCTAGGTCTACCCATAAACTTCCATCAAGAGCTGGGTGAATTAAAGCGAAAGATATACCGATGATGAAAGCAGAGAGATAAAAAGCTGCTGAATAGTCGTTAAATAATCCAACAATTAATGAAGCGAAAACAATTCCATATAAAGCTAGAATAATTGAAGTTTTTCTCCCCCAATAATCAGTAAGGAATCCCGAGGGGAAAATAAAGAAGCAACTACCAATAAGTACAATTAACCAGAAAGATTTGTACCAACTAATGTCTAGAAATGTACTAAAACCAAGGATAATGCCAGCCTGGGCTAATGAACCGAAGGTCAAACCAATCATCAAATATACAAGGGTATGTGTCCAATAATAAGCCTCTACTGAAGGACGCTTGAGAATTCGTATAAGTGGAGTAACCCATGGGTCATTTATCCAGAAGGGCCAATTTCGGGTATAGTAATAGAAAACAATACTAATCACAATTCCAATAACTGAAATTACGGAAAATGAGAAGAAAAAATCCAAATTAAATAATTCAGTTCCTAAAAGCAATAAAATACAAGAAAATAGCCCTCCAAATATCGCAATCGCATATCCTCTCCCACGATGCGTCCACTTTATCGAAGATCCATAGAGAGTATGTGCTGTAATAGTCAAAACTCCCATAAAGGCCCCTAGACAAAATACTGCTATAATTAAGAGTAATCCATTTATAAATTGTAAAGCAATCATATCAATGGCAAGAAATAGCGAACTTCCAATCAGTCCCACTACTGTTACTTTTCCTAAATCTTTAGGATATTTATCTATGACCATACCACTAAAAGATCCAGTAACTCCTGCTGGAACTGCCCAGACAATCATAATAAAAAAATCATGAGTACCAGGTAAAATGTTATTATCCTTTATATAGTCCATCATATCAAAGGAATAAATTAAGACAAAAGCAATGAGTAATACCCATGTAAATAGGGATGGTAGCAAAGCGTTTGTGTAATGAATAAGTCTGCTATATTTATTATTTTTTTCATTATTTACTTTCAATCTCCTCACTACCCATTTTGCTGTGTCTTCTTTAGATTTTAAGTATTGGGATTATTGTAAGGAAAAAATAGGTTGATCAACAGTGAGAAGTTTGGCTGCTTCTATATTAAAGTTGGATCCATAGATTCTCTCTACTGCCTCATTGAACGGAGTATGACGTCTAGCTGCTAATAATTGATTTGTTCTCATGTGCAGGGATCTGCGTGGAAGTGGTTCCACATCTTTAGCTCTTGATTGCCAATCTGCTATTTGTTGTGAAATCCCTGCAATTTCGACAGAAGTCGTTGCTATAGTACCAACAACTCGTTCTTGATTTCCATTCAAGCTAAGAATGAGTTTTTGATTGTCTTCAGCTATCAAGAAGAGTTCTTCAATTAATATTCGATTGTCATCAAAGCAGGTTTTATATAATTTTGATATTTCCTGATCTAAACCATTAAAAAACGTAATC
>JBHLPQ010000020.1:0-31799 GCA_048939265.1 Promethearchaeota archaeon
CTAGCTTAAAAGAGTTTTTTAGTTAGACATGAATGTGCTTGAGTGTTCAGAACCATTAAGAAGAAAGAGGTTTTAAATTCACTATTGAGACACACAGATATCACACCAGAACTTTTTCGTCAAATAGAAGAAATTCCAAAAGAAATTCTTGAAAATATTGGAAATACACTAGCTAAAAAAGCTGTAGCCATGAGTCAGAAGGTTGATAGCGAACTTCACTCCCATAAAGCTTTTCTACGTCTATCTGTCTTACCACATGGCATATTATATGCTAAATCAGATAAAATGAACCATCATAATGAGGAACCCTTAGTAGAATTTTTCCAAAGTAGATTTCCAACATTCATTGTCTTATTTGAGTCGAAAAGAGGGGTTTTTTCTATTGATCAAAACAAACGTTCTATCAAAATTAGAAGGCCTTTGGAAACTGTTTTACAAGAGTTGGAAAAAGAACTTCCAGTAAACCCTCTCCTGACAGACTTGAATGAGAAGAACTATCAAGAGCTTTGGGAGAGCTTTGCTCAGTCTCAAATTATCCAGAGGAGAGGAACGGCAAAACAACTTGTTAGGCTATCAAAAAAGTGGAAAAGAACCGTTGCTGAAGATAGAACAATTTGTAAACAATTAGATGATTTCCTTAGCTCTTAGATGAAACTATTCTTAATTTGTGTAATCATCAGCACAGATTGACAATTAAAGAGGATAGAAAGTCCTCAACCTATTACTCAGTTTCCTGAATAGGAATGGAGATATGAAAAGAAGTCCCTTCTTCACCTGATTGCACAGTAATATCCCAACCGTGAGCTTCTACTATCTTCCTGACAATCGATAGACCGAGGCCCACGCTATCCTGAGTTGAAAAGCCATAATCAAATATCAATTTCTGGATTTCTGGTGGAATAGGCACACCATCGTTTGTAACCAAGATTGTAAGATGTGAATCACTTTCCATTTTGTTGATTGAGATTGTTCGGGGATCCCCATGAATAATTGCATTTTCAAGCAGGTTTGTAAAAACCTGGGCTAATTTCCCTTGATCACAGTGAACTGTTGGTAAGTGATCATGTGTAAATGTAACTGTTTTGGGGATTACTGTAGATGCTACTCTTTCAATGAGAAGGTTGAGGTCAACATCCTCATCTTTTTCCACAGCCAATCCTGCATCTGCTAAGGTTAGAGATCGTTTCAACAGATCTTTCATATATTCAATTTGTTTACTGATTATGTGACTCTCATCATACTCATAATCAAGCAGCTGCGTATAGCCCTCTATTGAGGTGAGACAATTGTTTAAATCGTGAGCTATAAAATGAGCAAACTCGCTCAACTCTTCCTTCTGCCTAATTAGTTTCTCTTCTGCCTTTTTCCTCTCAGTAATATCTCGCAGTATGCCTAAGAAATTCGTTGGATTTCCCTCACGATCAGAGATAACAGCAACGCTAAGATCAGCAGGATAAGTACTTCCATCTTTTTTGATCATAGAATATTCAATATTTCTTATATTTCCCCTGGTTAGAAGGAGATTAATATTTTCAAGCGCGCGAAGCCTGTCTACGGGTACAATGAAATCAAAAGCGCTCTTGCCTATTAATTCTGTTTCTTTCCCACCGTACAGTTTAGCTGCTTGCTCATTCACCATTAAAATTTTTGAATCGACATCAGTAAGAATAATTGCGTCTGGAGAGAGTTCAATAAGTCTACGATAACGTTCTTCACTTCTAACAAGATCATCGTGTGTTCGTTTGTATTTTGTAATGTCAGTAATAATTCCCAAGATTGCCCTTTCCCCCTCAAAGTCAATTATTTTTGTTGTGAGAATTCCAGAAATCCGATCCCCTCCTTTAGTGATCATATCATATTCCACTGGTTCGACTTCTTCTCCTTTCATATGTCTTCGGAAGTTCACCAAGATTTTTTCTTTATGTTCTGGGGCAATTAGGCAAAGGAAATCAAAATCTGGTGAATAAAATTCCTCATAAGTATATCCAAGACTCTCTTCACTCTTCTTATTTGTATATACAACACTCCCTCTTTTGTTGATAAAAATCATATTTGGTGATTTCTCTGCTAAGGTTCTGAACTTTGCTTCGGATTCTTTTAGTGTTTTTTCTACTTGTTTTGTCTTGGTAATATCAATAACTGAAACGATGACTTTTGCTAAGGATTCTTCATAACCAGAAACCACAGATAACCTGACAATTAAATCCATTTTCTCCCCCGTAAGCTTGTAACCTGGAAATTCGCCTTGATATACTTTTTTCCCATCAAACAAAGCCACAAGTTCCTCCTTGAATAATCTCGTCGCCTCATCATCGAAAAAAGTCGTTAACCCCTCAAAAAATTCTGATATACTCCTTGCTTCGTAAAGTTTTAAAGTAGTGGCGTTGACATCAATTATTTTAACCATCTGTGCAAGTTTCCCCACCTCCTTAGGATGAATATCTAAATAGTGTTGGAATGAATCAGTATCCTCAACACCTTGGGTTTTTAGCATTTCAAAATGACGTTTTACGTCAGAGAAATCTTCCTCCCAAAGGGATATAGGTGATTCATCAAAGATAATTCGATACCGTTCCTCACTTTCGATTAGAGCTTTTTCCATCCGTTTATGTCTGACAACTTGCCTAATTACATGGCGGAGTTCACCATATTGACTTTCTGCGTCATAAGTCTTTTCTATATAATAATTTGCCCCTAGATTTAAAGCATTGATTGCAACTTCTTCTCGGCCTCGGCCCGTAAAAATAATGACGGGAATATCAATCCTTAGATCCTTTAATTTACCCAAGAGTTCCAATCCGTCCATCCCAGGCATTTGGTAGTCTGTAACAATGACATCAAAGTCATTCGCTTTTAGTTCTTCAAAGACTTTCAATGGTTCAGAAAGAGAATGAAAATTTATCTCTCCTTTTCCGACTATATTCATAAACTTTTGAGTTATTTGTAGAAAACTTAGCTCGTCGTCAACATGAAGAACTTGTATTACTTCTTCCATGAAATACTTCCTCTAAATCATTTATTCAAAGAATAGACATTTTTCTTTGGATTCATGATTGGGTTATCATGAATAGTCCGTATTTTCCTCCTTATAAATCTAAACAAATTCAATGATTCAAACTAAAAATTCACTTATTCAGACCAAAAAGGAGATTTACTCTCCTAATATTAAACCACGATACCCACTTTTATAATGAGTTTTCCATCTTAACATTTAGAATGAGAAGGCACTACTCATGACCTCTAAACATCATGATACTGTTGTATTATTCACTTGGGACGTCAATGATCGTCTTAAAAACTATTTAGAAACACATCTCAAAGATATGCCCAACCTCACATTATTATTCCCAGAGGAAATATCTGATGAGGTTCTGTTAAAATTAGCTCCAAAAGCAGACATCATGGTTGGTTGGAGGGTATCTGATGAAGTTAAACTCGCAGCAACAAAGATGCAACTATACATCAATCCCGGAGTAGGCATTAAACACCATATCGAATTCTTTAGAAAGCTAAATCAAACACGAAAAGTCTTACTCATTAATGGTCATGGAAATAGCTATTTTACGGCTCAACACGTGGTTGCTATGCTTCTTGCATTGATGAACAAGATTATCCCACACCATAATTGGATGAAAGCAGGATTCTGGAGGAAACAAGATGCCGACGCTGCTTCCATTCCGCTAAGAAATCGAAGGGTCGGTTTATTAGGGTACGGAGCTATTAATACAAAGGTACATCGATTTTTACAGGGATTTAATATTGAATTCTTTATCTTACGTCGCAAATGGCCAATAAACGAGCAAAAATTACCAACAAAAGCTAAAAAATTTTCTCGTAATGACCTCAGAAACTTTCTGGAAGAAATCGACATTTTAATTGTAGCTGTTCCAGAGACATCTCAGACAATAGGAATGATCAGACTGGACGAATTAATGCTCTTAGGCTCTGAAGGGTTATTGGTTAACGTCAGTCGTGGTTCTATTATTGATGAGACAAGCTTATTTAAGGCTTTACGGGAGAACGTGATCGCAGGAGCTGCTATCGATGTTTGGTACGATTACACTCCAGATCCTGATAACCAAGGACGAAAATACCCAACTTCATATCCTTTCCACACATTGGATAATGTTATTCTATCTCCACATCGAGCTGCATCTCCGTTTGACGATTTGAAGAGATGGGATGAGGTAATCGAGAATATAAAAAGATTTAATCAGGGGGCAACTACATATATCAATGTGGTTGACCTAATCCATGAGTATTGAAGATTAGAATTTTAATATTACTTTATTTTTTCAGGGGAATCGTAAAATAAAATGTTGTGCCCTTTTCATATTCGCTTTCAACCCAAATGGATCCTCCATGGGTTTCAATAATCTTTTTTACATTAGCTAATCCCACACCACTCCCTGAAACTTCGTTTGATAAGCCATTAGGAATCCGTGTAAAGAGTTGAAATAAGCTTGGAAGATATTCTTTCTGGATGCCAATTCCACAATCTTGAACATAGAGAGTCACAAAGTCTTCTTGAAGGTCTTTTTTTCCTATCCTCGCTCTCCCTTTATCTCTCTTTCCCATATACTTGATTGTATTATCAATTAAGTTTTCAAATACTTGAATAAATCGTTCTCTTTGAACATACACACGGGGAAGATCTTTTTCCACTTCTATTTGAACATTATTTTCCTGTAACTGGGGGGTAAAAGTCACAACCACCTCATTAATAATTTTAACCAGAGAATGGGAGCCTTTTTCTTCGTTTACCTTTCCAATGCGTGAATATTCTAAAATTTTGTCAATTTTTCTTGACATTCGAACAATATTCTCGGATATCCTTTTTAGATAAAAATTTGAGTCTTCAGAGAATTTTTCTTTATTTTCATCTTTTAGTAAATCGATAAACCCATTAATAGATGTTAATGGTGCTTTTAGATCATGAGTAATTGTATAGGTAAGTCTTTCCATTTCAGTGGTCTTAAGTAATGAAGCTTTGTTTTTATTGATTAATTCTCTTTCTATTTTCTTTAACTCTGTAATATCTATAGCTATTCCACGTCTTCCAACAATGTTATCATCCTTAAAAACTGGTTTGGAGTAAATGCACACAGGAAAAGTTGTCCCATCTTTTCTAAGTCCAATATATTCTCTGTCTTTCTGTGTGACTTCTAAAATCGTGTTACTTAGTCTTTGAAGAATTCTCCCCCGTTCTTCAGGAATAAAAAGCTCTAAAGCATTAATTCCCTTATCAATATCTTCTTGAGAGTAACCAAATAATTCGGCCCCGCCACGTAAGTTAGATCGAATAAATCCTTTTGTATCAACTTCAAACACGGAAATTTCCTTTATGTCATCAAATATTTCATGAAAATCGTGAAATTGAGAAGCCATTTCTTGTAGCTTCGCTTCTCGAGACTTAGCATCGAATTTTTCATTTACCCTAATACCTATTAGTTTCACCCTCGGTTATGCTTCTAAATGATTGTTGATATATCTAATTTCTTCTAATTTTGACAACAATTGAGAAATATTGAATGGTTTTTCTAATGTTGGTAAGTGACACAAATGAGGCTCCTCATCTAACAATTTAGTGTGACCACTTATGAACAGAATCTTTTGGGAAGGATTCATATCAAGAATAGCTTTGGCAATATCAATACCTGAAACACCAGATAAAAAAATGTCAAGAATGACTATTTCTGGTCGTGAATTGAAATTTCTATATAATTCAATGGCGTTATGCCCATTCGTAGTCATTTCTTTAACAGACCAACCGTTTATATCAAGAATCATTGAATAAAATTCAAGTAAGTCTGGGTCATCCTCCACAATGAACACTGAATTATTTACCATTATCCCCCTTCCTTGTATTTTTAATTTGGATTTTATGTTGGCATACGGTACATAATGGTTCTGTGTCAAATAAGTCATCAAGTGACAAATCTAGACGAAGTTCACCATTTTTAAAAGAAATTACTAAGACAGATCGATCCAAATGTGTAATTGCTGTTATTTTTTCAAAATTAATGGAAATATCAATTTCAGAGTTAATTTCTAACTGTTTCAATGCAGCAGTATCATTTACACTTAAATTTAGGTTATGTACGGTGGGACTAGTCATTTAAAGTCTAATAAGTCTAACCCTATGTATTTTGATAAAGCTGTTTAAACATCAATCCGAACGAGTTCGGAATAACCAAAAACTATGGAAAAAAACTATGGAAATAATTACGAATATAATTACCTTTAAATTTCTGAATTGAAATTTTTATGTAACAAATCTGAGAATGTTATATATTCAATAAGAATACACGTCAAAAAACCAAAATTAATGGGATCACAGTGGGCCAAGAGTTTTTAACCCTTTTTTCAAGTCCTATCAGAGTAGAGATCCTTTTCTTACTTAGGGATCAACCTCTCTCATTATCGGAGCTTAGTGAAAAGCTTGGTCAGGTTTCAAAATCAGAGGTGTCTCGTCATTTAGCACGATTAGCTGATAAAAACCTGGTAGAAAAGGAAGGATTTTCTAGTAGAAATCATACCTTAACTCCCTTCGGTCGAAGTATTCTGCCTCTTATCTCTCCTCTTAATTTTATTAACAAAAATGAAAAGTATTTCAAGAGGCATTCCTTAACTGATCTTCCGCTTGAATTAATACGAAGGATCGATGAACTTAAAGCTGCGAAAATGGTCAATGGAGCAATCAAAGCGATAACTACTATTAAAGAAAGTCTAGACGCAACTGAAAACGAATTATGGGCAATGTACTCCTCAGCACCACCTTTCAATAATGAGAAAATCTGCAAAGCAAAATTAATTGTAAAACCTGATTACTACAAAACTGAGGTAATTCCCAGAAAAAACGAACATCAGATGCCAAACTTATTGAGAAAAAATGTTGAATTTAGGTTAATCTATCAGATTACTGTGGGAATGGCAATACTTGATCAAAAAACAGCGTTTATCTCTTTTCCGAGAAGAAAAGAGGAATCAACAGACCTAAAAACTCTCTTTGTTGTGACTGACCCTGTTGGTTTACAATATGTAAAGGACATCTGGGAATATTTCTGGGAGCAGGCAAAACGACCTGATGGCTAATTTTTTGAAGAGAATAATTGTTAGAAGAAGAGAAAGACCTCCCTTAGGTTTTATATTTCTTGTAAAGTCTTAATCCCAATTCATGGAATGCATTATCAACATTCTTGCCTGTTTTTCCTGAAGTTTCAAAATAGGTCACATCCTCATCAATATTATCAAATTTCGATCTCAGCTCACCTGAAATATACTCTCTCGCCTTTTCAATTTTTACACTATCCTTGTCTTCGTCTTGTAAATCCACCTTATTACCAAGCACAATTACTGAAATATCTTTTCTACCAGAATGCTTATTGAGTTCATTCATCCATCTATCTAGACCAAACAAAGTATCTGGTCTTGTAATATCAAAAATTAGAAAAGCTCCTACAGTATGTCTGAAATAAAGTTTCCTTACCTCATGGTAATTTGGTTGACCAGCTAGATCCCAGATTTGAAATTTCAGCTCCGTGGATTCACCTCCACCATACAATGTGACTTGTTTTGAGACAATATCTGTGCCAATAGTTGGGATATAATCAGTCTGGAAACCTAGTCCCAAATAACAATCTCTTATTGTTGTTTTTCCTACCATTCCATCTCCGCATAGGGAGATTTTTACTCGTACTACCATGAATCAGAAAAACTCCTTCATCAGGAAAACTTTACCATTCAAATGAGCTTTAATGATCTCACGACTCAAGTATAACCCAATTCCTGTACCACTAGCTGAATATTCAGTAGCAATTAATTATTCCGACTTCATAAACAACCAAAATAGCCTTCAACAAGTTCAAACAATTAACATTTATTTGGGATATTGAGTTTATAAACAAAACTCACCATTCTTCGAAAAACCATTTTTGGATAAGAAGAAGAGGTCCATGGAATTTTGGCGACAAGAATGTTAAATTTCTAAATTTTGAACCCTTCTACGAACTAGTGTCTGAATTTCCCGATAAAATTGACTATCCTGATCAATCTTTGATGGTTTTATCTGGCGATACTTTTCAATAATATGTTTCTCCTTTTCTGTTACTCTCATTACTATTCTTTTAGGATTTTCAGAGAAAAATTTCCCTTTAGAATCTCGTCTTTGAGGAACCATGGAAATATACCTTTGATTGATCCAAGTTACACTGCTCATTCTGAATTAACTGTGGATTAACATATTTCTCTTCTCAACTATATATAGTCCTATGAAAACCACAGTACCACCCCACCGATGGGGGTAGGGAGGAACATAAACAACCCACATTCAGGGAGAGATCACCGAAAATGACAGAAATTTGGCAAGAGAACTAGAAAACCGCTCTTTTTTAAAGGATGCCCGCGTAGCTAGGGTAAGAATTGACCGTTATCATCATGAAACAACGAATTCAAAACACATTGAACACTCTTGTCTCTTTCTCCAACTTCAATGACTATTTTAAGATTTGATTAACGAGAAAGGCTATATTAATCGGGTAATACCTTCTAGTTATAGACTAGAAAAAGTATATCCAGTCATAATTTTCTCTTATCTTTATGAAGGTCAAAGAATTAAAACTTTCACTACCTATGAATTTGGCTTTAATCAACTGTAAAGTAGACTAACTATCCAGCTTTCACCTTGATTTTTTCCTATTTAGTAAAAAGTGAGACTTTTTCTTTCTAACTTTCTCTCACTCAATGTTTAATAATGGTTTTTCACAACTCATTCTATATAACAGAAATCAATTACGTATTTTATCCATTGGAGAGAAAACAATATGTCACATTTTACTAAACTAAGAACTAAGATGATTGATAAAGAATGTTTAGTTAAAACATTAAAGAATCTCAATTACAACGTAGAAGAAAACAGTACCATTAAAGGATATGGTGGTAGGACACGTAAAGGAGAAATAGTAATTAAAACACATAGAGCTTACGATGTAGGATTTATTAAATCGACACAGGACAGTTCATATGAAATTATCGCTGATTGGTATGGAGCGGCAAATGCTATTGGGAAGAGTCGAGCAGATTTTCTCAAAGAGGTAGTAAAAGAGTACGCTGTCACTAAAGTTCTTCAAGAAATTCGAAAGAAGGGGTATCGGTTGAAATCAAGACAGTTTCTTGAAGATACTGGTGAGGTTAAGTTATTAGTTGTGAAAAGAGGGTATAACCGATGAGTGTAGAAACTATCGAAATTGAAATAACTGTTGATGAAGTTGGAAATGTTTCTTACAAAGTCAAGGGATTAAAGGGAAGAGGATGTACACAAGAAACAGAGTTTTTGGATGAAGCGTTAGGGGAAGTAACGAAAAGAAAATACACACCAGAATATTATCAAGAACAAATAAAGACTTCAACTCGGATTAAGACCCGACGATAGGGGAATGAAGTATTTAATCCAGTTGGTGAGTTTTGTGAAACAATCTAATGAGGATTTACAAGAAAAAGTAAGCATTTTAATCCGTGCTCGATATCCATTGATTTATATTGTATCATGGGAAGAAGAACGAGTAGCTGTGATGTTGAATACTCTTGCCACAGAAGCTCAGAAACAATTGATTATTTGGAGTACCACTGAGGGGTTCTCTGACTATTCGGGGAAAAAATTGGATGGCGAAGCAGTAGATCCGTTTGCTGCGCTCAATTATATCGTCGAATATCAAAAACCAACTATTTTCATGTTAAAGGACTTCCACCCATTTATGAAGGATCCCGTGATAATTCGTAAACTCCGTGATCTGAAAGTACATCTAAATAGGCTTAGAAAAACATGTTTTATCGTTTCTCCTACCCTAGAAGTTCCTATTGAACTAGAAAAAATGATTAATGTTATTGATTTCGATTTTCCAACCATCGAGCTTCTTGATACGGTTCTTGAGAGTATTATTGAACCTTTGAAAGACAATCCAAAAGTCGATGTTAGTCTTTCTGAGGAAGAAAGAGAACAAGTGTTAAAATCAGCACTGGGTTTGACATTAGATGAAGCTGAGAGCGTCTTCGCTAAGTCTCTTGTTGAATCAAAAAGTTTCGTTCCATCTATCATTATCAAAGAGAAAGAACAAATCATTCGGAAATCGGGTATTCTTGAATACTATCACTCCAATGAAGAGATCAATGATATTGGGGGACTTGAGTATCTGAAAGAATGGTTTTCTAAGCGAAGTAGAGGTTTTACGGAAAAAGCAAGGGAATATGGATTACCTTTTCCAAAAGGCCTGATGCTAATCGGAATCCCTGGGACGGGGAAATCCCTTGCAGCGAAAGCAGTTGCCTCTCTGTGGAATCTACCCCTACTAAGGCTTGATGTTGGAAAGGTATTTGGTGGGATTGTTGGGGAAAGTGAGAAAAACATGCGCCTTGCTATTAAAATGGCTGAGTCAGTTTCTCCTTCGATTTTATGGATCGATGAGGTAGAAAAAGGTTTTGCGGGTGTGCAATCAAGTAATCAGACTGATGCTGGAACGACAAGTAGAGTATTTGGGACATTTATTACCTGGTTACAGGAGAAAGAAAAACCAGTCTTTGTTATTACAACTGCAAATAATATAGACCAATTACCCCCAGAACTCCTAAGGAAGGGAAGGTTTGATGAAATTTTCTTCGTTGATTTACCATCTAGAGAAGAACGAGAAGAAATTTTCTCCATTCATATCACAAAGAGAAAACGAAATCCGAATAAATTTGATTTAAAAACCTTAACGAGTTTAACAAAGGGGTATTCTGGAGCTGAGATCGAACAATCAATAATTGCTGCAATGTTTGAGGCATTTTCGGAAGATAGAGAGGTAGAAACAACAGATGTGATTAACTCCATTGAAGATATTGTCCCTTTATCTCGTTTAATGAAGGAAGAGATCGCAGAGCTAAGAACGTGGTCGCAGGCACGAGCTAGACTTGCCTCAAAGGTAGAAGAACAGAAGAAACACAAGATCGATATTGAAATTTAACTAGGTTATAAAGATGAATTCTCTCAGATTAGCAAATGTAATCCCTATTTCCGAAGCTAATGGACCAGGCCCTCATTATACAATCTGGGTTCAAGGTTGTTCTCTCAACTGCCCAGGGTGTTTCAATCCTCACACACATGATCCTGAGGGAGGATACTCACGACCTATTCAGGACTTATTCCAAGAAATCGTTGAATATTGGACGAAAAGAAAAATTCGGGGAGTAACTGTGACTGGTGGCGAACCATTACAACAAATCACGGGGGTTACAGACTTATTGATGAAAATAAAATCCGTGGGAAAGATTGGTACCATTGTCCTCACAGGCTATAATGAACAAGAACTCCATACTCTTCCTGGGTTTGATAGCCTAAAGCAATACCTTGACGTTTTAATCACAGGACGCTTCTTACAGGAAAAAAAGCTCCAAAAAGAGATAAGAGGATCTACAAATAAAAAAATCTTATTCTATTCGGCGTTTTATCAAAACCATGAGTTCACCGTGATTCCTCCAGTCGAAGTAATCACCCATAGTGATGGAACTATCTCCATCACAGGAATCAAACCCGAAATACTAGATAACATTAATGCCGATATCCTCTGATTTTTAAAGCTTAACACATAATTAATTACAAAGGAGAAAAACCTTTGACCAGATGCACTCGGTGCAAGAAAGAAATAACGGGAGAGAAGTTTGATCGTTCGATTTTTATTCCTCCAGCGATATTGATCCCACAGAAATACTGTAAAGACTGTTTTCATCTAGAAAAGCAAAATGAAAATGAACTAGCACCTTTAATGCTCTTAACCCTCGCTTTTACACTGATCCCAATAATAGTCATCCTGCTAGCATGACCTTTTTCGGAAAAGTACTTTTACAACAAGTACTCGAAAATCGGGTGAAATAGCTTTTAGAAACTTCTCTAATATTGTTATGTATACATAAATGCTAATGGAGGAATAATATGTCATTAGAAATTGGTGAGAAAGCTCCAAATTTTGAAACTGAAACCGAATCAGGAGAACCAATCAGTTCAGAGCTCTTACAAGGTAATAAATATGTATTATACTTTTATCCCAAGGATAATACCCCAGGTTGTATAAAAGAAGCGTGTTCAATTAGAGACAATTATCAGACTTTTCTAAATAGGGATATTCCAGTTTATGGTGTTTCAGGTGGAAATGCCCAATCCCATCAGAAGTTCATTAAGAAATTCGACCTTCCTTTTCCCCTCTTAATGGATGAGAAATTAGAATTGGCAAAAAAGTTTGGTGCTTACAAACGGGGAAATCGAGTAGCCCGAATTACTTACCTTATGGATGAGGAAGGCAAGATAGAGGGTATATTTGGTACTGAAGGTCGCGAAAAAGTAAAAGCTGCGGAGCATGCAGAACAAATAATCCAATTTTGGAAGTTGTGAATAATCACTTCTTCTCTAAATTTTCTCTAAGGAGGTCATCAATGAGATTTGGATAATAATTCATACTACCTCCGATCAGATGAGTTAATGATTCTATCTTAGGAATGGTTTTTTGGATATCTTCTTGGATTAGTTTTACTTCATCTACATTGGCTGCTTGAAAGGCAAGAATGATAATTGGGCGGTCAACCACCTGCCAACTGACCCAAAATTGATTAGGTCTTATAATACGCATCTTATTCTCGATTTCTATTCGTAACTGCCGGGTTAATTTCTTAAGCTCAACCGCGAAAACTACCATCATTCCTTTTGCGATTTTTCCAGGATTCAGTTGAATTGTTAAGGTTATCATCTTTCGTTCTTGTAGGGATTGTATTTTTTTTCTTATTGTCTTTACACTGAGGTGAGTTTTCTCAGATAGCTCACTTAATGAGACTCTACCATTAACTCTCAACAAACTCAGAATTTTCCAATCTGACGTTTTAATATCTTTTAATGTCCCTTGTGGATATGAATAGTCAGCACTTAGTGGTAATAATACAGGAAATATTGTTACTTCGATAATATAATCAATAGAATGAAAAATATCTGAAAGAATACTTAGTTCTCGATGATTTCTATATATACCAGTCGCGAATCCTGCTTCCACTCCAACTCCAATTCCTGTGATCAACGGATGAAGACCTAACTGATCTATCTGTTCGTCTTCTAACGGAGGCTGAAATCTGAATAAAATTATAACTGAATTAGTATTCATAAGTGAGGGATTGAACTCTAAAGTAAATTTTCCAATTATCCCCCTTTCTTCTAAAATACGAACTCGATTTTTGATTGTGTTTGCGCTTACTTGATACTTCTGGCTTAAATAAGTGTATGAGATGCGACAGTTGTTGCTTAACTCTATCAATATTTGTTTATCCAAGATATCCATTGATTAAACCATTTTTATGGGGATTTATTAGGAGAATTGTTCAGCTCTAATTTCGATATCGCGAACCTTTTGTTATATTTTTTTCCTTTTTTTGCAACTACACTTTGCCAAAGTTTCTTTAAATTACATATCTAATTATTATTTAACCTTTAAAAAGAGGTGAAAAGATTATGGTGTTTATATGGAATTTAATATCAGTTTTTGTTGGATTATTATTTGGTCTAGGCTTTGGAATCGGATTGTTCTTCATTGCTGATAATTTGATTTTCGAAATACAAAATGACGATCCTGATGACGAATTTATTAACTCTGATGCTTTCGAACATTTGATGAAATTAATAATGCCAGTTGGTATTGTGATTGGATCCACAATTTTTATTGGCCCCCTATTTGCGTGGGGATATGAGTACATACAGAATTTTGAAACTATTCTAGGATTAGATCCAAGAATCTTTTTTGTGGTTGCGATTTTAGCTTTTTCTTTGATCCTAGACCTAGCTGTCTTCATTACAAAGACCCCATTCCCGATATTTAAACTGGTTACTAATACTTGGATGTTTCTAACTCTTGGTTTGTTACTTCATCTACTATCATAGGTAATGAAAAGCAATCCTCATCCTTCCCTTAATTTATCTTAATTTTTCTATCTTAAAATGAAATCAAACGCTATTTATCTTAGACTTTTTATATTTCATGTTAAAGCAGTTTGAAAAGACTGAAGTTATATCAATTAAATGAATCTTCCTTTCTAGCAAACAACGCAATTTTGAATGTCTTAGTAAAATCAGATTTAAGAATTTCTGCTGCATCCTGCGTTTCCTATGAATAAAGTCTGGTGTATCAGTATTTTTTATAAATCTGGAACTTTTGATCCTGTTGCACACACTCTTGAAGAAAATTTAAAAGAATTTGACATTCATTCTACTGCAAAATCTTTCCAAAACTACGAGATCCACTGCTTGCTTTCAAAGGATCAAGTTAAAGAAATCTGTGAAGAAGTGTTAGTTGATCCTATTGTACAGGAGTATTTAATTCAGGAAAACCAATTTCCATTTCCAATAACTGATCATTCTTTTCAGATAACAGTTAGTCTTAAAAAAGGAGTAATGGATGCAACTGGTTTAAGTGTAGGTCATACGATCAAAATCATGGGCATAGATGTTCCTAATGTGAAATCAAGCTCATCCTTTGTTATTAAAACGAGCACAAATCGAGAAGATTTAACTAAATCCATAAAACAATTCCTTGTAAATGATTTAATTCATGATTTCCAGATTAAAGAGATTCTCCCAACAGAACTCCCTTCTAGATCTGATACGTTTACTATTCCTTTATCCACCTTAAGCCCAAAAGAGTTACTTCAATTAAGTAATGATAAGATGCTTGCTTTAAACTTGGAAGAAATGCGAAGTATTCAGTCCTATTTTTCTAGTATAAATCGTGAACCAACTGATGTTGAATTAGAAACCCTTGCCCAGACTTGGTCTGAACATTGTGTCCATAAGACGTTTAAAGGCTTTATTTCATACAATGGCGTTAACATCGATGGTTTACTTAGAACTTATATTATGCAGGCAACTGAAGACATTAATGCTGAATGGTGTATTAACGTTTTTTCCGACAACGCAGGGATTATCCAATTCAATGATGAAATCGGTCTTGCAGTTAAGGTAGAGACCCATAATCATCCGACAGCTTTGGATCCATATGGTGGTGCGGGTACTGGTAGTGGTGGCGTCTTTAGGGACGCTATGGGAGTAGGGGCAAAACCAGTTCTATCTACGGACTGTCTATTTTTTGGAATGTTAAATACTTCTGTAACAACCCTACCTAAAGGTACCATGCATCCAAAACGATTATTAAAAGGGAGTGTGGCAGGAATACGAGATTATGGAAATAAAATGGGCATCCCCACAGCCAATGGCAGTATTGGTTTCCACGAAAAGTATCTAGGTAACCCACTAGTGTTTGCTGGAGTAGTTGGCCTTCTTCCTTTAAAGCGATATGTTAGAGACCCAAAATCAGGTGATTTAATAGTCCTTGTTGGAGGAAGAACAGGAAGAGACGGAATCCATGGAGTGACATTCGCCTCTAGCACTTTAACATCAGAATCAGAAACTACCGCAAGTAGTGCTGTGCAGATTGGGAATCCTCTTGAACAAAAACGCGTTCTAGATGGCCTCATTATCGCAAGAGATTACGGAGAAAAACCACTTTATTCCGCAATTACGGACTGTGGAGGGGGTGGTTTAAGTTCTGCTGTAGGGGAAATGGGAAAAAGTCTTGGAGTAGAAGTCAATCTTGAGAAAGTACCCTTGAAATATGAAGGATTAGTACCATGGGAAATTTGGGTTTCCGAATCTCAAGAACGAATGCTTCTTGCAGTTCCCCCTGCTAATATGAGCAAATTAATTGAGATTTTTGATTTAGAAAACTGCGAAACAACCGTTATTGGCAAATTTACAGAAACAAACAAATTAGTTTTAACTTACAAGGGAGAAATTGTTTGTAATTTAGAAATGGAGTTCCTTCATGATGGTATTCCAAAGATTTCTCGACAAGCTGAAGCAGTACAACTAGAAGAATTCTATGAGGAGCTTCCTGAGAAACAGGATTATAATGACGATTTAAAATCCCTTCTATCTCATCCAACTGTCGCAAGTAAAGAATGGATTACACGGCAATACGATCATGAAGTTCAAGCGAATACAGTGATAAAGCCTCTCCAAGGTTATGATGGCCATGGGAATGCCTGTGTCATAAAACCACTAACCGAATCTTGGCAGGGATTTGTGGTTTCTAATGGTTTTAATCCAAATTACTCTCTTAATCCTAGAAAAATGGCTTTGAGTAGTATTGATGAAGCGATTCGGAATAATATCTGCTGTGGAGGACGAAGGTATGCATTACTAGATAATTTTAGTTGGGGAAATCCAGAAGATGGAAAAAATCTAGCTGCATTAGTTGAGGCGTGTCAGGCGTGTTATGATTCAGCAGTAAGTTTAGGAACACCTTTTATTAGTGGAAAAGACAGTCTTTACAATGATTTTATGACTGATAAAGGCGAAAAAATAACCATACCCCATACATTGTTAATTACGTGCATTGGTATTATCCCAGATATTCGAAATGCTGTCACTTCAGACTTCAAACGTGAGGGAAATCATCTTTATCTAGTTGGAGACTCCAAACGAGAAATGGGGGGATCTCTGTTTTATAAAATTAAGGGAGTGAAGGGTGGAGTAATCCCTGATGTTAATCTTGAAAATGCAAGAAGAATTTTTGATAAGATGATAGAAATAATTGATCAAGGATTAATTCGTTCATGTCATGATTGTAGTGAAGGCGGTTTAGCAGTTGCTGTAGCTGAAAGTTGTTTTGGAGGGAATATTGGAGCGGAGATATATTTAAAGAATATAAAATCAGATTTAACCCAAAATTATCAATTATTATTTTCAGAATCAAATTCTCGATTTTTAGTTGAAGTTAATAATCCAGATGTCTTTGAGGAAGAAATGAAAGACATTGCTATCCACAGAATTGGCATTATTAAAGGAACTCGATTAATTATTCACGGATTAAAGGAAGAAGAAGTTGTTAACGAATCAGTTTCACTATTAAAGGAGATTTGGCAAAGTACTTTTGATTGGTGATCTACAGTGACTAATAGCTTAGTCTTGAGAGTTGATGGCACAAATTGTGAACAAGAAACAGTCCAAGCACTTAAACACGCTGGATCTAAAGTCGATTTAGTGCATATAAATGCAGTAATACGGCGAATGGTTTCTCTCGAAGACTATCAGGCTTTAATAATCCCTGGGGGATTTAGTTTTGGAGATCATATAACTGCAGGGAAAATTATTGCTAATTACTTAAAATTAAAACTAAAAAGTGACATCAAGAAATTTATCGATCAAAATAAACCCATTCTTGGGATCTGTAATGGTTTCCAAGCCCTTTTGAAATCTGGTTTTTTAGACGTTGATGCCACCTTAACATCAAATAATTCGGGATTATTTATCGATAAATGGGTTCAATTAAAAAAGGATTCTAATTCGTTTTATAATGAGGGCATTGATACGCTCTTTGTCCCAATCAACCATGCTGAAGGGAAATTTATTGCAGAGGAACCCATTCTTGAGGTGTTAGAAGACTCTCATCGAATTGTGTTCAAATATATAGATAATCTAAATGGATCTTACCGGGATATTGCTGGAATCATTAATGAACAAGGGAATGTTATGGGCCTAATGCCTCACCCTGAGAAATTTATTCATTATTATACGCACCCACATTGGACACGTCTTTCACCAGACATTTTAAGCAAAGAAGGATCAGGTCTCCAAATTTTTAAAAATATTGTAAAAGCTTGTGAAAAATTATGACCCAAAATTATTGTATTGGCGTTCTCGGTAGTCATAGTGCAGAAGAAGTTGGCATTAGCGCTAAAACTAATGGTTTTGATACTGTAGTTGTATGCCAGAAGGGAAGAGATCAGCTATACACGGAGCATAACTCATTCCTCTATACTCATAAAATTGTATTAGATAGATTCAATGAACTGATAAGGCCCGAGAATATAAAGAGATTGCTTGAATTGAATACTATCTGGTTTCCTAATAGATCTTTTAGTGTGTATGTTGATATTGATGCTATTGAAGATAGAAATACCTTTCCTCTTCCAATTTATGGGAATCGTGATTTACTTAAAGTAGAAGAGAGGAAAGCTCAATATGATTTACTGGACAAAGCCAAAATACGAAGGCCTCGTGAATTCGCAACTGTAGATGAAATTGATCGCTTGGCAATTGTCAAAGTCCAACAAAAACATAATCCTCTAGAAAGAGCATTCTTTTATGTGAAATCTGCTGATGAATTTGAGGCAAAAAGTTCCGAATTAATTAAAAAGGATGTCATAAGTCAAGAGGATCTTGCTGAATCCGTTATTGAAGAATTTATTCTTGGACCTCGTTTTAATGCTAATTTTCAGGCATATGGATTGAGTGACGTATATGGATCTTTTGATTTTGTCGGATTTGATGATCGTATCCAAACCAATTTGTCTGGATTACTAAATTTACCTGCTAATGATCAATTAGGCCTCAATGTTTCAATTACAAATGAGGAAATTGGCCATAAAGGTGTTACTATGAGAGAATCAAAGAAACCTTTGGTCTATCAAGCTGCAAGTAAGTTCATTAAGACCAGCAAAAAATTATTCCCCCCTGGGATAATTGGTCTGTTTGCTTTACAAGGTGCGATTAATGAGAACAGCGAGTTTGTGGTTTTTGATATTTCTCCACGAATTCCAGGATCGCCTTGTTTAGGGCCAACATCACCAGAAATGCGTCGACTCTCTATCAAATACGGACGTAAAATTAAATCTCCTCTAGATCTTTGTATGATGGATCTCAAAGAAGCTATTACAAATGACCAGGTATCCGAGGTGACTACTTGAGTCATATCAACAGCTATAAACGGGATAAAATTGGTATTGGGACTGTTTGTAGTCACTCAGCTTTACAAATTTTTCACGGTGCCAAACAAGAAGGATTCCAAACTCTTGGTTTGACGCTTCCCAATCGTAGACAAACTTATGAATCTTTTCCTATTGTTAGTCCAGATAAATATATTGAGATGAGTTCTTTTGATAAGATAATCGACTCGAAAATCCAACAGGAATTAATAGATAAAAATATCATAGTTATCCCACATGGAAGCTTTGTAGAATATGTAGGAGCGGAAAATATTCTCGAAAAGTATAACGTGCCAATATTTGGGAATAAAATAAGCCTTGAATGGGAGAGCTCACGTAAAAAAGTAGATCATTGGATGCGAATGGCAGATCTAAAAGTTCCTAAGTATAAAGACCCAGATGAGATTGAGTCTTTATGTATAGTAAAGAGAGGTGGTGCTAAAGGGGGAAGAGGCTTTTTTCTTGTGAATAATGAAAATGATTTCTACAGTAAACTTAAACAGAATAATATTGAAAACGTTGAAGATGTTATCATTCAAGAATATGTTGTTGGAGTTAGGTATTATCATCATTTTTTCAATTCTATCTTAAGAAACAGAGTAGAATTTCTGGGTGTCGATCAGAGGCTTGAAAGTAATGTTGATGGATTACATCGAATAGAGGAATATGTTGAACCAAGCTATACAGTTACAGGGAATTCACCAGTTATTTTAAGAGAATCATTGTTACCTCAGGTAAAGAAAATGGGTGATAATGTAGTCAAAGCTTCTAAAGAATTATTTCCACCAGGAATAATTGGTCCATTTTGTATTGAAACCATCTGCACTCCCGATCTAGAGTTTTATGCATTTGAAATCAGTGCACGTATTGTTGCTGGAACGAATTTGTATCCAAACGGCAGTCAATATTCTTGTTATTATTTTGAAGAGCCAATGAGCACAGGAAGACGAATAGCAAGAGAAATCAAAGAAGCTATTCAGAATAATATCATTGAGAAGGTTGTCTCATGATTTTAGTTGTTGATTTTGGCAGCCAAGTAGCTCACCTTATTGCTCGCAGGATTCGAGAATTAAACGTGTACTCAGAATTAATTCAACATAACACACCTATCGAAAGAATCTTAATGATGAAACCCCATGGAATCATTTTATCAGGAGGCCCTAGCTCCGTTTATGAATCTAATGCTCCCTCCTTGGATGTAAAGACTTTTGATCTAAATGTTCCAGTTTTAGGAATATGTTATGGCCATCAACTAATGGCGCAACACCTAGGTGGTGTTGTGGCAAAAGGAAAAGGAGAATACGGTAAAACTCTCATAAAAACGGTTCATAAATCTAAATTGTTGAATGAAGTTGCCGCTGAGGAGATCGTTTGGATGAGCCATTCAGATTATGTTGAAAGAGTTCCAAACGATTTTATAATCACGTCTTATTCTGAAAATAATTATGTTTCAAGTATGGAAAATATAGATAAACAGCTTTACAGTGTTCAGTTTCATCCAGAAGTATTTCACACGCCCAAAGGTAAGCATATCCTAAATAATTTTATCGATTTGACAGGATCTCCTAGAGATTGGAGTCTCGAGAAGTTTGTTGAAAAGAAAATAGCTGCAATCAAAAATAAAATTGGAAAGGCGAAAGTCTTAATGGGTGTGAGTGGTGGTGTTGATTCAACTGTTTCAGCAGAACTAATTCATCGGGCTATTGGAGAAAATCTTCACTGCGTGTTCGTTAATAACGGATTATTAAGGGAGGGGGAATATGAGGAAGTCTGTGAATATTTTGAAAGATATAATTTCAATTTTTTCCCCGTAAATTCAACAGAACTCTTTCTTTCTCGTTTGAAAGGTGTAATCGATCCAGAAGAAAAGCGAAGGATAATTGGTAATACCTTTATTGAAGTTTTTGAACAACAAGCTAATGAAATAGGTAAGTTTCAATTTTTAGGACAAGGGACAATTTATCCTGACAGAATAGAGAGTGCCCAACCCTCATCCCAAGCATCTACCATAAAAACACATCACAATGTTGGAGGACTCCCTGAAAAAATGAATCTTGACCTGATAGAACCATTAATGGATTTATATAAAGATGAAGTCAGAGAAGTGGGGAGGATTTTGGAAATCGATGAAAATTTATTAAACCGTCACCCGTTTCCAGGCCCAGGGCTCGCTGTGCGTATTATAGGCGAGATCACACCTAATCGTCTTCGAATCGTGAGGCAAAGTGATCATATTTTAACGGAAGAGTTAAAAAAACAGGGATTATATTATAAATCTTGGCAGGTTCTTACTGCTTTTTTAAATATCAAAACGGTAGGAGTTATGGGGGATGCGAGATCTTATCAGTATCCAATCGTAATTCGGTGTGTTGAAAGTACCGATGCGATGACTGCAAGTGCATCATCCATTCCAATTGAGGTTTTGAAAAAAATTGGTACTCGAATTGTTAATGAGGTTGATGGTGTAAACCGAGTTTTCTATGATTTAACGGATAAACCCCCAGCAACGATTGAATATGAGTGACTATGTATATTATCAAAACTCTAAAAGATATTTAACTGGGAATGGAAATGCTTCATCTAATTTTTTTGCACCTCCATTCATAGATATAAGAGTAAAGACTCCCACTGGAACAGCCTTCATCTTTTTACATAATTCAATGAGATTAGTCGTAGTGGTTCTAGATCGAATGGCGTCATCAACGATTAATATATGTTCATCCTTGTGTAATGACCCTTCCGGAATATAAAGAGAGTAATTGTATGCGACTCCTTCAACAATGACTCTTTGTTCGACAAAATCTGCCACACCAATTTCTTTCTTCTTTCTAGCATATACTACTTCAACACCAAACTCAAAACCGACTGCATAAGCGACTGGAAGGCCATCTGTACTAGTTGATAGAATTTTATCTATTTCCATAAAAGAAAATTCCGAAACAACATAAGCAGCAATATGTTGCAGTAATGTTGAGTTATATAATAAAGATAAATGATTAAAATGACCCTGTTCATTTATAAAAACATTGTTACGGACTTCTTCTATTAATAACTTCTTATACCTCTTGATTATCGACTCAGTTCGTGGATCTGACGGTAATACATGGCCTTTCACATAACGAGCAAGAACAGGAATAGGAATGTCAAACATTTTGGATAAAGAATCATAAGTGCGAGTTTTCTTTAATTGGCGTAAAATGCTATTAGCAAATAACCTCTGTCTAACCGCATTTTCTTTCTTCATTGCTCTAACGATCTAATATTGCTGAATATTATTTAAATCTGGTATATATAAGGATTTCTTACTAATTAACCTATAATTCTGATTACTTGAAAAAAAATTGCTAATATGTAATAAGGGAGTCATCAAAAGGAGATTTAATTTTTATTTTCCCCTCACCCTCACCAATAATCTCACCTATTGGTACACTCTCATTTGAGATGGATTGAAAAGCTTCTTGGTCACTAGGATTAATAACTTCAACAAAACCGACACCACAATTGAAAGTTCGTAACATTTCATAAGAAGTGCTTTCAGTTTGCTCACTTAGTTTTTTATATAAAATGTTGAAAATCTGTGGTATTTGGACACCTCCTAAATCTATCAATATATCCTGGTTTTGGCTGATCACCTTCTTCAACTTCGTATAAGCGCCCCCTGTAATATGCATCCTTTTTTTCGCAAAAAATCTAGTTTTATTTAGATCATCAAGGTATATTTTTGTAGGTTTTGTCAGTTCTTTAATGAGGTTGACCTCAATTACATTTCCCAATAACTTTCGGGCAAGGGTTAATCCATTACTGTGAATACCATTACTCAAATGTGCATATAACAAATCACCCGCTTCTAATGGATGATTGATGATTTTCTGTGTAAAACCATTCATATGCACCCCTATTTCCATCCCCTCTATTGTGTTTAAGACTGCAGTTTCTCCACCAGTGAATACTATATCATATTTAAGACACAACTCCGTTAATTTGCTGACTACACTAAGGATAACATCTTCCCTTTCTTCTTGCATAATTAAATGGCAGTTCATTGATTTTGGCTGAAAACCAAGAATAGATAAGTCATTTGCATTCATTGCAAATGCATCAATTGCACCAGATTCAAAGCTATTGTTATTCCAGTGTAATAAACCTTTTGTTCCAGTCCCATCAACGTGCTCGAGAAAATAACCTCGGTCATTTTTGATAATAGGATATCCTGCTTTGATGGTCACTTGTTCATTCCAAGTTTTACGAATAGTCTCTAGAATCCTTTTGCTAAAAGGCTTTTCTGGATTGTACATTTCACTCAATTCTCAATTCCCTTAGCGATATCTAACCGATAGTGTAAGTCTCCAGAAACATTGTTCAAAGTAAGGTAAACAAGATCTCTTGCTTCATTAATTGAATCCCCAAACCCGAGGATACCGATTGCACGCGACCTTGTGGTTAGGACGCTATTCTCAGTAGCTTCTTTTACTGATGCGTAATATATCTTACAACCACGTTTCAATATTTCTTCTTTATTAACAAAAACCTCCTTATTCTCTTCAGGTTGAGTTGGATAACCTCTTGGAGTAAGGTACACACATACTGTGGCTTTTTCGTTCCATGATTTCTGTTTTAATTTTCCCTCTATAATTTCGGAGCAACAAGCTACAAAATTATCTGTCAGTAATGGAAGCACATTCATTGCTTCAGGATCCCCAAACCGACAATTGAATTCTATTAATTTCACACCAGAGTTTGTTAACATGAATTGGCCGTACAAAATACCTTTGTACCCTCCAATTGCTTCAACGGTCCTTTTCATCACATCAATTGCAAAGTTATAATCACTTTTAGTTAGAAAAGGAAGTGAATGGTTTGCACAGGAGTAGGAACCCATACTCCCAGTATTAGGACCCTTATCATCATCATATGCTCGTTTATAATCTTGAACTAGAGGCATGCTAACAATAGTTGTCCCACTCACAAAAGTTTGTAGTGTAAACTCAGAATTTTTCAGTTCTTCAGGTTTAGAAAGTTTTTGTTCAACAATAACCTTATTATTTCCTGAATTGAGGACTTTTCTAACATAAGCTAGAATTTCCTCTGTTGAATTAAAATGATCACCCCAAATTTTTACTCCCTTACCACCCGTGAGATAATCAGGTTTTATAGCAACCTCATTATTCCAATCCTTTAAGATACTTTTAATCTCACGAGAAATAGCATCATCAGAACCATTTTTGAAGAAGACATGGAATTCAGGATAAGCAGTGATTTTGTGTTCCCTCATGACATTTCTTGCATATGCTTTACTCCACTCTAATTTGCTCATACTCCGACTAGGAGAGGCAGATCTCACTCCAACTCGTTCAAGAGCTTCAACAATACCATTTTCTAGTGGATCTTCTGGTCCTATGACTGCAAAATCGGATTTTACTTTTTGAGCGAAATCTACAATACTATTATTGTCACCAAGATTCCCAATCTTATATTTAGTTGTTAATCCTTTAATCCCTGGATTAATTCTACTCATAAAAGCGAAAAGTTCAACATTATCGCTCATACTTAACGATTCTGCGATTGCATGCTCCCTAGCTCCGTTACCTACCAATAATATTCTGTTCATAACACCTAACCTCTTCATTCATGTACGCTATATTCTCATATAGGATCCTCGCCTTTGGAGTCGGATAATTTGCATCTAAACAAGCAGTACATACTCCTTGCTCATTTATACCTTCAATCAATCCAGGTATAGTCATATAAGTCAATGTATCACAGCCTAATATTTGCGTAATTTCTTCTTCATTTTTAAAAGCAGCTAAGAGTTCACCTGGTCTAGACATATCAATACCATATGGGCAGGGGTATTCTATCTTTGGCGTAGTAATACCAACGTGAATTGTTTTCGCTCCTTTATTCCGTAGTAGTTCCACTACTCTTGTTAAGGTTGTTCCCCTAACGATACTGTCATCAATGAGAATTATTTCTTTGTCTTTAATAACGCTTGAGATGACCTCATAGACGTTTTTTACTGCATTATCCCGTTCTTCTTTTGTCGGTTTAATGAATATTCTTCCAACACGGTTTTTAATAAGACCATCAGCATATTTAATTCCTAAAGTATCAGCACAACCCATTGCTGCCGATCTGGATGTGTTAGGAACTGGAATGACATAGTCCACGTTACCTATATCTTTATTCTTGAGTAATTCTCCAAGAATTGTACCTAAACGGTAACGAACCTGATAAACTTCCACTCCTTCATTAATTGATGGTGCTTGAGAAAAATAAGTCCATTCAAACATACAATGATGATGGTTTTCGAATCGAATTCTGTGTTTTTCAAAGGAATTATGACTGAAAATTATTAATCCGCCTGGAGGGACAAAATTGTACCTCTCGACTCCTATCTTATCTAGAACCCTGGTTTCAGAAGCAACAGCATAACCTCCATTAATTTCACCCCAACATAGAGGTCTGATTCCATATGGGTCTCTGAACGCTACTAGCCTACTATCACCTATCATCACAATAACGCTGTATGCACCATCAACATTCTGCATCAAGCTTTTTATGGCACCATAAATGGAAGAGTGTGACTCCAATTTTTCTTTCATGAATTTTGTTAAGAAATTTCCATCATTCCCTTCATTATCAACCTGAGGAAAGATAATATTACCATTGAAAACAAGACTCAACAAACCCTTGTGAGTTGATTCTGTAAAAGGAGCTAGATGATTATACAATGTCTCTTGATTCATTGTTCCAATTGTTGGATACCGTGTTGACCCAATACAAATATCAAGGATTTTAGATGGTTTAGGGAGATTATTACCTAAATTAATAGCTGTTCCTTCACATTTTTCGCTTATAAATCCATTAGCAAAACCTGTTACCCCAGATGCCTCTTGACCTCGAGTACTAAGCATTTCTAGACAATAAATGAATGTTTCAAGACTAATTTGACCACCAATTACCCCAAATATACCACACATAACTTAAACACCACAGTTTTTGCTTATTATAGAAAGACACTCCTAAAAGCTGACTGACGCGTTTTCAAAAGGATGTCTCATTTTCCTAATATCCTTAAAGCTAATAAAGCAGCGTTCTGACCGTTGTCAATTCCTACACAGGCTACTGGTACCCCTTTTGGAAGTTGAACTATTGATAACAAGGCATCCATTCCATTGAGTACTCCTGAAACAGGGATACCAATCACTGGTTTTGCTGTCCTTGATGCAACGTAACCTGGGAGTGCTGCTGCTAAACCCGCAATACAGATGAAAATACTATTTTTTGATTCAACGATAATTTTATCTACCAGTTGTGGATTTCTATGACAGGATGCATAATGTACATCAAATTCTACTTTGCCCTCTAACTCACTTACTACTTTATTGACAATTCTTTCATCACTTTTGCTGCCTGCTATTATAGTAATCATCAATATCATTCCTCCATAAATCTAGTAACTGTTGGTGGAAATTAAAGTGTTTCTCATCCCATTTTATTTCAACCTTTCTTCCATTAACCTTTAAGGATCCTTTTTGGTATAATCGTAAAGTTTCTGGATAAATCAAATGTTCTCTCTTTAAATTTCTTTTAGTAAGACTTTCTGAGATTTCATAAGGGAGAACTAATGTTTGTGCTTGAAGAATGATTGGTCCATGATCTTCTTTATCGTCAACGAAATGCGTAGTACATCCAACTACTTTCACTCCATAATCCCAAGCATCCTTAATTCCGTGTAGTCCTTTAAAAGACGGAAGAACTGCTGGATGTATATTTATTACAGCACGGGGATATTCATCTATTAATTTAGGAGTGACAAACAAAAGATATCCAGCTAAACAAATAACATCAACATCCTTTTTTTGCAATTCATTTATGATTTGTTGATCGTATTTTCTTCGTAAAGGATCATTCATAATATCAACAATATTCATTCCCTTTTTATATTTCGAGATTCCATCTGGTGGTTTTAAAAACCGAGCCTCAATGTTATGATTTTCCGCTCTTTCAAGAGCATAGGCACTTCGTTTATTACTTAATACTAACACGATTTGAGAATCAGGAATATAACCTGATTCACAAGAATCAATAATTGATTGCAGATTTGACCCCCCACCACTAGCTATAACACCTATCCTCATTAATATACCCCGATAGATAGTTTTAATGCTTTTAATATGTTATTAATCAAAACTGCAATGGTCATTGGTCCAACTCCACCAGGTGCAGTCGCAAAAAAGGAAGTCTTTTCAAAAACATCATCAAAAAATTCTCGCTCTTGTCGTGTATTAGCACAATCTATCGTAACAACGTCATCTTTTAGAAAACTCGTGTCAATCAGTCGTGGTCGTCCTGTTGCTGATATTATTAAATCAGCAGAACTTAATTCTCGTTTTATGTCATCTTTTCCTGCAATACTGTGAAGTTTAGTCACAATGGCATTTTCTTTTTCAAGTAATTGAGCAATAGGTGTCCCTAAGAGCTTCCCTCGCCCTAATACAACAGCTTTCTTCCCTCGGATATCTATATTGTATTCTTTTAACATTCGAATTATTCCTTCTGCAGCACAAGGAATGAAAGCATTAGAATTATAGTATGATCTCCCTACATTCACGAAGTTAAGACCATCAACATCCTTTTCTGATGCAATAACTTCTAACAAATCATTTTTGTTGTAGTTCGATGGTAAAGGTAATTGAATCATGATACCGGTAATATCATTATTCTCGTTCAACTCAAGGATTTTATTCTTAACATCGGATGGATCTGGTGGATCTGGATAAGCATACAAGGAGTAACGGATTCCTACTTCAGCACATTTCTTCTCTTTCCAATATTGATAAGTATAAGACCCTCGATCTCTTTCAACAATAATAGATGCTAATCTTGGCTCATACCCATTGATTTCAATTTCTTCCTTAACATTATCAATAATTTTTGTAGCAAGGGCCTTACCGTCTATTAGCTTTTCCTTATTTTCACTTAAGATTGACATAAGGAATCACTTGCTTTTTTTAAGCGTTTTGTAACGGTAATATACCTTGAAAGGAGTAAACTCTTTTCTTCGTGTAAAATCTTTTCATAATCAGTCTTCTTTGCATTCTCAAGCTTGCGACGAATGAACTGTTTGTCATAGAAGTTTGGTTTTTCTCGTCTATCGCTATTTAACCACGTCTTATCGAATGCACGGAATTCATCAGGACCAAAACTATCAATAAGAGACAATTTATTCTCTCTATTAATTCCCAGTTCAATTTTTCCATCTACAAGAACAAGGTCAGCTTTATCAAAAAGAGATGTCAGTAGTCGCGAAATCCTTTCAGTTATTACTAAAGCTTCTTCATAAATTATTTTGGTTTCGTCAGGATCAAATTCTGGCAATGATTCTGTCAAAATGTTGTTGATATCATCATCTGATAAATCGTAACGATCTTTCATTTCTTTCTTTGTACTAACTTCAATGAAAGGCTGAGGAAAAAAGGCAAATTCCTCACAATTCATTCCCTCGGGTAGCTTCAATGAACCTCTTTGAGCCCGTTTTAGAGCAGATCCAGTTAATAAATTTCGTATAATAAATTCAAAATAAAGGGGCTGACACCTTTCCATGATAATGTGATCTTCTTGACTGGATACCATCGCAGTTGTGACATCGTTATGAGTCAAGAAGTTAAATACAATTCTAGAACATTCTGCAAGAATTTGCCCCCTTCCTTCAACAACCCCAACAACTTCATCAAAAACACTCAATCTATCAGAAAACACAAACTTGATGGTACCATTCGTTGGATATCCATCCTTGTTTTTTCCATGAATGAGCTTCATTTTGAGAATAGGATAAATCCGTACTTTTTTTATAAGGATAATTAGGCAAATTTATGAGAAATTGCGTTGTTTGCTAGAAAAAAAGCTGAAATCATCTTGTGTAAATAACTATGTTTGCATTGAATGCTAGAAAGGTCATCAAAGAAAAAAGTAATAATATACCTGAAAGGATCCCGAAGCGATAGGCTCTAGAGGAAAGACAACAAATCTAAAAGGAATTCCTTAAGGGAAAATTTAACAACAGGAATACCAAAAAAAATGACACTTAACGAATATTCTTCCGTATTTGAAGCTTTAAATAGTGAGCGACGTAGAGAATTATTTCAATTCATCTCAACGCAAAATTTTGTATCAAAAAATGACCTCTCGATAAAATTTAACCTGAAACGTGCGAGTTTAAACCATCATTTAACTTCAATGATTAATGCAGGGTTGATTCAAGAAGTACCCCTACTGTTTGATGGCAGAAAACATACTTTTTTAGTCCCTACCGTAAAGATTTTTCCAGAACGATTAGTCGAAGTACAACAAGACAAACAACAATTAATAGATCACCTGAGAATCTGGACCGACCGAAATGTGACTCTTGATAATTGGAATATCTTGCGAGAAAGCTTGGACAACTTAGATATCCCAGAAGCCCTTCTCGAAACAATAGAATTTCGTCTCTTTCCCCTGATCGGCACACGAGCTTCAATTGAAACGAATTATTGTTTTGTCTGTCGTGTTAACAAGGCACATCAAGCCTGCTTTGCCTGCAAGAATCTTGTTTGTAAACTTCATAGTTATAAAATAGATCGTGAAGAGCTTGGGACTATCAATCTGTGTCCGAATTGTGTCAAGAAATTTTTTGGATAAAAAGAGAGGGAGAAATTTAGCCAATAATTCGGCTGACAGTCTCCTCGGAAATAGATGTAAGGAATAAGGCGCGAAGTGAAAGATAAGCAGCTAAGGTTATTGCGAGTAAAATATTGAGTATTGACAATCCCGTACTTAGTGGATTGATTTCCATAATAAGTACAACACCAAATTCTGCTGCCCAGGCAAAAATGAAGTTTCCCATGGCTGTACCCGTAAAGAATCCAATAAATATTCCAAGAATACTCGTGATGATTAACTCGAGTAGTACTGTTCTAAAAATCTCTTGATTAGACACTCCCAATGCACGGAAGTTAACAAAATCATGCTTTCTCTCCGAAATTGAAATCGAAACAACTGTGACTGCAATAGCAACACCAACAATTAAGCCTGCTGACATGGCAAGCATCAACATGCCATATCCCACCATCATTCCTTCTCGTACTGATGCAGCTAGTCTACTTTTGATGACTATTTCTTGGACTGAAGGATCCTCTTTTAATATATTCTCTACCTGTTCTGAATCTGTTGTGTGAATAAAAATACCGTTTGCATCTGTTTCGGGGATTCCAGCTAACCACCGAGCTGTTTCAATTGAAGTATATACCCCCCCCCCAGTGAATTCATTAAGAATGTTCTCTACCTCTAATTCACTTGTTTTATTTCCACAAATTACCGAAAGATTGTCCCCTATTCCGATACCAAATTTGATAGCCAAGTCTTTTGTAATTATGGCGTGTTGATATCTTGGAACACCTCCAGTATCAAAATTTCGAGAGGTTGTGTTTGGTTCAAGCCCTGTAATAACATATTGTTGAGTCAAGTCTTGTGTTAATCTAATAGGAATTATAATAAATGGTTCGTACTGCTCCCATGTGAGATTCTCGAGCATAATGTCTATTTGGGATGCGTTTTGAAATTGATTGAGGGATACTTGCACATCCCAGGCTTGATAAAAATCAAATTGTTTGTTAATACCAGAAATGAAACTCGTCCCAGCAGTTGTACCAAAAATAGAAATTGACATCGCGAGAATGATTCCAACAACTGTGAACACCCCTTTTCGCTTTTCTTGAAATACAGACCGAATTGAGAATTTTGTCAGGGGGGAGAGAGCCTTAATCTTTAGTATCACCCTTTCTAAAAGAACTGGGCGTGCTGATTTGAACATTGCTTGAGGTCGTATTGCTTCAATTGGTGCCATTCGTAGAATTCTTCGACAAGCTAAAAGAGAACCGGTGGTTATAGCCACAAAAATTAGTAAAAGAAACGCAATCGCAGGAACTAATAAGAGAATGGAAGTCGTAGGAGTATTTGGTAATCTCTTTATTCCTGCCAGGTCAATATAGAAACTTCCATACAGAAAACCTGTAGTTAACCCTATTACTACCCCTATAATTCCCCCTATTAGAACCATTAACCAAGAGTATATAATTCCACTTGTGACAATCTCACGATTAGAAAACCCTAATGCCTTAAAAATACCCAGAGTGGTGATTTCCTCCTCAAGGATCCGCTTTAAGACAATGAATAGCATGATTCCTGTTATAGCTGCGAATACGAAAGATAATATTAAGGCCATACTTGAAAATGTGGGTGAAATACTTAATAAAAATGGGTCACGACCACTATACTGAAGTACAGAATTCGTCCCATATTTTTTACTCATAGCATTCAATGTTTCGTTTAAAAATGAATTGACTTTTGAGGGATTCTTAAAATACAATGCAATCTGATTGGCTTGGTTTATGTAATTAGAGCTATTAATATGGTGTTCCAAATCCTGATGTTTCATCCATATAACTGGCCCAGCCCATGTAGCTCGTCCGTAAAATTCAGATATAAGCCCAGGTGATATCATAAATTCGGGCGAATCGGCCATAGCAATAATTGTTAAATTCAAAATCCCATAATTGGGAATAAAAACTTGTAATTCATCATCTATTTCCCAACCTTGGATTTCAGCGGTAAGTTTTTCCACTACACAAACATTTGAATCAGGAGATTCATGCAATGTAGCAGTGTATCCTTTGTGATAATATAATTTATCAACAAGTAATTCCTCTTCCCGAACACCGTAGAGATGTGTAAGTTCAGAATCTCCAGCCTTTGACGCCTGGAGTTCGTAGAAATCTCGTAATTCATATTCAAACTCAATGGACAGGTTTTCTTGGACATCATTAATGACTTCTGTCAACTGTGATTTATTCATTCGATCTGTAGTGATTAATAGATGATGATATCGATGATCTGTCCAGGAAATCTGCTCAACTTCAAGCCAATTCAAGTATAAT
>JBHLPQ010000297.1:0-3315 GCA_048939265.1 Promethearchaeota archaeon
TCGGTTCTATCACTAGGAAATTTATTCTGATTATTTATTTCTTTAGTGATAGCATCAATAAGTTTTGATCTATCCTGTAAATAAATTTTAGTGGAATTACAAATGTTCGGATAATAGAGTTCATCTGTAATAAAGATCACTCTTCTACCTTTATCTTCAAAAGATTTTACTATTTTTTGAACATTCTTATATCTAGATAGCCAATTTGGTTTTAAATCATCAATATATTCCCAAAATTTAATTTCTAAGTAGTCATCAAGGAGTAACTCATCAAATTTAGGTCGATACACTTTTTTGAAGCCATTTCGAGCTTGCCATGATTCTTCGGGATATCCAATGTCCATTGCTTTTAATTCAGCAATTATTTCGTCCATTAATGTGATTCTGATACTGCTTAGTTTTGGTTTATATGGATTGATCGTTTCCATCAGGTAATCCATTATTTTTCTTCTTGCACCTGTTTTTTTAGCAAATAGAAAAGGCTTAATGCCATTCTTATTCCATGTAGATTTAGCATTACGAATGTAATATGTTTCCCTTAACCCTGTAGATGGATTGACGATGTTAAGATCAATTAGACATTTTTTTCCAACAATTTTATTTCTAAGAATAAACCATTCTTCATAAAAGCCAGGAGTGAAACATGAGGTTCCAAGATCAATTTCAAAATCTTGAAACACTTTAAGACGTTCAAATTCGTCACTATTATAGCGAAATCTCCTTAGGGGAGCTCCATATATTTGTTGGATCTCGTTGTAAAGATACCACATATGAGATGTCGGAGCTATCTTTTCTTTCACAATCTCATTCCATTTCTGTGAAAACAGAAGGAAGTCTTTAAAATTCCCATGTTTTCGCCCCTGCTCTCCGTATTTCAGAGTTTCTATTAAATGTTTTTGATGAAACATATATTGAGTATATCTATGCTTGAATATTCTCATATTTACAAAGCTATTATCAATTTTTGAGGAGATCACATCATTATAATCATTAGCTTCCCCTTTTCGAATGAATTCTCTTATGATAGCGTATGACGAAGTAAATTCAGTACTAACAATTTCTTTGATAAGTGTTGGGTTATTCACCCACTTTCGCCATTTTCCACTTAAGTACATAGTATGAGGAAGGATCAAATAGTCCAAAAGTTCAATAGTTTTCGTTTCTTCAGGGAATGGATCGTCAAAATACCCTGGTTGAGTTTTTTTTCTATCGTTAGTCAGCAATTGATCGTTCACAATAAAGAATTCTCTTCCATCTTTTTTAAAACTATTATTCCCCTAATTACAAGTTATAAAATCTTTAATTCCTCTGTATTCGCCATAATCTTAATGTTTTTTGATAATATTCCCTAGAGTGATGAGATATGGATTTTTTCAGAGCTTTATCATTTCACTTCATACTTTTGTCTTACTTTTATCTTCTTTTATTTCACTTAATTCTCTACTCTTAATTCTAGGACAAAAGGAGTTGTTATATTCATATCAAGATATATAAAACGATTCTAAGAACTTTGAAATTGCTGGTGACCCGGGTTCAAAAACCATCCACTTTAGAGGATTGCTGGAAATCCCGGTCGGCGCATCCTCCTAGTTAATAAACTGATGCTACAATGATAATCCGCTTAAAGTTTCTTGGATCATTACAATATGATTTAAAACAGCAGAATTTACCTTACCAGATTTCTTCGGAAAAATCTGTACAAGAAATTGTTTCAGAGCTTACACAGAATCCCCAATTCAAGGAACTGAAGAGTTTCTTTACTGAGTCTTTGGAGATAAAGCGATCCCTCTTGATTTTTATCAATGAACAAGAAATATCTGTACTGGATGGTATGAAATCTAAGGTAAAAGCGGAGGATATAATAGCCTTTATACCAGTCATTCATGGAGGAATATTCTGATCAAACATTTAATAGATAGAAGTGATGATTAATGACGATAAATATGAAAGGACGTTCTTTATTAACGCTTAAGGATCTTTCGCCAGAGGAGATTCGCTTTCTGATTGATGAGGCAACGGAATTCAAAACTCACAGGTCACAATTTATACAGAGTCAACCGTTAAACGGAAAAACTTTAGGTATGATTTTTCAAAAACGCTCAACACGAACTCGTGTCTCGACAGAAACAGCTATGGTTGAATTAGGGGGACATGCCCTATTCTTAGGAAAGGATGACATTCAATTAGGTGTTAATGAATCTATACAAGATACAGCAAAAGTTTTGGGCCGAATGGTTTCTGGGATTCTAGCTCGTGTTTTTGATCATGCTGATGTAGAAATTCTTGCAAAATATTCTGGAGTTCCAGTAATTAATGCACTTTCAGATCTATTCCATCCGCTTCAGGGATTAGCAGACCTAATGACAATCGAAGAGCATCTAGGGAAACTGAAAGGAGTAAATATTGCGTGGATAGGAGATGGGAATAATGTATGCCATTCATTAATGATTGCTTCTATAAAGATGGGGATGAACATATGTATTGCAACACCTGAAGAATATGAACCAGATTCTACAGTCCTAGAATACTGTATGAATAATACATCGTCATCTGAACAGATAAAGGTGATCCATGATCCTATCATGGCCGCTAAAGACGCAAACGTAGTTGTAACGGATACATTCATCTCCATGGGACAAGAATCAGAGAAGGAAGAGAAATTACGTAAATTTGAGGGTTATCAAGTTAATTCGCAGCTAGTTCATCACTCAGCCAAAGATTTCATTTTCATGCATTGCCTTCCCCGTCATAAAGAGGAAGTTACTGATGAAATAATATATGGTAAGCACTCAGTTGTTTTCGATGAAGCTGAGAATCGTTTACATACGGTGGCAGCAGTATTGAAGAACGTCTTATGAGCTTCCATAAATGAAATATGTCTATGCAGAGAGAAAATCCATAGAGAAGATTTATATGAGTGTAATTTGGAAGATGGTTAATAAAAAGATGATAGAAATAAAGAGGCTAAATTCTTGGTTATAACCCCTATTTGCAACTTCTGCGCAAAAACTGGAGTTTTATGCAAGAAATGTAAACAGAAACTTAGAAAGGGGAAATTCACTCAACTGGATGTCGACGTTTCCAAAGCTTTTGCTAAAGCTGAACAGCGATTTCCTAAACAACTTCAAAATGTGACCTTAGACCGCGCACATCGTCTTAACGGATCCATTGTTCTATTAACACGGAATGGTAATAACATTCTGGAAAATGAAGATTTAAAACATTTTATTGAAGATGAAATTCGAAAACCTATTGAGATTGTAGAAAGAAAATCTGACACACGAAAAACTTTTGCAGATTTCTTCGCTCCTCTCG
>JBHLPQ010000142.1:0-9773 GCA_048939265.1 Promethearchaeota archaeon
AAGAAATCGACCGAACCCAAAGGCGAATCGCCAATCGCCTCTTTTTCCTACTCTGTCAATGGACGAGAGGTTCAGTTTATTGATGAGTCAACAGACCGGGACGGAGAAATCACTGCTTGGGAGTGGAAGTTTGGTGACGGATCCAGATCCACGGTTCAAAACCCTACTCACCGGTACACTAATCTTGGAACTTTCGAAGTGTTTCTCACTGTTACTGATAATGGTGGTAACACCTGTAACTGTTCCCAGATTATAGGATTTGCAAATCAGTCACCCTCAGCTTCTTTTACATATTCCGTCGACGGGTGTGTTGTACAATTCAGTGATCAATCAACTGATACAGAGGGAGAGATCGTAGCTTGGGACTGGAAATTCGGGGATGAATCGGTATCTAATATCCAGAATCCAATTTATCAATACAAAGTTGCAGGAACCTATGATGTAGTTCTGGTTGTTACAAATAACGTCGGAGCAAAAGATACCGCCTCTGAGAGTATAACTGTGTATTGCGACTATACTGTCTACAATAATTCAGGTATTCCTGAAGATGCTGAGGTTTGGACCTGGGACGGGTCGGACTGGGAAGGTCCAATCGCTATATTTGATGCAAGCTATTCAGACTCAACGGCTCCCGAGGTAGACACATGCTTTAAGACAACGAGCGGTTCGAACTGGGACTGGCATACTAATTATGCCGGGTGGGGTGTGTTTCTTATTAAACCTTCAGACCATACGGTAGACTTATCAGCTTATGCTTATCTTAAGTTCTGGGTAAAGACATCAGAAAATCTCAAGATTGAAATACAGCAAGATCATAGATATGGCTTGAAATTCAAGGTTTACCTTGCTAATCATGGATGGGATGGAGATAGCACCTGGCAGGAGATAAGTATTCCAGTGGATACATTCTCGGGAGTTAACTTGGAAAAGATCTTTTGCCCGTTCATGATCACAGTGGAACAAGGTGATAAAACCTTCTACGTTGATGATGTTAGATGGGTGGACGAGGCAACCTGGATTCCTGAGTATTAAGATGATGAAGAAGGTGGAGTATATTGACCAGAGAAAGCCTATGCTAAAGCTAGTTATCAGATTTGCTATTATTGCGGCGCTTTCCTTTTATAGTGCGTTTAGTACTGCTGTTTTCGCGGTAGGAATCAATCATATTACATTCGGGGATAAGAGCTACAGGTTAACTAATTTTTATGAAGAAGATTACAATTATTTGGGTGGATGGATAGAGAATAGAGTTGCTGTGGAAGACCTTCCAGTCATCGGGAACAAAATGTGGATTAATCCATACTTAAAGATCGCGGTAACGCTGAGCTCTCATACAGAAATACCTGAGGAAAACTTGCTGGTTTATGGAATTGGCTTGGAAAATAGAGTCTTTGAACATTTAGATTTCTTGCATTCAAGCTCTTGGCTGGACTGGTTACGATATGCTAGGCTATACGCGGAATATTTAAGAGTTAGATTTTTGAGACGGGAGGTCGGTTCCTGGATTCCGAGAGAAGATTGGAGATACGGTATCGAACTTTGGAAAGAATTCAATGTGAGTCTCACTGCAAAGAACATAACTCCTGAGTCGTTCAGGGATCGTGCCTGGGCAGAAGTTTGGTTTGACATTAGTTGGAAAAAGAGTAACTTCTTTATGGAAGACTACAAAGCTTGGACGGGAAATGTTGTATCTCGCTTAGGGGTTAGATACCCCAAGGTAGCCGAAGAGAACGATATATTCTTAATGCCATATCTAGTAAATGAGCTTTCCGTGACTCAATGGAGGTTTTTCTGGCAAAATAGAGCTCTTACGGGCCTTGGACTGAGGCTTATGCCCTTTCAACATGCTGAGTCTGATTGGCTCCGGCGATTGAGAATTTACATAGAGTACTTATGGGCAGTTCGATATTTTGAAGATAGACCGACGCCCTGGACACCGAATCACGACTTTAGAGTAGGAATCAACTTTTCTAATGCCTGGTGGAGGTGAGCTATGAAGAATAGAGAAATTCCAGGTTTGATAACAACCTTAGGAGTGATTTCAATAGTTATAACATGCCATATTTCGCACTGTGCCACGCAGGATGTAATCAGAATTCCTGAAGTAGAGCTAAGAACGGACGAGGATAATAGATCCGCTGAGAACAAAGCTTATGAATATCTCTACGAGACAATGGATAAATATCACACAAGTTTCGATGTCTATTCAGACAAAGATGCAGGTGGCAATCATTTCATCCCGTCGGGGCGGATGGGTGATTGGGGCGATATAATTTTCGAAGCTGGTTGCACTACGAATCCTCATTCTGGTGCCACTTGTATCAGAATCCATTATTCAGGAGCTGGATCGCAAGCACAAAATTGGGCTGGGATATACTGGCAGTCCACGGAAAGTAATTGGGGTGAGTCAAAAGGTTACGATTTAACAGGTGCGACAAGATTAACTTTCTGGGCAAGAGGAGCAAGGGGTGGTGAAAAGATGGAGTTCAAGATAGGTGGGATTAATCGTACTCCCCACCACGATAGGAACAAGCCTTATCAGGATTCGTTCGGACCTATGAGTACCGGTATAATTACTCTCAGCAGATCATGGCGTCAGTATTCTATTGATTTAAGGGGAGAAGATCTGACTAATGTAATAGGTGGTTTCTGCTGGGTTACTAATATCCACCAGAATCCGCGTGGGTGCTTATTTTATTTAGACGACATCTATCTGGATAAGAAACGACCCGGAGAATTAAGGTTTTTACTAAGCTATGAGACAACAGCAGCTTCCGCTGATAAGTATATCAGGAATGTAGCTTTCTTGTACGATAATGCCATATCAATGATTGCATTCATGGCAAGAGGAACAGGTGAAGATCTGAGTCGGGCAAAGATTATAGCTGATGCCTTTTTATATGCTCAAAATCATGACCGTCACTTTACCGATGGACGATTGCGAAATGCTTATCAAACAGGAGACCTTGCGGATTTCCTAACAGGTAAAGCTCGACTTCCTGGTTGGTGGGAAGAAGACGAGAAAAGCTGGTTCGAGGATGAATATCAGGTTAGTTCTTATGCAGGAAATCTTGCTTGGGTTATTATAGCCCTGATCCAGTTCTATGGGTCAGAGGGAGGGATTCACTACTTAAATGCTGCAGAGCGTTTAGGTGATTGGATATTCGAGAATTGCTATGATTCTTCTGGTCTAGGTGGGTATATGGGGGGGTATGAAGGTTGGGAACCGACTCCTAAGAATCCAGAAAAAGGTCAGACTAAGCTCACTTGGAAATCTACAGAGCATAACATTGACACTTGGTGTGCCTTTATGAAATTATATGAAATAACCTCGAACACAAATTGGCAGGAGAGGGCAATTCATGCTAAGAAATTCGTAGAAGCGATGTGGAATGAATCAGAAGGGCACTTTTGGACAGGAACTAAGCGGTATTGCTTAGAAGAACAGGACATTATTAACAAAGATGCCCTTCCTCTTGATGTAAATACCTGGGGGCTGATGGCTATTGGAAATCTGGAAAAATTTGGAGTAGTCGTAGGTTGGGCTGAGAAAAATTGCTATGTGGATACATGTCCGAAAGGTTGTGGATTTAAGGGCTTTGATTTTAATAATGACAAGGATGGAGTGTGGTTCGAAGGAACCTCTCAAATGTGTATAACATATCAACTCTTAGGAGAAGTGCATAAATCTGAAAAACTTTTAGGCGAAATGAGGAAGGCACAGGCCAAAGTAAAAAACTATTACGGGAAAGGCATCGTGGCTGCATGTCATGATGGGCTAACTACTGGGTTTGAATGGGTCTATAATAATAGACCACATATTGGTGCCACCGCTTGGTTTATCTTTGCTGAAAGAGGATTTAATCCTTATTGGAGTATAAATACAAAGGAGATGATTCCTTATGAGAATGTTGACTAAAGCTACCCTGTTCACGGTTTTGTTTTTCTTACTTTTTAATTCATCATGTGGTTCCAAGAAAAAACTGTTGGACTATAGCCCGCCCCATGTTAGGGTGTCTGGAAGACAAATATTAGTAGATAACAAGTCCTTCATTATCAAGGGAGTGGGCTATTCACCAACGCCGATCGGAAAGGACCCTAGTGTTCCATCTCTGAGGTATGACATCTACAATGATCCTGCTATCTATAACCGTGACTTTCCGATTTTGAGGCAAATGGGTTGCAATACCATTCGGACGTGGGGTAAGGTTACAAGTCATGAATTCTTAAGAACAGCAGCAAAATATGGAATTTATGTCATCATGGGGTTCTGGATCAACCCAGAAGATTTTAGCGATCCTACTGTGAGGCAAACTCTGTTAAAGGAATTCAGAGAATATGTAAAAGAATTTAAGGATGAGCCAGCAGTTCTTATGTGGGCAATAGGCAATGAGCAGAATTATAATTGGATGTATAGAGGAGATCTGAAGAATTGGTATACTCTGGTAAACGAAATGGCGCTTACAGCTCATGAAATCGAAGGAGAGAATTATCACCCAGTCACCGCTCCTAACGGAGAAATACTCAGTATTGGAGATAAGAACATAGGTACTGACGATAGTTCTTTATGTTATCTTGATGTATGGGGTGCTAATATCTATCGAGGATGTTCTTTCTATACGCTGTTTTCAGAGTATGCTTCAAAAAGTGGCAAGCCCTTTTGGATCTCCGAATACGGTGTTCCAGCTCTAAATCCACAATCAATGGAATTAGATGAAGATCGACAAGCTACCTGCGGGTTAGGCTTGTGGAACGAAATTGCTTCGAACCTCCACTTATGCTCAGGTGGAACTATTATGGAATACTGCGATGAATGGTGGAAAGCTGGTAATCCAGAAATCCATGACAAACATATGGAAGAATGGTGGGGTCTTTTCTCTGTCGCATGCAATCCCACTGGGGATGCGGATAGTTTAACACCTCGCAAATTATATTTAGAAATAACGAATGCGTGGGTGCAGTAGGTATAGCAATAAAAAAAACAAGTAGTCTAAAAGCAAAAGCTGTGATAAGAAATGCTTTTTGATAGCATGGAGAATGAGCGTTTAATTCACCGAAAGAAGGTAAGGTATTATACTTCTATATAGCACGAAAGGAAAGATATTGATAACCTTATAAACACAAAACAAAGGAGAATTTAACATGACCAAGTATTTTATTTTAATGCTTCTCTTGATACTATTCGTTTTCTCAATTGGTCTAATTAATGCAACCATCTGGTATGTGCATCCAGATTCATCACTAAACACTATACAGGCTGGACTTGATTCCACTTCTGCTAGTGATACTGTACTTGTGGCTCCTGGAACTTACTCCGAAACAATCGCTTGGCCAAGCAAAACAGGGATTAGTCTGATGAGTGAATTTGGCCCTGAGGTCACGGTAATAAATGCTGAAGGAGTAGGACGTGTGATAACTATGGCTCAATATATGACACAAACAACCATGATAGATGGATTCACTATTATTAATGGATGGGCGACTGGGCCTTCTCCTGATGACTATGGTGGCGGCATCTACTGTCTCAACACTGCATCGACTATAAGGAATAACATAATAAGGAATAACTCAGGATATTCCAGAGGGGGCGGCATTTATTGCGAGAACTCGAGTCCTCACATAATTGGGAACATAATAATGGATAATGGAACTTCCGGAAGAGGAGGCGGAATCTGTTGTTATGATGATGCTGATGCATTAATATCGGAAAACTACTTCTATAATAATAGTGCTGAGAATGGAGGTGCAATTGATTGCTACATACACTCGGACGCAACCATCGAATACAATCAAATAGAGGGTAACAACGCCACGTCAGGAGGTGGAGTGTTTGCTGGTTGGTCAAGTAATATGTATAACGCATCATCTTGCCCAACGATTCATCATAACAATATTTCTGGCAATGTAACAGATGGCTTATATTGTAACAATTTTTATTGTTGGGTAGGTGCACAGAACAATTGGTGGGGACATACCGCCGGGCCCGATAGTGGTGATACATACCATGGGAAAGTAAACTACGATCCCTGGTTGAGAGATGAGATTATATTCGACATTGTGGTAATCTCCATTGAATCTCTACCAGACACTATAATTCCAGGTAGTACTTATATACCAAAAATCACTGTGAGAAACAATTGTAATCATAATTATCCCGTTTCATTCTTTACTGCCAAATGCACCATTAATGGTGACCAAGATTATATAAGGATTAATGAGCATTTGCCGCAAGATTCAACAATGGAAGTGGTATTTACTAATTGGAGAGTTCCATCTGAGGACAGCACTGCATATTTGATAAGGGTAAAAGTATTCTATGCAGTTGATGCGGTTGCAACAAACGATACTATTTCTAAACAATTTATTGCACAGCATCCTACTGGTATTGAGGACACAGAGGTTCGATTTTCACCCTCATCTTTTGCACTTTTTCAGAACTATCCCAACCCTTTTAATCCAACTACACAAATAGAGTACCAGTTAGCTCATAATTGCTATGTTAATCTCATCGTATACAATATCTTGGGGCATAAAGTGAAAACTTTGGTGGAAGGATTTGAGAATAAAGGGCACAAGACGGCATACTGGAACGGAACAGACGAATTCGGGCAAAAGGTAGCAAGCGGAATATATTTCTACCGCTTGGATGCTGGTGAATCGACCCAGATTAAGAAAATGTTGCTCCTAAAATAAGCAACGCTAGCTAATTTACCATTTCTTGATTAAAACCTCCGTCTCCATACAAGTAATGATAAGTTTCTCATTTTGCATAAAGTAGGAATTTTTCACTTGGCAATCCCTTTAGACTAAGATTAATGTCAAAAGAAATTTATTTCTCCTTCAATGAATAAAAGTGAAATAGAGTAATGTTATCCCTCAATTTATAAATTCAACTTCTCGATTCTCTTGCGTAAAATCAGCAACCTCAACTGTTTAAAAACTTAAGTATCAATCACCATAAAAAGTCTCCTATTCTGGTGATTCTATGGAACTGCTAACTGCGGAGAAAGAAGAAGAGCTATGGAATTGTAAACCATACAAGATTGACCTTGGAATTGAGAGTAAACCTCTTGAGTCAGAAGAGTTTTTCTTCTCCGACAAAATCGAACTAATCAAGCAGGCGATTACTGAAATAATTTCTGAGATGAAGACGAGGCAAGCACTGAACAGGGTTTTCATTCACAGGATAGATTCAATAATCGACAACTTCACTCACGAGCTCAATGAGCTCAAGCATTGGACCCTGGGCAACAATGCAAGTATTGAGACCCGGAGAATTCATCTTGAAAAAGAACTGTTACAGCTGGAAAAGGAAAAAAGAAGCAATAATCTCAGTTGCTGGAAAGATCTCCTTTGGCTAAAGAAAGATTTGAGAGAAGCAGTAATTGAGTATAAATCATTAACGAGAATGAAAATTATACTTTCTTAACACCATCCTCTGAGAGTTGAATCATCTGATCACTATGTTCCAACAAAACATCAATGAAATCCTGGCAAAACTGAAGCCTGTCCTAGGTGAAAGAAGAGCGAATTCTCTCTGGCTTGCCTATCAACTTGAGACAAATCTTGAGAAGAGAAGAGAACTAGAAGGCTTAATTCATACACTTGCAGCCAAGCATTTAGATGAGACCTTTGAGAAGAAAAAGATTCTGTTACAGCCACCGCCGGAACTTAAAGGAGAATTCAATTTGGGAAAGATTTTTTATGGAGATCAACCTTGTGGGGAGTTTAAGTTAAAGGAGAACTCCCTTCTATCGCATATTGGGATATTCGGAATGACAGGAGCAGGTAAGACCAATGTTGTCACTCTTTTTATTTTAAATTTGTTGAAGCAAAAGAAAACCTTTTTGGTTTTTGATTGGAAGAGGAATTACAGGGATCTCCTCGCCCTGCCTGAGGTTAAGGATTTGATTGTTTATACAGTGGGAAGGGATATTTCACCTTTTTACTGGAATCCTTTAATTCCACCGCCCCAAACAGAGCCTTCGACCTGGCTGAAGCAATTTATCATAGTGTGCCAGCATGCTTTGTTTTTGGGGCACGGAGTGGAAAGGATACTACAAAAAGTCTTGGATTCTCTTTATCTTGATTATGGACTATACAAAGGTAATCCAGATTCATATCCCACTTTGAAGGACGTGGAGGAAAGTCTACAAAACTATAAATCGAGAGGAAGGGAAGCTCAATGGCTGGACAGTGCCAGAAGGGCGATCGGAGCTTTGTGTTTCGGAGGGATTGGAAAAGTTTTAAATGTAAGTCAAAATATAGAAGTTGATTTGACAAGGAATGTGATCTTTGAACTTGATAGTCTCACCGACTCAGAGAAAACGTTTTTTACTGAAGCTTTTCTCCTGTGGATCTATCACAAACGCTTATCAGAACTACAAAGAGAGGTATTCAAACACTGTACAATCATCGAGGAGGCTCATAATTGCCTACTGAGAGAAAAAATGAGATTGGCTGGAAAGGAGACAATAACTGATATCATCCTTCGTCAGATTAGGGAATTAGGAGAAGCTCTTATAATAATCGATCAGCAACCCTCACTCATCACTACAACTGCCCTGTCCAACATCCACACCCATATTATGATGAAGATGAGTTATCCTGATGATGTGAACACGTCCGTACGGCTACTATCTCTAGAGCCCTGTGAAGCCGAATATCTCAGGATGCTGAAAACAGGTTCCGCTATTACGAAGATTCCACAGTGGCACAAACCCTTTCTCATCAAATTCCCTCTTTTTGCTATAAAAAAAGGCTCTGTGAGCGATGAAGACGTAAAAAACAAAATGAGACCTTATTTGACCAAATCGAGCCTTGAGGAGGCGGAAGACAATCTAAATGAAGTTATTAGGGATTTTCACACTGTTGACAAAAAAGAAAAAACCAAAGAGAAACTCACACTAAAAGAGAAACAATTACTGGTGGATATTTTAAACCATCCAACTTCTGGAACAGTTGAGAGATATCACCGATTAGGTTTAAACGCATACCGAGGCACCAAACTGAGACAAAGACTTTTGGAAAAGGATTTAATCAAAATAGAAAACATTGCTACGAGCAACGGAAGGCTGAAGGTTTTTGACTTGAGAGAGAAGGGCAAAGAACACCTCAGGGAATTGGGATGCCAAGTGCAAGATAATAGGCCCAAAAATGCAAGCCTTCAACACGAGTATTGGAAAAAGAAGGTTGCACATTATTTTCGAGATAGAGGTTACAAGGTTACCGAAGAACAATCAATAGGTGAGGGCAAATCTATCGACCTTGTGTTGGCTATAGATGAGGAAAAGATTGGTATCGAAATAGAAACTGGTAAATCTGATGCGATTTCTAACATAAGAAAAGACTTAGAAGCCGGACTCGACCGTTGATTGTATAATCCGAAACTCTATCTTTCAAAGATAGAATATATTCCTGAATAGTTGGTCTCTCAACTTTTTCGAAGGGAACGTTCCTTTGCTTGAGAAACCTATAAAAGTTAGTTAATCTCTCGCCGTATCCTCTGAGTGTATTCGATGAGAGGTTCTTTACTTTACAATTGTAATAGAATTGCTCTACAAGCCCCTTAAACATGACATATTTCTTATCGGTATGTCCAATCAGAAACTTGAAATAATCAGGCGGCATTTTTGCTCATCTCCTCTCAAAAAATAAAAGCCAACGAGTCTATAACTCGTTGGCTTTGAGAGAGTTAACTGCGCCTTGAGGGAATCGAACCCACGACCCGCTGATTAAGAGTCAGCTGCTCTACCTAGCTGAGCTAAAGGCGC
>JBHLPQ010000143.1:0-9760 GCA_048939265.1 Promethearchaeota archaeon
GAGGAGCAGATGGAAAAATAATTATTTGGAATGTCAACGCAAAAGAAGTGAAGAAAGAATTTCCAAATCATGGAGAAGTGATTATCAATATAAATCTCATATCTGATGACTCTCTGATTACTGTTTCCGAGAGTGGAGCGTGGAAGGTGTGGGACATCAAATCAGGAAAGCTTTTAAGTACCTCACAGGATTCAAACGTGAAGTGCCGTTCTCTGATCGTATCTTCAGATAAAGAAAAATTGATATCCACAAATCTCGATGGGAGTATCTCACTTTGGGATAGTCAAACAGGGGAGTACTTAAGACAGATTAAAAGTCATGAAGCGAGAGCTTTGATTAGTCTCTTGTCTTCTACAAAAGAAACTGTAATATCAGGTGGTGCAGATGGAATTATTCGTGAGTGGAAAATCGATTCAGGAGAGTTGCTTCTAAACTTCGCTCATCATAGTGATCGAATAGAAACACTCACTAAATCTCAAGATGGAAAATATTTGGTATCAGGGAGTGCTGATACAAACGTCTGCATTTGGGATATAATAGATGGAGATCTCCTCGAGAAGTATTCAGAATCCTCTGATGTTATAACTAGTGTTGCTTGTACTAAAGATTTTGTTATTTCAGGGAATCGCGATGGGCGTATCCATGTTTGGGATTTTTCTACTGGAGAATTACGTTGGGTTTCCCCTAAAACAGATGTGATTTGGGCGATAGCTGCATCACCTATTGGAAACTCCTTTGCGTCTGGAGGAGAAGATTCAATAATTCGTGTTTGGGGATTAGAAGAAGGAATAGGTTCTCAAGAATCTCCGATTTCAGTGGAAATTGAAATAAAAGAAGAAAAGGTTGAGTCCATAACCACTAAACATGAGGAAACCACTTTCCTAAAGAAGCAAACTCATGCACCACCTGATTATATCTTCCAAGGGCATAAAGGATACATAAATAGTCTTACATTCTCCCCAGATTCTCGTCTCCTTATATCTAGCAGTAAAGATGGTACTATTAGGTTCTGGGACATGGATGAAAAGAAGATGTTAAAAGTGCTCCTTGTAGATGAGGAGGGGTGTTCAGGAGGCACTAGTACTCATAATGGGGAATTAGTTGTTGTTGGGACTCCTAGTGGAATAATTAAAGTTTGGGACGTGGAAAAAAGTACCTTTCTCAAAAAGATCACTAGTCAAACCTCACCTATCAGCTCATTAAAGATCACTAGTGATGATCTTTTCATTATTACCTCAAATTTCAATGGAACCATCAATAAATGGAATCTTTCTACTTGTGAACATCTAGATCAAATAAAAGTATTTCAAGACGCTTCAGCTATCGATATAGATGTGTCTAAGGATGGAAAAGAAATTGTTGTATGTGGTGGAGATGTCATTCAGCTCTGGAATTTGTCATCTAAGTCTGTTGATAGAAATTTTACTGGGCATGAGAATTTGGTAATTTGTGTTGCTTTTTCTACTGACAATAAGCTCATTATTTCTGGAAGTTTGGATAATACGATTCGCATATGGGAAAAATCTACAGGTAATCTTATTCGTACTATAACTAGTATTAATCATTCCGTTTCAGATCTTACATTGTCGCCAGATGGAATACTTATTGCAGCTGCCTGTGGACATGCAAAAAAAATTGAAATCTGGGATATTCAATCTGGTGAAAAGCTTTCCAGCCTTGGAGGACACTCTGATTTTGTACATTCTGTTGCAATTTCACCTGATAACAATTATATAGCTTCTGGTGGCCGAGATAACATCATTTTTGTATGGTCTTTAGAAAAACTAGATCTACTAGAAAAGACTAAAACCGAAGGATTAATGAAGAGGAAAGCTTCTCAAAATATACGATTTCAACAAAAGTTCAAAGAAACATTAGATCCTATTAAACAGGAGATGATGAACACCCCAGGAAACCTTGATCCATGGATCAAGTATGCAATAACACTTACCAACCTCGGAGATCTACCTGAAGCAGCAGAAGTATACAAAGCAATTCTTGAAGCGCTACCTAGAAATCCAGAACTTTGGAAAAATTTAGGAATCACACTTATGGAGTTGGACCGTAAAGAGGAAGCTGTAGACGCTTTTCTAAATGTTCTTAATTACGATCCCTCTAATGTTCCAGTATTACAGAACGTTTGTGTAACCTTAGCACAATTAGGTCAATTTAAAAGAGTTCTACCCTTATATAACCGTTTAGTTGAATTCGAATCAGATAGGGGGATGAATTGGGCTGGTTTGGGACTGGTACATCGTAGTTTGGGAAACCTAGAAGAAGCAAAGAAGTGTTTTCAGCGAGCAGCTGACTTAGATCCAAATATATCATATTAAATTAGGTTAAGATTATGAGAATGGACAGGAAGGATATTACTAATCCAGATAATTGGACAAATATTGCTAATCTATATCTTGGATTAAAACATAGGAAGCTCGCCCTTGAAGCATCAAAGGAAGCTTTAATACTAAAACCAGAAGATTTACTCGCATGGTTATATATCTTAGATATATCTCGTCATTACAATGATCCAGACCTTCCAATTAGAGTTGTATCCCAGTTAAATGATATAGACGCGTTAATTGGATTAGCTATAGCCTGTGTAAATAGTAGAAATCATTCTAAAGCGGAACAGATCTACAGAAAAGTAAAAATCATTGCTCCAAATTATGTGAAAACTTGGAATTTCTATGGTGTGTTCTGTGCACTGACGAATAGATATGAAGAATCTGAAAAGAGCCTTCTTCGTGCAATTGAATTATCTCCGAGTTGGCAAGAACCTTATATCAACATAGGAGGATTATATTTTAAAATGAGGCAAGATAAAGAAACTGAAATGTCCTATTTGAAGGCAATAGAACTTGTTCCAGAATATCCTATTTCATATTTAGGTTTACTAGTCTTCTATCGTAAAAAACAACGAAAGGAAGATTATCTTTCAATATTTGATAAACTTACCAAGATTGCACCTCATTACGCTCCAGTGTGGTTTGAACTCGGCTTATTTAACTTTGAAGAATATGAAAGAACAAAAAGCAGAGAAAACCTTGAACAAGCAGAATTTGATTTCTATAAGGCAATTCTCCATTACAGTGGATATGGAGATGCAATAAATATGCACCATAAAGTTCATGAGCTACTTGGAAAAAAGAAGACTTTTCTAGGAAGTATTCCCTCTCCCAAGGAAAGATACTATTATCCCTCTGGTCCTCCACCTTGGATTGATGAGAAAGGGATTCTAAAACTCCCCAATAAACCCGAGATTGAGATGCCATCACTTCAAGAACTATTGGAGTTATGATTGATTATTTATTGACATTTGAGTAATATTTAAGTTTAGTCACTTCGCTTAGATGCCCACAGACAAAGCAATAAGCTAGATCATCTTCATTAAATTTATGTTTTGTAATTTTCTTGCATACTTCACATTCATGTTCTATTAATTCTTCAAAATACTCAATATCATACTTAAATAAACCAATAGTATTCAAATGTTCATATCTCTTTTTATAGGCTGTATTTAGTTTGATAGCTTTTTCTATTTTTTCCTTGGATTCCTCTAGTCGTCCAAGCTGGTTTAGCATAATTCCCCATTGAAATATTGCTTCAACATTGACAGGATCTATCTTTGTAACGTGTTTATATTTCTCAATCGCTTGTTCATACTTCCTTAAGTTAAATAAAACTAATCCTGCTTGAAAAAGGGCTGGAAAATACGATGAATTTGATTCTAATGCTTTCTCAAAGCATTCAAGGGCCTGTTCAGGATCTTCATGAAATAAAATATTCCCCAATTGTGTATAAGCCTCTGTCTTATTAATATTCTTCATTTCAACAATATTACGTAATATCTCTTCTGCTTTCTTCGGATTTGATTTGAGTAAAACAGTTACAATCCCTATTAATCCAGAAGCATATATCTCACTATATTCTATGGCCTTTTTCAATAATGTTATCGCATCGTTAGGTCTTAGCTTTTGCAAAAGGAATACTCCTATTTGATGCAGTGTTTGTTGAGGTGTACTACTTAATGAAGCTCCTTGTTTGAACTGTTCAGAAGCCTTAAGAAATTCCTCTGAATATAATGATGTTAATCCCAAGTATATCCAAGCATTACTGTCATCTGGATCAATTTCGGTCACAGCATCCTGAAAAACCCTTGATGCTTCCTCTATATCCCCAATATCTAGTAAAGCAATTCCAGTACTTATCCATGTGGGATAAAACATTTTATCTACTCGTGCAGCAATCTTCAATACTTTAGCAGCTTCAGAAAATTTGCCTAGTTCTATTAAGGTTACACCATAATTATAATTATATACGGGATTCCTTGGATTTTGCATACGTAGATCCTTTAAGTGAAAGGCTGCCTCCTCAATCCTTCCAATCTCAGCCAAATCCATTGCAGCAATAGTGAGGAAATTTTTTGTAAAATTACTGTTCGGATCAAGTCGCGCAACTTCGAAATGTCTTTTAATATTTCGTTCCTTTTGATCAACTTCCCACGATTTAGCTTTTCTAAAGTTAAAACGTGAAATGACTTCCTCCTTACTCTTGTTAATCAATTTCATTTTCAAATCTTCTAAAACTCCCTTTCTTGTATTCTAAAAGATCTTTAATTGGCTAAAATATCCCTCGATTACATCTGTTTTACAATAGTGAGAATTAGCAAAAACACCATTAGTTAGAGATAACCAAAAATTCTGTTTTTTCCTTCTCATTAGTTCGTTGATGAGACTTTTAATTGATTCTGGTACTTCAGAGGAGCTTTTTAGAATGGAAATAACTATATTTTCGGCCTCTGGAAAGATATGTACCTCTTTCAAGAGTGGGATTTCAGTTTCAAAGTCAATTTGTCGAATTTCCTTACGATTTAACATAATTTCTTCGTCATCCATATTCCACACTAGTATTTCTGTGGGAGAGTATAGTGCCACGAATTTATGATCTCTAGAAAAAGCCAGATCAATTGTACTCCAATATCGAAGCTCTAAATTTCCTTGTTTATTGTATCTTACTATTTCACGACGTCTCTGTTTCAAGGTTGAAATATTGATTGATATTTCCTTCTTCATTGATCCCGTTTCACTTGATACTAAACGTATAATGTTATCATCACTAACAGATACTATCAGAGAATTTTTTGATGATAGCATAGCTCCTATCACGAATTTTGTTGGTTCTCTAAATGTTCTCAAGATCTCCCCAGAATAAAAATCCCAGAATTTTATTGTTCTATCCATACTTCCTGAAATGATTGTATTCTCATCTTGTGAAAGAGAAAGGCACGTTATTTTATCAGAATGTCCTGTCATTGTATTGATTTCTTCACCAGTCCTTAAATCCCATTTTTTTATCGTATCATCCATACTTCCAGTTAACATGTACTCGGAGCTTGAATGTATTAAAATAAAACTTATAGAACTCTTATGGCCTAGAAGTTTTCGAATTAATTCTCCAGTCCCGATATCAAATATCCTAATAGCATGGTCATTAGATAATGCTACTCCAGCTATTACTTGTTTGCTATCTGGTGAGATGGTTACAGTCGTTGTAGCTCCCGACACACGACCGATTTCTCTTGGGGATTTCTCTAAAGTTCTTAACTTTCCATTTCGAATATTAATTGATTGAATTTCATTTGATACAGTGCCCAAGACAAGGTGTTCAAAGTTTGGACTTACTTCAAAGGAATCAACTTTCTTATTTGTAGTTTCCCCGAATGTTTTGACTAAGACAATATTTGGAGGGTTATGAGTAACTTGATAAACAGTAAGGGCATTGTTTGTTCCTGTAGCAATGTATTTTGCGTCTTTTGAAATAGCTATACAATCAGCTACTGGAGATTCTTCAGGAGAGATATGTGTAGCTTTATCTCTTTGCCAATATGTAATCCCTTGCACTGAACCAGAAAAGACATGGTCACCATTAGAAGATATAGCTACATCCTTGACTTCATAAGTAACGATTTGACTAACAAGATCCCTTTTTTTGAGAAATTTTTCAAGCTCACCAGTTCTTAAATCCCATACTCTTGTTACTCCATCAGGTGAACCAGTAACAACATGATGACTATCAGCAGATATGGCAATACTTGACGCTGCGTAATTATGAATTCTACCACCTTCCCTATTTAACACACCTATCTGTTCACCAGTTCTAAGATTCCAAATTATAGCAGGGCTGTTTAAGTTGCCTGCGATGACACATAATCCATCTGGAGTAAATGCAGTAACCGTTAAGCATTTTATCGTCTTGAGTAACCTACCACTATGGAAGTTCCATACTCTTGCATTTCCATCACTACAACCAGCAAAAATCTCATTATTTGTTGGTGATAAAGATAAAGAATAAATAGAACCTATTTCTTCATTTTTGATCCGATTTACGATCGATCCAGTCGTAAGATCCCAAATCACAATCAAATTATAACTCCCAGATATAATATACCTGTCATTATGCGAAAAAACAACACTCCTTACATTATGTTTGTGTTCAGTTAATACTAGCATCAAATCTCCAGTTTCAAAATTCCAAAGTCGTGTAGAACCATCCTCTCCACCAGTTACAATATATTTTCCATTATGGCTAAATGATATAGAATTTATTTCGCCAGTATGCCCAGTAAAATTACTTAGAGGTAATTCAACGCATTCTTTGTCTGAAATTAATTTGCTTAGAATTTCTCCTTTAAAAAAAAGACCTGAGTATTTAGAAATAAATCCTTCAATCTCTTTTCGTTGAGAAGCATCAGGTTTTACATTTAAATAGGATTTCCATATTGAAATTGCTTTCTGCGGTTGGTCAGAAGAATAGAAATTACCTAATTCATACAAAGCGTCATGATAATCTGGGTATCTAAAAATAACAGCCTCTAATGCCATAATTGCCTCATTTAACTTTCCCATCTCTTTATAAATCTTTGAAAGTACGTGATAGCTTGGCCATTCATTGGGTTCGATTTCTTGTACTTTTCTCATACACTTTATTGCTTCGTCATATCTTTTTTGATTGAAATAAAGGACACCCAAACTATGCCAATGGTAGAACAGGTTTGAAACATTAGTTAGAAGGATGTACGCCTCCTCTGCTACCTCATTCTCTTCTTTCAAGCCTGCTTCGAAAGCTAACTCCTGCAATTCCTTGATATAAGAGTTTTTAAAATGATTATAAACCGTTATCATTTTTATCGCATGAATTGCCTTGGAAAAATCTTGCATTTGACGATATAAACCACTTAACTGCAACCATGCATGATATAATTCTGGTTTCAAGGTAGTTGCTTTTTCGCAAACTTCAATTGCTTCAGGTATTCTTTTGTGTCGTAGATGATGTTCACCAAGTAAACTCCAAGCATCAGCTTCTTGAGGATAAAGTTCAACTGCTTTAGTTATGTACTCCTCTGACTCTTCATATCGGCCAACACGAAAGAGTGCTCCTGCGAGTACATAATAATGAAAACCTAATGCTGAGTTATCAAGCTTTGGTTTACATTTTAATGCTGCTTCGTAAGCTTTCACAGCCTTTTCGTGTTGATTTTGAATTGAAAACATTCCACCGTCTCCCATCAAACGAAAATAAACGTCTGCTTCGTCAATACCATCTTTTAATTCTTTTGTTTCCGACTCCCCCTGTGTTTCCAAAGAATTACTTTCTATGTCTTTTTCTATAGACCATATTGTAATTTTTGAATCATTTGATCCACTTATAAGGAACTTATTAGAGGGAGAAATCAAAATATCATTTACTACTGTGGACCCTAAATTTAGTGTCATAATTACCTTTCTAGAGGGATATTCCAATAGCCAAACCTTTGAACCTTCATCATAAATCGCAATGAATTTTTTATCTCTTGATACTCTAAAAAGAGAAATCGGATTTGAAATATTGATTAAAGTGTCTTTATATTGCCCAGTGTCAGAGTCCCAAATCTTAATTGTACCAGCTCCGCTCATGCTAATTACTTCTTCTGGAGACAGAAATTCTGCATGAGTTACAATGTCAGTGTGTTCACCAATTATAAGCATTAGTTCTCCAGTTTGGATATCCCATTCTTTCACCGTATTATCTTCTCCACAGGAAATTATGGAATTTCCCATTTTAGAAAATGCAATCCTTCGATTAAGTCCTATTTTTTGGCCAATTATTGTTGAAAGGTGTTCTTCAGTATTGAATTCCCATGTTGTGACATCACCATTAAGGTTAGCAACCACAATATGTTTATTATTCGGAGATAACGCGATAGCGCTAAGTGAACCATAATTCTTTTTTAATTCTCGTATTTTCTTTCGATTTTCTATACTCCAAACACTTAAATTTCCAGATTTAGTTGCTACTAACAAAGAATTATCATTTTCAATTATTTCTATCCCTGATATTTCCTCGGTCGAACTTACACATATCTCATTATTCAGTTCGAGCTTTTTGAAATCCCAAAACTGTAAATAGCCAGCAGAGTCCCCTGATATGAGATATCTCTCGTCATGAGTCAATACGATACAATTTATAGGCATTTGACTTTTTAAAATCTTAAAAGGTTCATTTATTTTTGGTACATCCTCAATAAGTCTTTATTAGATAGTTCTAGCTAGAAATACCCAGCTAAAATGAAAAGATTAGAAAAAATGAAGAGGAAGAATTTGATGTGGAATTAATAAGAGGATTTAATTCCCACCCAAAACTTTTCTGATGGCGTTCTTAAGCCATATTTTGGGCCAATCTCATCAAAGAAGTATTTTACTCCAAATCCAACTGCACCAAATTCACTTGCAAAATTTTCGAAGTTACTGTCAGCACCAACGTCATTTTCTGAAAATAAGGATCCATTGGGATCCATGGAGTAAGTTACATCGTTTAACTTCCAATTCCCTTTTAATAGATCAGCCAGGATTTCTTCTTTTCTTTTCTTAGGTATCTCATCTGCATGAACCATTGAAGCTGCAATTTGTATCCATCTCCCTTCGGGGATGATATTTACAGCAAATTTGTACTTATTTTCCATGTTATATAGTATAACAATAGTATTTCGTGGTGTGATGTTAAAGGGGATATTCATACGACCTAACCACGTTTTAACTAATTCTAGTGACATCTCCATCTCTTTCTCCTTTATTTCTAATTGATAAAAATAGTAGTTTAATTTAAATAATATAATTTAAAAAGTTTGGCCACTTAAGAAATGTTCCTTCTACTATGGAATGTGTATTTCTTAAAAATAAAAATCATCATAAAAAAAGGTATTATTTTTATTTGTGACATAATTATGATTCTTAAATTAATCGAATTTTGAGGTAAACCCAAATATATTTGTTTACAAAAATCAGAATAAACATTTACCATGAGGAACATATTTATCAAGCATCAATGATTTTTTCGGTTTGATTTTGGGGTAATCTTATGAATCCTCAACGCACCGTCCTTTTACTCAATGCAAGCAATCTCAAGACATCTTTGATGTATCCTTACGCATTCGTTCAAGTTTCAGAGATTGCAGCTAGGCATGGAATTCGTACTGTCCGTCACGATTTGTATGGGATCTCTGAAGACCAGTGGGAGCTTTACTTGAGGGAGTTGCTTCAAAACGATTCTTATGATATGGTATTAATCACCTTGAGGAATACTGACGCAGTGGATGTAAATGATTATATTGTCGGATCTCATAATAATTATTACCACCAAGAAAATAAACCCCCTTTATACTATCCAATCCAAGCAACAAAACGTTTAATTCAAGTTCTTCGCAAACTAACAAAGTTACCTATTG
>JBHLPQ010000298.1:0-3274 GCA_048939265.1 Promethearchaeota archaeon
ACAAGCTCAATGTTCATAGAGGGTGTGGATAATAAAAATAGAGGATAACATCATGAAGGAAATCATCAAATCGTTATGTAATAATATCTAATGAGAGAGTAATTAATTTATTTTCGTAATAAATTATATGGGTGGAAAAATAATCTCTACTGAAACTGGTTATTGGGTGAGTAAAAATCTTTAATACTGAAGAAGACATGCGAATAGCTCACAGCCCCTCACAAATCGGATGTCATCGCTAGTGTAATATATATTATATTGTCAGTTAAGATTGCATAAACTTTAAACTTTCAAGAGGTAGCTCAGATTATAGAGAGATCCTTTATGGACAGAGAACTTGATCGATCTTTAGGCGTTTCTCTACCTATCAGTGACATCTTGGTGCTTATTCTATATTTTTTATTCTACCCTCTTTGCATTGGTGTATCATTAATTTTCTTAGGTATAGCAATTAACGACGAAATTCAATATTCTTTAGTCCTTAATCTCATTCTCCTTTTTCCATTTCTTATTACTAGTCTTTTATTTTATCAATCCTTTAAGCGTCTACGGATTTATGCTTTAGAAGTTAAATACTTCCATTTCATACCCTCTTGGTATGAGATGGGGTTACATCTTATTAGACAGGTCTATTATGTTATTTTTGTAGGTTTTATTTTAACAATTCTCCTTAGAATTCTCAATATTATGGAAAATCTAGAACCTTGGGGTTATTTAGGACTTTCTTTGATTCTCTCATTAATAATTCAGAGTTATTTCATCATTATATCCATAAGAAGAAAACAAGAGTTACTTTCTACTGCTCAGGAGACAGTAAATAGCGAAATTATCGATCAAATAGAACAAAGCCATCCTAAAAGCCGACTGATTTCCGAATATCGTTTTGCAGATATTCAACTTCCATCTCTGTTTTTGAGTGCTGGTGTTATGTCTTATGGTTGGAAGAAAAATATTTGTCTTGTGTCACGATATTTCAATTGGAAATTGACAAATGAAGAGCTGACAGCCGTTATTCTGCATGAAATCGGTCATATCGCCAATAATCATATAATGAAATCCTATTTAATAGGGGGAACAGAGGCTTTTTTACGAACTATGAGAATATTTTGTGTTTTTACGGGATTAATATTATTAGAACAGAATCAAACAATTTTTTCCTTAGATCCCATCTTCTCCATGTTGTTTATTATTCTCATTTTTCTCGTATTTCTTAGTTCAGCTTTTCTATCGATTTTTCACTATTATCGTCTTTTCCTTGCTGAAATCCGTGCGGATGCTTTTAGTGCGATGGCAATTGGTGATACCCTTCTAGCTGATACCTTGAGAAAATTACCTTCAACAATCCCCTCTCCCGTGTCATACAATCAATCGTCTTTTCTTGGATTTAGAGTCGCTCTCTTACGCCAACGAGCAAAAACAAGACAAGAAGTCTCTAATTAAGGATTAAAACCTTGAGTGATTTAATTCTGTTGAATATGAAAACATTACAAGTACTTCTTACCAAACGCTTTTAACGCGTCATGAAACATCTCTAATGGTGCTGCAGTCAATCCTGCACCAATTTGACCAATACCAGCTTCTTTGTGTGCGATACCAGTATTTATTAGAGGAGTTTCATTTAGTTCTACAACTTTCCGAATGTCGATTCCTGTTGGGGCTCCACGAAAATTTAGACTTGGAATAGTAAAAGTTCTGCTTGTACCAACTGTAATTTCGTACATTCGTTCTGTCCGTGATACAGCTTCAGAAGCAGACCCTCCAACAAACGAAACAATTGCTGGAGACGAGGCCATTGAGAATCCACCAATTCCTATTACTTCTGATATAGTTGAATCACCTAAATCAGGACATGCATCCTCTTCAGAGAAACCAGGAAAATATAATCCATCAACCATTGTAGCTGGCGAGGTGAACCATTCCCGATTAAGCGCTGAAACTTGAATTCCTATCTCGGTTCCATTACGAGCCATAGCTACAACAAGTGAACAATAATCAATATCACGGGCAGCGTCAGCTATTAATTTTGAATGTGGCATGGAGAGATTTAAGTTAAATATGTCCGCATTTTGTCTTAAGAATAGGAAAACTTCCTTAGCTGTGGATGTATCAGCAGTATCCATAAGATGTGGTGTAATCTCACCCATAAAAAGGTAGGAACCTGATCTATTTCGATTATGAGCCTCATCTCCCATGTGTAACGATTCAGAAATAATGGATTTAATGTCTATACCCTTGGCGTGATTTATTGCCTTTTTTAGTGCAGGTGCCAATGTATCCTTCATCCAGTTAAGTCTATCCAATACTTCGGAATCCCACCCACCAAAACGTAAAACTTTACCTCTGCCTTCATTTAAGGTACAATAAGATTTCATACCACTTTCTCGATCTTCTAAAACAAACACAGGTTGATGGGGAGAGGTGACTCCCGTCATTGGCCCAACTGCATCATGATCATGGTTACAGTCAAATTTTATCTCCCCCGAAGCTGCTAATTCGTATCCCTCTTCAATATTATTAGCTAATCCTTCATAAACAAGGATTCCTGCTATAGCTCCTTGTGTTGGCCCACACATTCGATCCCATTCAATCGGTGGCCCTGCGTGAAGAATTGTTTTCTTCTCCATCCCAGGAATTACATTCATAGCTTCTAGTTCTATATCCACTAGAATAGGTTGAACGTTTGCCATTCGCTCTAAAGCTATTTTATTAGCTTCATTTATCTTCTCTTTAATGCTCATTAGAATCCATTCCTGAATCTCTGGGTATAATTATCAAAGTAATTCATCTAATAAGGACAGAAGCTTCGGCTTGCCTTGGGCAGGAGGTTCCCAACGGATATGAACAACAGGAATTCCCTGTGTTTCACATGACTCATAAAACGATTTTAATCCGATATTTAGAACTTTGGGCCCAGTTGATATTAGCTCGTTAAACTTCTCCATCTTTATACACCTATTTCACTAATTGATTCACATCTCCACGAGTAGCAATTAAAGCCGCCAACCTTGCTGCTTGGGCATTTGTGGGCATAACATAAACTCCAAAGTCTTCTAATGCCGAAATCGATTTATTAAAATCCTGAGGATCTAGTTCAGTACCACAAAGATGTGCGACTATGGGAATATTTCTATCGAGTAATTTCCATTGAGTGAAAGCATCTTGCATATCTGCTATTGGATCAATATGGGATCCATAACCAAAAACAAAATCTATCAAGATAACTGCAGTTTGGGGATCTTTGATTTCTGCCAAAAATCTTCGAGTACGTTCTGTT
>JBHLPQ010000299.1:0-3271 GCA_048939265.1 Promethearchaeota archaeon
TATCAGAATAATTAATTTCTTTACAATTATTAAAAAGATCCCGATAGCCCGATTTGATCAATTTTTCGTTGATTAAATTATCAAATAGGTCACTAGAAGATTTAATGATATTACTTTTCGAAAAAGTGTTCTTCAGTAATCGATCCTTAGTCGTTTGTCGATGTTCCTTCAATTTTGTAGGGTCAATCCAGTCATCGTCAAAGAAGAAAATCCCTTTTTTAAACAACCTGTCTTCTGGAAGGTAAAGAACCTCCCCTTTTTGAGTTAGAAGGAGACAAAAAACTGGTGTTGGAATATGTTCAAGATCTTCAAGCGAAGACACGTTTTGCAAGAAACTCTGGTTATCTAAATAGAACTGGACGTTTTTAATTGCGCTATTAAAGTCCATGGTTAAGCTTCCCGTAATTTCTTCAAACCAAATGTCGTAATCCAATCAGGATTATCTATTTGAAAAGATTCTTCGGTTGGAGAATGATTGAGGTCTTTGAGAGTTTCAAACGCTTCCATTCGAATAAACGACGATTCCCTTGGATTAACAAATATCTCCAATACTGGTTTGGCAATTTTTAAAGCTCCATGTTTTCCTAATGCTACTAAAGCTGCTTGTCTCAGGAGTTCGTTAGATGCCCTCTCTTTAATTAACTCTAGGAGAAAATCAGTAACTTTCGGATCAGTATAAGTTGCTAAATTTCGAAGAGCTACCCTCCTCAGAGTAACAGCAATATTCTCATCTTTAACAATTTCTAGCAGCAACTCTTCCTCTATCCCTTGCTGGGTTATAAAATCAATAACTGATCTCTGAATGGGAGCAGGTAAGTCCTCGATTGCTTTTAATGGTTCGTTTTCGGCCTCGAACAATTGAGGTAAATTACCTGTAAACCAGGAGAGGGAATCGATAGCTCTTCCTCGCAGGAATGGATCATCTTTCTTGTTTTCAGAAATGGTTTTGAGTAAAGGGATTAACTTATCTCCAGCTCGACTAACAAGAATTCTTAGAGCAAGTTCGCGTAATTGAAAAGGTTGATCTACGTCTTCTAAAATGTCAAAGAATTTCTTTACGACACGATCAATAGATAAGATCGGCCTAATCGCCGATAAGCTCGCATCAGGGAATTCTATCACCATTTTTCTCCTCAGTAGCTGCGCAGGTTCCTTTAATTTATGTTCAGGAACTCCTTTGCCATATACCTGAATAGAAACTCGTGTATTACTGCCAAACTTCTGTGGGATAGGGTGTAATTCGAAAGAAATCCCTGAATAATTCTTCCCAAACTCCTCCAAGAGATACTTTATGGGAATTTCATCAACACCCTCAGATTCGAACCCAACTCTAGATGAAAAGTGGTGTTGTAAATAATTTAAACAAAGCCACTTGATAGAAGCAAGTTCATAAGGATTTTCGAGAATATGAGTTATTAATCGATTAATTTTCTCCTCTTTCAATTCCAGAGGCAGATTTCGGAGGATTTTATTTCTCTCTTCAAGCGGAATCTTTCTATTGAAGAGTAATTTCCATTCTTCATGCCTTTCATAACTGGATACATTACCAAAAAAGGTTTCTTCTTCTTCTACCGAACTTTTTATCCCTGGATGATTTTGAATAGTTTCAATAAGCTTTAAAATTTCTTCAAGGTCAATATCAGCCTCAAATCCTTTCTCGATAAGTTCCTGTTTGGATAACATATCATACGAGTTATCTATGATATTCAGAAAGGAGTAAATATTATCAATAATAGGATTATCAGAGTATTTTTGTTTAATTGGAAAATATCTGAAGGTGCATCTAGGAAATCCCTCTGCGATTGTTTCTTCACGTTCAAATCTTACCCATTGTGCGACATTATCAGCAATAATTGTGTCATATTCACACATAATTGGACCAAGATCTGGCCGTTCAAATTCATTAAAGATTTCCTGATACACACAACGATTAATATTGAAAACAAACTCCTCCTGGGTAACTGAAACCTCTTGGAGTTTGAAGTACTTATTATCATAGGTTTTTTGATTCCCCCTTCGAGTATCCTCCATGAAAGTAGACCATGGGTCTTTAGAAGAAGCCATAAATCGTCTCTGTGGCTCTAAGACATAATCTTCCAACATCGCACGGTAAATTGTTAATACATGCTCGGTAACTTGTTTTCTCTCCCTTAGAGTAGGTGGTAGAGATTCCTCAAGAGCTATTACGAATATTGGATTTAACCCGTGAAAAATCTGGGTTTCGTCTTCTTTCTCTTTTAGTTTTTTAAAAAGCTCAGTAAACCGCATATTAAAGGAAGAAAGGATTTTATCGCTTTCTCCTGAATTGAAAACTTTTTTAATTTGATTAGAAGTTAATATAATAAAAAATTGAAATATTTGATCGATATCAACAGCAGCAGACATTTTCATTGTTTCCTGGTACTCATTCAAAATAAACTTGTATTAACTTATAAATACATTTATATACATTAAGATACAATATTGTATCTAAGGAGAAAATCATGCCCACTCCCCGCAGGACATTATTACAGCGAGCTAAGGATATATTTCGATTGATAGAAAATGAGGAAGACTCCTTTCCGAAATCAAATTTGAAATATGCAGGGCTTAATCCTGAAACTGCTGAAAAATGGTTGGAATTAATTGTCTTTATCCAAAGCCAACCGAGAATACGAGTGATCAAGACATCAAGGAATACTGTGGTTGAAAAACTGGAAAAAAAGTTCTCACAAATGAGTCTGAAGTTCTTTCTAGATGAGACTCAACCATTGGAAACTAGGCTACAAAGTCTGAGAGATTACGCAGACTCAATAATCTTCCAACAACGACTTCTCAAATCAGATTAGTTTTCAACTTTTGGTGAGTACATTTTTTCTGCGTTTCTTAATGAAAATAAGATTTGGTGACGAATTTCTTTGACAACCCCATATGATAGGGGTTGATTGTGTCCTTCTACATTAGAACACCTTAATGATGCCACCTTTCTATCTTTAATTAAACAGGGAAGGTGTGTGTGTACAAGTATTAGCCAATGTTGTTTAGGAATCTTATAAGCCTTCTTGAGATTCCTCGATTTCCTCAATCGACAACAACAAGTTTACATAAAAAGACAAGTGAAAGATTTAAATAACCCTAAATCATATATCAACCATTGAAAATTTGTAATCCTAAATACGAAAAGACAGGACTATTAAGAAATTAAAAAAAACCGACAAAACCTTCAAAACACCCACATTGATCTCCCTCTAAATTTTATTATGAAAATAATTAGTTTAGCCCCAAAAATAGA
>JBHLPQ010000144.1:0-9710 GCA_048939265.1 Promethearchaeota archaeon
GTGACCCACCTGAATGGGATCCAGACCAATCAGTTCTTCCTGAAAATGTCAGTGACTATATCGAAGAAGAAAATTTTTTGGATTATGAGCCAGAAGTAGGTGATGTTTACTTTAAGGTTGTTGTATTTGATGAAGTGGGAATTTCAACGGTTGATCTTACAGTTTATGCGTTAGATGATTTTGATAATAGCACTGGTGATTATGAACTTAGTGATGCTCGGATAGAATTAACTCAATCTCTCAGTCAAAGTGGATCCGATGGAGATTGGCTTATATATGAGTATACATGGGATAGCACTTCTTCTTTAGATAACTTCTATCTCTGTGAATTCGAAATTCAGGATGAAGATACGATCACCAATCGCTTAAAAATCAGTATAGTTCTTCAGACGGATAATGTAGTTGATGATCAACCAACTGTTGATTTTGGAGGGCCAGGCTTCGAGGCTGAAGTACTAATTCTCGCTCTGTCAAGTTTGGTTCTCATAACTCCCCTCATTAAACGCAAACAGAGAAATGAGAAGAATTAGGATATAATTTTTCTATCTCTCTTTTTTCTCTAAATCAGATTTACTAGTTTTACTTAGAACGTCAAAATGTCTTTGTTTTAAATCTCAATTTATTATTAACTTGATTGTGTTCCAAAGAGTGGTAGATAATTAAAATCACTTTGATTGAGAATTCAGTAGGTTTTTTACTATTATCTGTTTGCATATGGCTCTTTAATGAAGATAATTTACAGTACTTTAAACTTGTAATCAGGTTACTTTCTACTTACTTGATTATTGAAACCTTACGAAACTTTCTAAAAGTAGTCAAAGGATTTTTATCAGACTTGAAATTTTAATAATCTTTCCTAGGATTGATTGAAATTTCAAACAGAGTCAGCTATTGATAAACTGAATTAAAACAGATATTAATAGCAATTGTAAACTGAAATCCAGAAATATTTGGCGGAATATTGATGAATGATCAAGATGAAATCTTAGTACGCCAGAGCAAGTGGAACGGTCGCAGAGTTGTACTGCTCTACTGGTTTGCCCTCGTGTTCATGGGAACAGCTGTAACAATTGGTTTAGGAACTGGTGTTCTAAACCCAAAATACACCTTTAAAGTAGAACAATACACTCATGATGATAAATTTGGTGATGGTACTATCTGGCACCCCGAAGACTGCGCTACTTGTCATCCGGCAGAATATGAAGGTTGGAATCAGACACTCCATTCCTATCTGTTCGTTGAGTACAATGAGACTCATTTACAGCATTATAGTCAAGTTTGGGGCGATTACAATTTTACAAAGGCTTACTTTGAAGACGAAGGCTACAGTTGTTGTCATTTTACCAATTGGTATAACACAACACAACCAGACGGGCCCTTAGATGGCGCGTATTGGGACTATGGAGTGGCTTGTGCAGCTTGTCATGAGGATCCAGATAATGGATTTGATCCTGTGGGCTATATGCCATTCGGTCCAGGATCCTACCCATGTGGTGGTTATGGTATGAAGGGTATGCCCCTATGTCATATACCACGAGGCGTTTCTCAGTTTGACTGGGTAAAAAGCCCTATGTATGGTGCTCTCGATGATCTGCTTGCGAGTGATGATATCGATGACTCTTGTCTCCACTGCATGACTGGAAATGGTCTTATCTATGACGTAGGTGAAAACAATAGTTACGAGTATGGAGAACTTTTCACCATCGAGTGCTATGTCTGCCACGATCCTCACGGTGTTTCCAATGAGCTTTACAAAGAGGATAAGTATCCTAACCTTATGCTTAATTCTTCACTGAGAGCAAATAGTATTCCTGAGCTTTGTGGAGAATGTCATAGCGGTGAATATGGCCCAGCATACGAAATGATAACAAACACTGCTGTCGAAAGTCCTCACTCAAACTTCGATTGCACTCAATGTCATGGATACACTTTGGATCCCGCAGATGAGTCATCTGATGCTTCCTTTGACCTCAATCATACATGGGTACTCAAACTCCCTGATGCTTGTGCTTCTTGTCATCTTCCTTCGGGCACAAACATGAGTGAGCTCAATGAAACAATAATGGCAACTGCAATGGAAGGCAGGATGGACACTCTTGAGGATATCCAGTCAGATATCGCAAGTTTAGTCACTACTGTTGAAACCAAGATAACAACTGTTACTACTATTGCAGATACAGCCGCAGCAGTCTCAGGTGCAGATCAAGACGAAATCGACGAAATATATCTCTTGATTGAGGAAGCTGAAGCCATGGTTGCCTTTGTAAAGGCTGATCCATCTGGTGGATTCCATAATTACGAACTCGCTGAATCAAAACTCCAACTAGCTTTGACTAAGTTAGCTTGGGCAGAAGCAGCTGCAAATGCCATTATCACTCCTCCCGAAACTACAGAAGAAACTAGCGAAACCACAGCAGAAACTAGCGAAACCACAGCAGCAGCAACAGCTGTTGGTATCATAACAATACTCAGTATTCTCGGTGTAACCGTCCTTTTCCGCAAGAAGAAACGTTAGACCTGGCTACTGATTCCGTAACGCAGTTTATTTCCGAAGCAAGAACAGCAATTCTCTGCTGTTTCTTCTCTTTTTTTTTCTGGTGATCGGGAGTAGAAGTAAGCATCATATTGTATCACTTTGCTTCACTTTGTGTCTTATTATCTTAAATAGAATTAGCACCACTCTTTGCTTTCTCAAGAGCATTAAAAAAATAAACTCATTAATTTCTGGCACAATATCAAATAATTATTGAAAATAACCAAATAGATGGAATAATTTATGAAAAATAAAATATCTATCCCTACCATTTCTTTAAGAAAATGGTTAATGTATTCCTTCCTAGTTGTATTAATATTTGGAACAGCTCTACCAAGCATTGCGTCTACCTCTAGAATGAACTTCATTTTAACCAATACAGATATTAATAACAGAATACTCCAAAAATCAGATACTCTGGTTGATGATAGCCCTGAAGCCTACTTTCCGAATTTTCTATTTTATTCCGTAGAAATTGCGAATGCCTTAATTGATTACTTATACGACAATAATTCTGGCGGATTCTATCACGCTGCTGATCAGGCTTGGTCTAATGAGAGCATTGTTCGTTTAAAATATTCTTATGATCAAGCTCAAGCGATTTTAGCGTTTTTGAAGCTGTCAGAAGCTGTAATTAACCACACAGAAAGGGAATTTGCAATTGAAATTGCTGAAAAAGCAGCGAATTGTTTAATCACTGATTTACTTGACGTTCAATTTAATGGGTTTTTCATTAGTGAATCAAATAGACTTAAAAAACCTGGAATCGAGGCTAAAGTAATTCAATCACTTTTAACTCTTTTTAAGCTAACAGGTAATCACACCTACCGAGATGTTGCTATTGACACATTTAATTTTCTAGAAGTGGACGCATGGGAAAATATCGACGAAAATAATGGATATTACAACTATTTATTATCTCACACGGGTTTAATTGCTAATTCAAATCCAGAGATAGGAGATCCATTTGATCCAAAGTCAAAAAGACTAGATCATAATGCCTTGATGGGAGATGCATTATTAGATCTATACCGAATAGAATCAGATGAAAAATATTTAACTTATGCAAAGCGAATATATAATTACTTCAACACCACTTGTCGAAATGCTACTACTAACCTTTTTTATATAGGAATAAATGGGAAAAATGAAATTGTAGATAATCATTCAGCCGATATATTTAGCAATTCACTAGTTCTTGAATTTTTAGCTCATCTATATAATGTTACTAAGGAGGAGAAGTATTTTGATGATTTCTTAAGCTTGTTGAATAATATATTAGGCAACTTCTGGGATGATTTATTTGGGAGTTTTTTCAAAACCTACTCATATCTTGATCCTGAAGCAAGAGATAAGAACAAACATACAGAAAGACAATTTTACGTCATTCGAGCTCTTGATAATGCGTACAAACTTACTAACAACAGTTTATTTTATAATCTGATTTTTGATATGATGGAATTCTTAACAAATAATCTCTATGACGACGATAACTTTGGTTATTATCAACAGGTATATCAGGATGGGACGGAAGGACCACCCTACTGGAATGATAAATATGCTGTAACACAATCCCTGGCTATCTATTCATTTGCGAATCTCTGGTTGTACAGCAAACCAGGTGTTCTTAATGGTATTTGGACACCTTCAACACCCCTAGCCAACCAAGATTCAGTGACTATTTCGGTTGCTGCTTTTGATTCAGATGGATTATCGAATGTTATATTCAATTATTCGATGAATAATAAACCATATCAACTCGTAGAAATGGTTCCAAATCGTTTGATTGGAAATATCTTCGAAACAGAATTGGTTACTCAACCTGAGGGCACAGAGGTTAATTTTAATATTATAGTAAATGATACATTAGGCAACATAATTGTTCGTGGTTCCTATTTTTTTCTCTGGCAGGTTGATACGTGGGCTCCTCAGATCTCAATAATATCAATTAATCCTGGAATTGAAATACCAGTTGAAAGAAACTTTTCGATTATCGTAACCGCTCAAGATGTACCTTCGCAAGGTAGTATTGAATATGTACGTATGTATTATCACCGTACAAACGAACCTATAAAAACTATTTCCTTGAAGAAAATGAAAGAAGGAACATATTATTGGGAAGCAACATTTCCTGACGGAATCTCGACACCTGGTAGTTATTCTTATTATTTTGAGGCAATTGATAGTCGAGGGAATCTAGGGTTCAGTTATACTAGTTCGTTTTCTATTTTAGGTTACTTGGAAACGCTCCCTATCTCACTTGTTATCGGAGCCTTGCTTTTCGTAATTGTTATTGTTCCAGCAGGGCTCTACACATATGTAGAATTTAAGAAAAAGAGTGCACGAAAAACATTAAAAAGTATAAAGAGAACACGTCACTGGAAACGGAGAGGAACGAAAAGAATTAGAAGCACTGAGGAGAAATAAAGATGATTTATATTAGTTTGGGATCAATTGGAATGGATTTAGGTACAATTGTATTGTTTGTGGGTTTAGTAGCCCTGCTACTTGATGCTTTCATTGTACTTTTTGGAGAATACATAGAAAAGTGGGAATCTTTTTCAGAACTTTGTCTTACTGTTGGCATCGCAGCTATTTTCATCTCTTTTGGCTATTTCAGTTATTCTGTTCTTTCTGTCGATTATAGCTTCTCTTATGTGAGTGGGTACGTTAATAATGACATGGATTTTTTCTTGAGGTTATCTGCCATTTGGTCTGGAGCAGTTGGATCATACTTCTTCTGGCTATTCTTGGTTGCACTTCTTTATTTTATCTTCAGATTCATGTTCCGTCAATATGCACATGAACCTATCCTCTGGAAATCGTTTGTAATTACAAATCTCCAAGTTGTTGCTTTAGCAGCATTGACATTATTTACTGATCCCTTCAAACTCAATTCAAGAATTGTCACTGATGGTATTGGACTTTCTCCTATATTGTTAACCGAATGGAATCTTATTCACCCACCAATCATCTTTATTGGTTATGCACTTTGTTTGATTCCAATGGCCATTGGGATAGCTAGAATTTCTTCTCTTAAAGATGGAAAAGTACCTGAATTTGAAAAAGGAGGTAAGGAGAAACTGGATAATTTCTTTGAATTTATGGTTTCCCTGGCCTGGCTTTTTTTAAGCTCGGGAATAATAATTGGTGGATATTGGGCTTATGTAACTCTCGGTTGGGGTGGTTTCTGGGCATGGGATCCAGTTGAAACAGCCTCTATGGTACCATGGTTCTTTATAACTCTTTATTACCATGGGAAACCTTTTTTTGGAAAAAAGGAATACCTCGGTAACTATCTTGTAAGTATGAGCTATATTGGTACCTTATTTGCTACATATTTAACAAGAAGTAGTATCATAGTAAGCGTACATACATTTCAACCCGAAGGAACCTTAGAAAATATTTTAAAATTCTTTATTCCTACAAATAGTTTTATTATGAAGATATTCTTACGATTCATACCTGATGAGTGGTTGTTACTCCTATTTATTATTTTACTCGTGAGTTTCATCATTCCTCATTATTATGGAATTAAGAATAGGGAAATATTTCGGGTTCCCATTTCGCTGGGTAGGAAAGATTTTCAAGCATCACGATCCCGTACAACCGCATTGAAGATATCCTTTATTTCAGGCCTTATGTGTTCTTATGCCATCATCATAGGGCTATTAGCACCTGTTATTTATGACATTATTGGTTATATTGTTACATTTAGTCCAGAAGGATTTACAACAAGTATTTCTATCGATATGGTGTTTTATAATACAGTTATAACGATTTTTGGTGGAATAATGCTTCTTGCACAGTTTTTCTGCAATTTTTATCCAAGATTAAGCCTTAAAAAGAAGTATGGTCTGTTAATCAGTGGGGTAATAGCTGGAATCATATTTTCTGTGAGTGGTTTCTTTTATCGGAATGGTTCTCTTACTCAGATACTAGGGGAAAAAAATCCAATCATTGTTTTCTTCAGTAACTTCTGGACAACTAGTGATAAAGCAAACTTAGTAATCCCTCTACTGCTCCTAGGGATTATCGGATTAATCGTGGAATTTATTAATGTAGGTTTGAAAGAAAATAAAAACATCCTTAGCAAAACATCTCAAATAATGTTACATTTCTCCTTCTTAGTAATTCTTCTTGGTGCCTTACTAAGCGCAAACATGACTGTTTCGAATGAAACGCCCCTTCTTCGAGATGGTGCTGTTTATGCTATCCCAGGAACCTCTATGAATATTACAATAATAGATTTGGTTAGGGAATATCCTACATCAGGTCCCCTTGAAGTTGAGTACACTACTCAATTCATGCTAACCTCGAACAGTGGACGGTTTATTGGAGCTGGAATCAGCAAGTTAGCTCGTCATACACGTTGGATAAATCCTTCAGATGAATTATCAGGTTACAATGCTGAAGTTACAATTATAAGTGATCTTTTATCTGATATTTACATTCTTACTGTTGGTTTCAACCAAAATCCTTTTCTTGGTTTTACAGAGACTCGTCTTCGAATAAAGGTTGTTCCCTATATCAATATTCTCTGGGTAGGATGTCTTATCCTTCATTTTGCAATAATTCCTTTGACAATCGGAAGGTTTACTCTCTTAAAAAAGGCTTATTCTTTAGATAAACAAGATACTAAATTTGACCCATCAGAGAACGAAAATACAAATGAAGGTGGTTTAAAAAGTGGTTAAATCTAAGAATGTCTTAATTTCCGCAATTATCATTATAATAAGCGGAGGCGCGGTTCTATTCCTTTTAACTGGTTCTTCCATTCCAATCCTCACTGTGAAAGAACTAATGGATCAAAAGCAACCTGATTCCTATATAAATCGTAATATTCAGCTGATAGGTATTGTACAACAGGTTAACAACACTGGTTTCTTTATAACTGATCCTGATGATATAAATAACACCTCATTGATTATCTATATCAATGCAACCAATGTTGAAAAACCTGTGGGATTTGAAACTGGGAAAACTGTCCTTGTTGAGGGAAAACTCATCTCGACAACTGGTATGTGGAAGTTCAAGGCTACAATGATCAGTACTAAATGTCCATCTAAATATCAAGATGAGATATAAGGAAACTATGTAAATTATGGTAGTTATGAAAGCCTATTGTTATTAATACAACTGTAGTGATCAAAAAATGATACGTGAAAAAATATCTAGCAATCAGAACTTGATTATTCTTGCCATCATGAGTGCTTTTACTATAATAAACTATTTTATTGTGTTTGTAGTTGTCAAACCATTTGAAGGTTTCAACGTAAGCGGACATCCAATTTTCTACATGGTTCCGTTTGCCTTTTCAACATATCTCTGTTTTGGAATTGTACTTCTCAGCGCAGTCCTTTATTTGTGGAGAAAAGACATGCGCTTCGATCTTTTTATGGTTTCGAGTGCCCAGACTGGAGTTGTTACTGGAACAATAACATTAATTGTTGGAATAATCTGGTCTAAACCTGAATGGGGTTACTGGTGGCAATGGGAGCCTAGACAAACTGCAACATTAATTATGTGGTTAGCCTATGTTGGATTATTAGTTTTTAGAGAGATGATAGACGAGAGAAACCAAGAGAAGAAAGCAACACTTTCCGCGATATTTGGAATTGCGACTTCTCCCTCTGTCCCTTTATCTAATTTCGTTGTTGGTGCATTACACCCTCCCCCTCAACAAACAGGACTTGGGGCAGGAGTTGGGCTGTACCTAATGTTAAATTTTTTATTTATTGGTTTATTAACATTAATACTTATTTATATGTCTTATAGGGTTAACAAAATCGACTTCGAGTTGAAAAAAATTAGAACAATCAAAATGCAAGATGCTTGAAGTTAATTAAGAGGTGATATAAATCATGGCAGATTTTTTTGATGAGCTATTAGGATCTGATTTGAGTTTGATGTTTTTTATTTCAATTGCAGTTTGGATCTTCATCTTTATTTACCTTTATTTCACAAATCTTAGGTTAAGAAAACTTGAAAAAGAACTGAATAGCTTGAAAGATTAATAAGTTACTTAAAAACAAATAAATAATGATTCATTGATAGTCTGTTAATTGACAATCTTAACAAAGGAGACTAAGATGGTAAACCATGATACTCCACCAGTTGTAAAACTTACAACTATATCCAAAGTCTATGGGTTCATTAACGCCGTGAAAAATGTCAACATGATAATTGAAAAAGGTGAAACCGTCGGGTTATTAGGTAACAATGGTGCTGGAAAAAGTACGCTTTTAAAGATCATTTCTCTCTTAATTACACCCACAAGTGGCAAAATTGAATTATTTGGGAAAGAGGTGAAAGAAAATCGGCATCTCCTCAAAAGGGAGATTGGTACACTATTAAGTCATTCTTTTTTTTATGAAGATCTGACTGGCCGTGAAAACCTTGAATTTTACCTAAAAATGAATGGAAGAACAAAAAATTATGTTGAAGTTGTCGACAAAGCGATTAAAGACTATAAATTAAAATTCTTCATTGACAGACCGACCCATGAACTCTCAACAGGCATGGCCAAGAAACTAGAGCTCTTAAGAATTACTTTACCCCAGCTACCACGATTAGTATTACTAGACGAACCATTCTCAGGATTGGATGTTGAAAATAAACAGTATATTAAACGGATTATTGCAAATAAAAAGTCTGATACAACAATTATTATTTGTTCTCACGATTTTAATTCTATTTCTCATGTTTGTTCTAAAGTGTATTTTCTGGAAAAAGGAAGAATAAAAAAGATCCTAGAACCCTCAGAATATGAGTACTTCCTTAATAAGCCAAATTAAATCGGGACGTTAGAAAAATGTCTCTACTCACTGAAATTTTCCTTTTGGCAAAGAAGGATATTCTGCTAGAGTTTAGAAAAAGAGAAACACTTTTCTCAATGGGTCTTTTCTCCTTTGCTTCTGTCCTAATTTTTTCCTCTCTCTTTAATCTTCTAGGGAATATTTCTTTAGAGACCAAACAAGCTATTTCCGCGGCATGCTTATGGTTTATTATCACATTCACTGTGATGTTAGGCTTAACCTCTATTTTTTCTCGCGAACTGAAAAAGAACTCAATTTACTCACTACTTTCTCTTTCAATAAAACCCCAAGTAATTTTCTTAGCTAAACTTGTTTATCTATTTGTAAGTTTAGCGTTTATTGAATTAATTACATTAATC
>JBHLPQ010000300.1:0-3265 GCA_048939265.1 Promethearchaeota archaeon
TGTATAAGAAGAAGTAAGTTTTGATTTCATTAATGTTCTTTCTACAAGAAAGTCTGTTTTATTCCCCATGAATCCCCCTGTCTGAGTTTGCTCCCAATAAAGGATAATTAAGAGAAAAATCAGAATAATAATCCTAGACTTTACCAACATTTTATTCTGTATAATATTCACTTCCTTCTATCTAGCGCGAAAAGCTTCATTACGCTATATCGTCATTGAGTCTTTTTATAGCTTTACTCTTATCTATTGATTACTTTCCCCACTTCTCGGTACTCACGGGGCCAAAACAAAATAGCTTGTGAACGATCATATCCATCTTCCTGATGAGCTGCGACGATTTCCCCAACAAACCAAACATGAGTACTGCCGTGTAAATCAACTTTATGAACCACTTTGCATTCTAGATTTACTGGACACTCTTCAATGAGATAGGAAGAGATTTTTTTACCTTTTATAGGGGTAAGACCTGCAGCGTCAAATTTATTGACGTCTCTTCCAGATTTTGACCCACAGATCTTGATTGCTTCAAGAAGTTCTCTGGTAGGGATGTTAATCGAATAATTATCAGTTTCTTCGAGTAACTCGAAAGTATAGCGTTTAGGGACGATTCCGACCATAACCATGGGTGGTTTTCCTTGCCTACCTCCAAAAGAGAAAAAACTCACCGCTGCAACTGTAATTATATTGTCTTTCACGCACACTAAGACAATTGGAAATCCTGGAAACGCCATTATCCCTTGTTGAACAGTTATTTCTTTCTTGGCCAATTCTGCCGCCTTTTAAACAAGATTATACAATTCAGAATATTTCTCTTTCAGATAGGTTATGAAATACTTCACACTAAGAGGCTCCCCTGTTATATTCTCGATTAAATCTAGCACATCATATTGGGCTCCTTTCTGGTGAATGTTGTGTGCCAACCATTCTCTTATTGGTGTGAACTTCCCCATTTGTAATGATGTTCGCCATGTTGGTAAATCATGGGTTAATGCTGTGACTATTTGAGAAGCCATGATATCTCCTATTCCATACCCATAAAAGTATCCCCAATATTGTGAAAACCAGTGTAGATCCTGCATAACACCCAATGTGTCCGAGGGAACCTCCACACCAAGATATTCTGCGTATTTTGCATTCCAGATTTGTGGGAGATCGTTTATATTAATTCTATCTGCAAAAAGGTCACGTTCAATCTCAAAACGAATTATAATGTGAAGACAATAAGTAACTTCATCCGCGCTCATCCTGCTTAACCCAGGTTTCACAGCATTGATAGCAAAATAAAAATCTTCAAGAGAAATATCCTCAAATACTCCATTCGTAAATTTCTGGAAGTGTGGGTAGTAAAATATCCAGAATTCCCGTGACTTCCCAATAATATTCTGTAAAAATCGACTTTGGCTCTCCCCAAAACTGGGAGATCTTCGAGAGTTTATGGGTTGTCCTATCCATTCTTTCTTTCGTTGTAAACTATCTAACGCATGACCACACTCATGTATAGCCGCAGATATAGCTGACATAAAATGATCTTCATACTTGACTGTTACCCTTATATCTTCAGGCCCACAGCCGATTGTTAATGGATGTTCGACCTCATGGATATTTCCAGCATTAAAACTATATTCTAAAAATCCTGCAATATCCTTAACAAGTGTTCTCTGATCCCTGATAGAAACATGGCGAGAAACAATGCTATTATCTGGTTGTACTGATGAATCACAACATTTTCTTACAAAGGGTACTAAAAATGATTTTGTTTCATCAAATAATTGGCTTAGCATTTTCACTGAGAAACCTGGTTCACGAAAATCGATTAACGCTTCATAAGGGTCGTTAAATCCTTTAGATCTAGCTAATAATTCAGCACGCTTCAAATTTAGATCAAAAAGCGTTTTTAAATCTTTAACCACACTTTGGTAATCATTGCTAGCTTTAGCTTTCTTCCATACTTCTAGTGTCTTATTCGATTGTGATGCCAGAGCTCCTACTAGCTCTAAAGGAAGAATAGTCCTGTCATTATACTCTCTCCTTACTAGGTTCACATTCCTTTTTTGAATATCATCAAGGGTTTGATCTTCTTCACATTGTTTAATTAATGATTCAAACTCATGACTTATCCAGCGTTTATGTATAGCCTGCTGTAACCAATTGAACTGTTTGGTTCGAAAACCTAAAGCATCTCTAGGCATATAAGTATTTAAATCCCAGTATAAAACACCTTGGAGGGTGTTTAGTAGATATATCTCACTATATTTCTTGAGTAGATCAGTATAATGTTTGTTTACAGGAATCACCAACCAAAAAGATTATCCTAGTATGCAATGCGAAATACGTTTTCATTTAGAAGTTTTTCCCACCCATAATTCATATAGTTCGCCTGCTAAAGTCTGGAAAATATCTACATCTTCAATTATATCAATCCAGTTCTTTGGAATAACCTTCAGACCCAAAAAAGCACCTGCAATCCCCCCCGCCATGCAAGCAATCGTATCCGTATCTCCCCCACAGCTTATGGAGGAGAACAGAACTTCATAAAAATTGGATGAATTGCTTAAGAAGTTATAGATCGCAATAGGCACCGAATCTGGGGCGGTTACATTAACACCCAGCTCCCTAATTATCCTATCAGGAGGTGGGGAAGATTCTAAATAGGTTTCAATCTTATCAAGTTTCTTTTGGTACACTGGTGATAATTTATGAGGGATTTCCTTCAGTTTTGTGATAAAATCATGAGGTTCAAAATCTCTAGGGTCACTTTTAACAGCTAAAGCGACCGCACAGGCTTGTAAAATCGCACCTTGTCTTCCTAACCGGTGTGTATGAGTGATCATCGAGACCTGATCGGTTGTCTCAATTAATTTCTCTTGATCATCATGATAAAGCAATCCAATAGGACAAATTCTCATTGCAGCACCGTTTCCTAATGACCCCTCTCCATAGAATGCTTCTTTGGCTGGTTTATCCCAGGATTCTCCATCTTTAATCTTCATTAGGACTGTAATAGCACCAGATCCATACCCCCTAGTATGATCAAAATTACGGACAAAAGTCTCTGCCATATCGGGTCCATTGAACTCCCCCTTATTAGCACACAAGGATTCTATAACACCCCTCATCATTTCACTATCATCAGTGTACCTACCTCCAACCAAATCGAAATCTTCTACTCGGACAGAGCCATGGTACGTTCCTTCATATCTCGCTCCCCATGAATCTCCGATAACACTCCCTAAGATAGATCCTAAAAACTTGTCTTTCATATTCT
>JBHLPQ010000301.1:0-3249 GCA_048939265.1 Promethearchaeota archaeon
CTGCGAATGGATGCTTCTGTCAAATTCCCTGAAACATCAACCGTGGTAATGATATCCCCCCGAAATATTAGCTCTACAACATTGGTTCCAGATTTTTTTGTCAAGCTGGCCTTAAAAGCCATCCCTGGTATTGAAACTTCTGGCATTTATTTTTTCCTCTTTCTCTTAGTATTCTTTACTGAATAGAGTTGATTATTTTTAAGGTCTTTATGATATCTTATAAGTATAAAGGAATAACTCTAACCACTGAACCTTTTATCTTTTGTGTTAAATCCTTTAACAATTAGAAATTCCGTTAGGATATTACTTCATTGCCTTATTATCCAAACAGGTCCCGAAAACCTCGGCGGACTGAATCTAAAAACGATAACCCTTGAAGCATCATTTTTTGTACTTCTAAAAGATACCGCCTCCGGGCTATTGTTTCCTGAAAAACAAAATAAGAAACAATGAAATCAGCTCCTGCTGCCAATCCTATTAATATACGTACAACTGAAAGATCTTCTTCTGTTTCGAGTAGAAACAGGATGATTGAAACACCAATCATGAGAACACCTGCAGTTACAGCTAAAACTGTGATGACTACCCATAAATGGTATTGCCGTTCTAATTGCGCAATCTCTCCTCTACCTGAGTCGAGAATTTTTCGAATGCTGGGTGGAATTGCTGATGAAATGGTAAATCCCTCAAAAGAATTAAGGAACAAAATGGATACAATAAATTACCTGTAAAATCATCCAAGTATGATTAACAAGAGAGAGATCGTTACAATCCCCAATGGAATACCTATTGAAAGAATATCCGCTGCAAACTCCTTATCCAGTTCCTCTAAGGAAGCATAAGTCAACGTATTGAACCCAACCGGAGCAGCAGAGCTTATGATGATAATTTTGTTAGAAAGGCCATCTAATCCGAGTAAAAAGGTGAAAACAATCCCTAAGATTAATCCTAATCCCATTCTAATGAAAATAACTTGACTGATTGGAAAAATTTTATTTAATTTCGGATTGAAATAAATCCCGATTGATAACATAAGGAGTGGAGTCAACAACCCCCCTAAGAGGTCAAGGAGATAATTAACATTAGAATCGAAAGAGATCCCGGTAATATTGAATACTATTCCAATACATAAAGCTATCAAGGGGGGAGAGGTTAATAATTTCTTATTCAAGAACGAGATATTCTCCTCACTGTTGGTTGCTCCATACTTCTGGGCGATGTAATAAGTGAAAGACAAAAACAGGAGAATATTACCAATATCAAAAAAAGCGGCTCGTGCAAAACCCTCTGGTCCATAAAAACCAATTACGAATGGAACATTAAAGCCTAAATTTAATATCATAGTCCCAATGATATACACCCCTTTAGTCTTTTTTTCGAACTTCTGATACTCACTCACAAGACTGGAAACGAGAAATGAGATAATAATTATCAAAGAGGAAATTATTGGTAAAAAAAAATAATCTAGGTTAATTTCGACAGCTGGAATGGTGTCCAGGATTAGGGCTGGTAATGAGACGTAAAAGACAATTTTTAAAAAGATATCCGCGTCTTCTTGTTTCAAAAGGCGGGAAGATCTAAGTAATATCCCTAAAATAAAAAGAATTACTATTGAAAAAATGACGGGGAATACATTATTCATAGGAGTGTGCTCAAATCTCCTAGCTGAAGAATCTTTGTGTTAATACCTTATTTCTCTCGATGATAATTTCGGAAGAATGTATTTCAAACGCGATGTTTTATCTTCTCCAACTATTACTTCAACTCCATATGCATCTAGGATAAATTCTTCAATGATAACTTCATCAGGAGAACCTGTAGCTTTCACTTTGCCATTCTTAAGTATGATAAGATCATCACAATACAAACCAGCTAAAGCAAGGTCATGAAGGACAACAATAACCACGATTCGTTTATCACGACTGATTTCTTTGCATAAATCCATAATCTTGTATTGCATATTGATATCGAGATGGAGAGTGGGTTCATCAAGGCATAGAATTTGAGGTTCCTGAGCTAAAGCAAGTGCTATTGTTACAAGTTGCCTTTCACCACCGCTTAGCTCATCGACGTCTCTTCTAGCTAAGTGTGAAATGCCTACTCGCTCTAGTGTAGATTTTACTATCTGAAAATCTTGTTTTGATTCACGGTGAAATAATCCGAGATGTGGATATCTCCCTAATAACACAGTTTCGAAAACTGTGAATCCTGTGGCTAGACTAGTAAGCTGAGGTACTACTGAAAGGACTTTCGCAAGCTCTTTGTTATTCAATAATCGAGTGTCCTTTCCATCAAGATAAACAGAGCCATGATCAGGTTTTAAGATATTCGCGATACAACGAATTAATGTAGTTTTTCCTGACCCATTCGGACCGATTATCCCAGTTATTCTTCCTTGTTTTGCCTCAAACGTCACATTATGAAGTACAGAAATATTTTCATAACTAAACGATAGATCTTCAACTTCTAAACCCAATTATTTCACCTAGCTTAGAATCCAATCTTTTTTTGTTTCCGTAATAAATACAGGAAAAATGGGGTGCCACAAAGGGCAGTAATAATTCCAACTGGTAGTTCAGTAGGATAAATGACTGTTTTTGCAACCACATCAGCCATGATCAAGAAACTAGCTCCAACTATGCTTGATGTTGGAAGTAATATCCTATGATCTGGCCCCGTGATTAATCGGATTAAGTGGGGTATTATCAAACCAACAAAGCCTATCACTCCAGTAAAGGCAACCGCAACCCCAGTGATCAGTGAAACTAGTACAAGCAATATTTTTTGGACTTTTTGAGTGTCTAATCCTCGATACTGAGCAGTTTCCTCCCCTAGTAATAGTAGGTTCAGTTGTCTTGTGAAGGTCATACAAATTATACACACTGGTATGATGATTACCGCTGCAATGAACACTGACTCCCAATTCCCCTCAGATAATGATAATCCTCCCATTAACCAGAAAATTAGTGGCCTCAAATGTTGCCCTGAAATATATGTTAGAAAGGAGGTTACCGCTGCCATGAAAGATCCCACAGCGATTCCTGATAAGAGTAAAGTATCAATTCTTACCATCCCGCGAATATTAGAAATATAGTAAACAACTACAATGGTTAAAAGTGATCCACCAAAAGCAAAAACTGGAAGGGTGTATCCTGCGAGGAACCCTATTGTACCACCAGCAATTATAGCTATTGATGCGCCAACAGAAGCCCCAGACGCTAATCCAAGGATATAGGGATCCGCCATAGG
>JBHLPQ010000302.1:0-3241 GCA_048939265.1 Promethearchaeota archaeon
TTCACTTAATATATATATATACAAAAAAATTACTTTTTTAAAGACTAAAAAGGAATAATACTTGAAAAGGAAATGAAAAATAGTGTCAATCTCGAATTATTTAATAGTATTTCATTCAGTAATGGGGCGAAATAGGAAATGAGCGTAGATATAACCTATATTAAATCAGCTATCGAAACACTAAATCTAATTCAGCGTCTGTTTACCCACTCAGTTGAAACTCAAACAATGGATAAGCTTCCTGGTTTTATTTCTCAAATTGAATCTAAAGCTGATGCAAGAGTGAGCTCTGCATTAGGAGCACAATTGGGAATTGACATCCCTGTTGCAGACCAAGAAGGTAAATCACCTAAATACTGGGAAGGAGTACGTGATATGGCACAATTAGCAAAAAAACAATTTTTTACCCTTAAGGATAATCAAAAGTTTACACAATTCCTACAAAATACTAGTGCCAGTCTCTCTGCTAGAATTGCCCCTGAAGAAAAAGCCATTTCCCCATTGGAAGAATTACTCCAAGATAAAGAAGCAGTAGTCGAAGTACAACCAGCATCTCCATTAGAAGAAATACTTACCAAACCAGCCCCAGAACCAACACCTACAATTACACCTACCCCTATCCCAGAACCTACCCCTGTCCCAGAACCAACACCTACAATTACACCCACCCCTATCCCAGAACCTACTCCTGTCCCAGAACCAACACCTATAATTACACCCACCCCTATCCCAGAACCTACCCCTGTCCCAGAACCAACACCTACAATTACACCCACCCCTATCCCAGAACCTACTCCTGTCCCAGAACCAACGCCCTCTCCTGAGATCCCTGATTTAAGCTCGGCTATGCCTGATATTACTCCTGAATCAGGTATACCTCCACCACCAGACAAATTCCAAGCTCTTAATGAAGCACTTAAAACAAGCGGTCTCGATCAGCCAACAGAAGAAGTAGCTGAACCCTCACCATCACTAACTAGTATGCTTTTACAAAAAGATGAAGCGAGTGACAAGGAAGAAGACGATATGCTATCTCTATCTTTGCGAGAAGCTTTGAAAATTCTCAGGGACGAAGATGAAGATTAAGGAGGGCTTTTTTTGAGTGAGAAGAATATCATTCTTACCTGTATTTGGAGATCGGATAATTTTGCTGTCTCAGAATCCAAGATTCACCCTTCTGAAAATGAAACTGTTTTAACTATTGATGAAAACACTGAAAAAATATCTATTCAAATCCCTGGGCATTTATCTTTGATTACGAAGAAAATAATTGAACGTCGTGTTCAAAGTATATCAAAAAGTGGTTTTTTAATTCCAAAGACCCAAGTGAGAATTGGAACGGGATTCGAGGTGGAAATTGTTAAAGATGAGGTTATTCCTGACGTTCTTCTACAGGAGGGGCATAAATATTCATTAGAAAGGCCTACAGCTCCTACTGAAACTGAAACGCAACCTGAAATCGTGGAATCTGAAGAAGAATATGTTCCTACTTTTTTAACCCAAGAACGACTTGTTTCAGATGCTACTTCTATTATACAACCAGAACCTATAGTTGAAGCTCCACATGAAACTCCAAAAAAAATTCAAGAATCTGAACAATTCTTAGATGAAGAAAGCATAGCAGGACGCTTCGTAATAGCCCTTGCTAAAACTGGTGATGTGTACATTACCCATAGAAATGATCAATATTCTGTAGAATACTCTTCTGGTCGCGTTGACTTTCGTGTTCACGGTGGAGACATTGATATTGTCTTGACTAAACGCATTTCAAAAGATGATCAAACTCTGAAGCAAGCAATTCGTACAGCAACTCGCAAAAACGCTGCATAGTCCTATGCAACTGATATTTTAGCTCTAGAGGACAATTTCTCGACTGCGAGTTGTGTATGTTATCAATTCTTGGGAAAATAGTTCCACTAAGTTTTCATTAGTAGTGATGACTCCAATTAATCCTTCTTTTTCAGGGTGTTTTGGTTCAGGACATACTAGTAGCTCTTCTGAATCCCTAATACATCCCCAAAAATCTACCGTATCTAATTGTTTTAGCCTTACATTAGGTGAGGATAATATTTTCTTTAATGTGGACTCTGGAACTTTCCTAAAGTCTCCAATAATACTTATTCGAGTCCTAGTTGGTAATTTAGACGCTGCAATTAAAGTTTGAAGCTCTGGCCGAGGCATTAAAATGGTTAAGGAAGCTTTGGCTCTTAATGTCAGGTCTCTTAGCATCATTATGATAGGTGTCTCTCCGATAACTAAATCACTAGAGAGAAAGGAAGTCTCAATATCTGAAAAATCGACTTTTTGTGACAGTTCAGATATTTTATTCAGTTTTGATTTCATCTCTTTAATAGAAAACGTTATTGCAGATATTTCATGTTCTAATTGCTGTTCAACTTTTACTATCTGACTATTCAGAATTTCTTTAGTTTCATTCAAAGTTGATTTAGACTCATCTAATTGAGTGTTTGCAAAACTTGTTGTGAAAGCATTCAAACTAGAAACATAGAGATTAAACCTGTTCTCTAGATCAGTAATCTTTTCTAGAACACTTTCAAGTCCTTCATGGGTATTCCTGCTAAATTCTTCAATCTCAGATTGCAAATCTTTAAAACTACTTTTTTCCAAATCAAAAGCAGGTTCCTTCTCAAGATAGGCTTTTAAATCAGTTCCAAACTCTTCTGCAGATTGTTGGATCAATTTAGAGAGATTATTTAGAAATTCGGTGCTCAATTGATTTAGTTGTTGGTTAAAATCATTTATTTCTTCAGTTAGAACAGATTTTCCCTCCTCAATCTGAGTTCTCATATCTTGGTTTTTTGTTTGCAGAAATTCTTTCAGCGACATTCGAAATTCAGAGCCTATTTTGAGCTTTATTTCTTTTAGATTCTTTGATAAGAGTTTAGACTGTTCATCAATTATTCTTTGCACTTCTTTTATACCAATTTCAGTTGCTTGTACAACCTCATGCTCTGTTTCACGCAAGGTTTCGTTTAGCTTACCTATTTTTTCTAAAATCATTGTTTGCTCTTTTGAATTTTGTAAAACCGCTTTTCTGTCTTCATTTAATTTTTTAAGATTAGACATAAATTCTTCTTTACCCTTGAATAATTTTCTACTCTGTATATCATCCATCGAGATTTTTAATAAGGATTCCATATTATTAAGTCTATTTTCTAGCCCAGAGAAAAACTCCCTCACAGAAATATCGATCTCTTGGTATCCTTGTCTCACATCAAGG
>JBHLPQ010000303.1:0-3216 GCA_048939265.1 Promethearchaeota archaeon
CTTAGACAGATTCTTGCTTCTTTTATTTTTTAAGACATTCTTGCTTTATGAATATTAATGAACCTATCATTCATGTATAATACAGCAATAAGAGGATAAAAAACAGTCCCAATGATTAGAATTGTCGTTAATTTCGTAAAAAATGCCAAGAAGCTAGTATTTATTGAGCATATGAAATCTGAATCTATGAAAAATTAACTAATAGATAGTTGTTTGCCTCATCTTACTTCCAGGAAAAAGCTGAAATTTGTAAATTCAAGGGATGCTACAAGGGAACATTTAAATTTGCAACCTGCATGTGATTATTCTAAATGAAACCGCAAATAAAAATTTTTTTAACGATTATCGCGTTAATAATAGCATTGATTGGTGTCCTTATTATTTTTATACAATCAAGTCAAGAAGAGTATATTCTACCTGCTGAGGGGACACAGAATTTCTCAGTCGATCTCAAGAAGGAGTGGGACTATTGGTTTGAAGTAGTAACATGGTCTGGAGATGAAATTATTAATATATCAATCATGCGAGGAGAAGAACTAATATATTCTGTTCTTTTGGAAGGAGAGAAGCTGGAAGTTGTGGGTGATCCTGAGGAGGAAATATATCCACGATTGGGAGAATTTCAAGTTGAAGAAACAGACACATATGAAATGGTTATACTGGTCATTACTGGAGGAAACCAGGGTTCAACAAAGGTATTCCTAATAGGGCACTATCAAAAGATACTAGGAATTGATGTAATTGTCGTGATAATACCAATTGGAATCGCTCTTATATGTGCTATAATTGTTTTTCCTATATCAGGGGTCGTTGAGATCGTTCAAAAGGCCAAAGAAAAAAAAGAAACAGCCATCGAAACAGAAATGGGAGGGGTTCTTTTGATGGAACAATGTTTCTATCATAAGGAACAAGCAATTGGTCAGTGTGAGAAATGTAAGCGATATATCTGTAGCGATTGTATGAAAGTCTTTAATAATCCGTTTTCTGGGACATTACTTGTATTTGCTGAAGACTTCGAGGGTTCTAAACATAATTTTTGTCCATTATGCTACTGGAAAAGTGTCCATGAAATAGCCACCAGTTGGAGTGTACGTATTTCTCATCTATTCACTTTAACCGTCCTATTAATTATGACTATTCTCTTCTACTCGACCTTTTTTCAACCAATGACTGCTCTATTCTCTGATCCTATGGTCATTGCAGATTGGATGATATTAGGCTTTCTTTCGATTTTTATTATTTTTTTTGTCGCTATGATCTTGCTTATCCTCTACTCTTTAATAATTGACGGGCCTCGAAGAGCAAACAAAGCCAAAGTCAAACATCAGGAGTTCTTACTTGAAACTGGAATTATAGAAGATAATTTGGATTAAGGAAGGACTCAAACTGAATTGATTGTTTTGTAAGCAGCTACAATATTCTCTGGGGGGACATCAGCCAAAATATTGTGAGCCATGGCGAAAATATACCCAGTGTTATCACCTGCGAGAGTGGTCTTGATCCTATTAACTTCCTTTTCTACTTGTAATGGTGTCCCCCGTGGCATTACCTCCTGGATGTCAACTCCTCCATGAAAACAGATTTTCGACCCGTAATTCTGTTTCAAACTCGCATGATCCATTGTTGGGGTAGGTTGAACGGGATTGATGATATCAAAGCCAATATCAATCAAATCGGGCATTATTTCAACAATAGAGCCACAGGAATGCAACTGGACTTTAATATGTGAGAAGTTATCTTTTATTGATTGAATAAGGGATTTAACCCTAGGTTTCACTAATTCTCGCCACATTTGAGGATTTAATAAAAGACGTTCCTGTGTACCATAATCATCACCGTACATGGCAATGGATGCCCATTCACCAACCTCGTTTAACCAACTCTCCCAGATTAGTTGTTGATTTAACAAGTTTCGATCTAATAACTCTTCTATGATATCTCTATTTGAGTATAGATCTAGAAGGAAGGTGTGAAATCCACGAAGCCCAATTGTCTGTTCCAAGATTCCACCAGCCCACGGATCGGCAACCACTGCATATCCGTTATTCCAATAATCTTTTGCTTCTTTTTCACAACCATGAAACCATTCCTGTGTTGGGGTGGGAAATTCATATTCTAGGACTTCTTTTAAGGAAGCCTCGGTTAATGGATAGGAGACCATTTCATAATATAAAGTCTCATGTTGAGAGGTTCCAATAGGTTGATATTGAATGCCATAAAGGTTATAGAATGAAGATATGGTGCCATCAGGGGCGAATTGTTTTCGACTAGGAGTAGTCATTCGTACGTGACGAGTATCAACCTTCAGCTTGGTTAATATTTTGTCATCAATAACCGCCAACTGTTGGATCAAGTCTGAAATTTGAGTCTCCTTGATGGGAATATTCCAATAATCTAACAATTTCTCATAAGCGATCTTTGAAATTCCACTGACAGGTCCCCCCAAATCTCTAGGGATTCGATCGACTTCTTGTAATTGAATAGTATTTTCTATTCGTTCTCTTGAATCCATTCTTAAGCCACCATGGTATTTTTGACGCTTTTGCACTAGAAAGAGAATCCTTTTCCAAAAAATTCTGTGAGATTGAAATAAAGACTGATCTCAGTTTGATCTGAGAGTTGAATGAGTATTCGATCATACACCTTCTGATTCTCATTTAATAATTCTTGTCTGATCAACTGCCAGTCCACACCCCTCCTTCCATAGCTGTTCTCGATATATCGATATTCTGCATTGATTCCATCAAAATGATTATCAACATCTGATATAATGATTGCGTCATCAATCGATTTACCTTCATGACCAGAGTAATTGACCATTAGAATTTTCTCCGATACAGCTGTTGTTAACAATGAGTTTTCTGCTTTTAACTTTTCAGTAATACGGAAGTATACCTTCAACAAACAGACGAATGATAAAAGTAAACCAATAGAAAGCCTATTATAACAGAAAGTATTAATTACATGAATCCAAAATCAAAGGTGGGAATGAAAGTGAAAGTTTCTCACAGGTTTGTACTAAACCTTTGTATTCTTTTAATTCTCGGGAGTATCATTATGAACAATCTACTTTCTTTTGATCTCTCCTGGTCAGAACCAATGGAAACTCATGTAGATTTCTCAAAACTTATTCCTTTAGGGACATCAATACACAATATTTACCCTTTGAAAATCCATCAAAAACAAAATTCTATATATTTTGGTATTTGGTATGTT
>JBHLPQ010000145.1:0-9551 GCA_048939265.1 Promethearchaeota archaeon
GGTGATCGTGCATTTTGTACTGGTGGAAATACAAAAGAATATGCGGAGTATTATGCTGGAAAATTAAACGAATATGGCCTCTATATGGATTTGTTTAATGGCATGGTTGATGCGATCCTAAATTGCAAAAAACCAGTTATTTGTAGAGCAAATGGTATGAGGGTCGCAGGAGGACAAGAAATCGGAATGGCCGCTGATTTAACTTTTTCAGCAGATACAGCAGTCTTTGGTCAGGCGGGACCACGTCACGGTTCAGCACCTGATGGTGGATCAACAGATTTTCTACCCTGGTTGTTAGGTATAGAAGATGCTATGTATAATTGTATTTCTTGTGAAATGTGGAGTGCATATAAAATGAAACGTCTTGGACTAATCACAAGAGTTGTTCCAGTCCTTAAAACAGATAATGGTGAATTTATACGAAACCCAACAGTATATACAGACAGTTACCTCAAAGATGGTGAAATCATTTATGGGGAATTCCTTTCAGGTCAGGAGTTCAAAAAAGGAAGAGAAATAATGAAAAGTTGTAAAATCGATTTAACTCCTCTAGATAAAGCAGTGGATGATATTATATGGAATTTTACAAATCTTTTCCCAGGATGTTTAATGAAATCCATTGATGGTATCCGATTGAAAAAGAAGTTCTTCTGGGATCAGACTAAACTTGCAAACCGACATTGGTTATCAGTGAATATGATGACGGAGGCATTGTTAGGATTTAGGGCGTTTAATGAACGAAAACAAACTGGGAAAGATGTGATTGACTTCATCAAGTTCCGTAAACTTATGGCTCAGGCTCGTCCGTTTGATCAAGATTTTATCGATGCTGTTCTTCCTAAGCCTATGGAATGATGAGTAATGAAATTTCACAATGTTTATGTACCATATGGTTGTTATTGGTCAACCCCCTTCAATCGATGGCAGGGAAGCTTCTCAAGCTTAAATGCTATTCCTTTTGCAGCTGAAATGACAACACGGGCATTGAAAACCCGTAATATATCACCTAATTCATTTGATTCCTTATACCTTGGTATTACAGTACCTCAAAAACATAGTTTTTACGGCCAAAATTGGTTTGCGGGTCTTATCGGAGCTCCTGAGATTACAGGGCCTATGATTGCCCAAGCTTGTGCAACTTCTGCCCGAGTCATCGCTAATGCTGCATCTGAGATTGAAATCAATACTAACCAAAGTATCTTGACCGTGACTTGTGATCGAACAAGTAACGGGCCTCATATTCTCTATCCTAATCCCCTTGCTCCAGGGGGAAAAGCAGATGTGGAAAATTGGGTATGGGACAATTTTGGGTTTGATCCTTATGCGGAGAATCCTATGATTCAAACAGCTGAAAATGTTGCTAAGAAAGCTGGAATATCTAGAGAAGAGCAAGAAGAAGTAGTGCTTCTACGCTATCAACAGTATAATGATGCTTTGAATGACAACTCATCGTTCCTCAAGCGCTTTATGATCTCCCCTATTGAAGTGAAGTCTGGTAAAAAGACAATTGCAACTGTTGAGGGTGATGAAGGAGTTTTTCCAACAACCGCAGAAGGCCTTGCAAGACTGAAACCTGTTTTAAAGGAAGGTACTGTTACATATGGAGCACAAACTCATCCCTCAGATGGTAATTGCGGAATGATCTTAACTTCTAGAGAGAAAGCTAAAGAACTTAGTCTTAACAAGGATTTTGAGATCAAAGTAATATCTTATGGACAAGCTCGGAGCGAAAAAGGCTTTATGCCCATGGCTCCTGTTCCTGCTTCAAGAAATGCCTTGGAATCGGCTCAACTATCTGTGGAAGACATTACTTGCATAAAGATGCATAATCCTTTTACTGTGAATGAAGTTTACTTCAGCCAAGAAATGGGGATAGCTCAAGAATCCATTAATAATTATGGTTCATCCCTTGTATGGGGGCATCCTCAAGCACCGACAGGCATGCGACTTATAATAGAACTCATTGAAGAGCTCACATTGAAAGGTGGTGGTTATGGGCTATTTACAGGTTGTTCAGCAGGTGATTCCGCAGCTGCAATAGTAATTGATGTGGCGAAAATCTGATAAAAGATACCAAAAAAAAAGAAAAGAATTGGTATTATAACCAACTGTCAAATTTATGGCAAAGGAAGATACAACTCAACTTTTTGGGATTTTATAATTGACTGAGCTTCCTCTTGAAGTTTCTGATATTCAGGGTCACCCATTGATTTCACTGTCAATTCTTCGAGTTTTGCAAGACTCTCCCACATTCGATCAATAATGAGGGTATCATAGTGATGTCCACCCATTAAACTCCTATAACGTTTTTTGGGAGGAAAACCCAGCTTTTTTTCTATTTCATTGTATTTAGAGTCTATTTCTTCTAATTGAGGCCATTTATCAGGGAAAATTTCTTGAATAAAACGGACTAAAACTTCTGGCATATTTTTCACCAATAATGCTGTTTCAAATTTTGAAACATGTAGAGTGTGGGTTTTCGTTCTTAAGCATTTACTCATTAAAAAAGAAATCTGATTGTAATGAAAATAAAGAAAAGTAGTATCAACTTCCCCCAATTTACGTAGAAACTCATCTGAATGATCGTGGTTCAGGGGGTTTCTTAGTATAATCATAGAATCCCTTACCTGATTTTCTCCCAAAATGGCCAGCACGAACCATTTTCCTTAGAAGTGTTGGAGCCCGATATTTGGAGTCCTGAAACTCTGAATACATATAATCTGCAATGAAGAGGGCAGTATCGAGTCCCACGAAATCTAACAGTGTTAGTGGTCCCATTGGATGATTCAAACCCAAAGTAATAGCTTTATCGAGATCCTCGACTGTTGTCACACCTTCTTGAAGAGTAAAAATTGCCTCTAGCAAGAATGGAAGAAGCAAACGATTAACTGCAAACCCAGGGGTTTCATTAACAAGGACAGTTTCCTTCCCTAATTTCTTGGAAAGCGCATCGATGAAGAGATAGGTTTCTTCTGATGTATCGTAACCCTTAATGATCTCAACCAAACGCATTACAGGAACAGGATTGAAGAAATGCATTCCAATGAATTTTTCAGCACGTTCAGTTGCAGAAGCCATATCTGTGATGGAGATCGATGAAGTATTTGAGGCGAATATACAGTCAGGCTTGCAGATTTCATCTAATTCAGCAAAAACTTTCCTTTTCAAATCTCTATTTTCTATAATTGCTTCTATAACGACATCTGCATCTTTAACTGCTTCTTTCAAGTCAGTTGTTCCATGAATATTGTTTAAGATCGCATCCATTTGTTCTTGGGTCATTTTGTCTTTACTGACTGCTCGAGATAAATTCTTTTTAATATTATTAAACCCACCCTGTACAAAGCGATCTTCAATATCACGCATAGCGACTTTGTACCCCGCTTGAGCACAAGTCTGTGCAATACCGTTACCCATAAGACCTGCACCCATTACACAAATCTTCTTCACATCTTCAACTTTCATATTGTACTAACTTCCTTAAAATGTTGTAAACTACCTAATACCTAGCTATTTGACTCTTCATTATATCGTTCACGTAACAATCTATGGACTATTTTTCCTGATCCTGTTCGGGGGATTTCGTCATAATCAATGAAAATTACCTTCTTTGGCACCTTAAATCGGGGTAATTTTTGTCTGCAATGCTCTCTGATCTCATTTGCTAAACTATCAGAAGGTTCACTGCCTAGGGTTAGAGCACAGATTCCTGTTACCGCTTCTCCCCATTTAACATCATGAAGTCCTACTACAGCACATTCTAAGACAGCCTCATGGGCAGTTATTACTTTCTCAACCTCTGAAGGGAATACATGCTCACCCCCAGTAATAATCATGTTTGCTTTTCTGTCCACCAAATAATAATAACCATCCTCGTCTTTTTGTGCCATATCACTAGCACTAAAGAATTCTCCATCCATACTTGCTGCTGTCTTTTCAGCCAGTTTATAATAACTCGTCATCTGCATTGGACTACGGGAAAATAATTCTCCAATCTCGCCTTGTGGCACTGGTTCTCGTGTCTCAGGATCCAATAATCTAATTTGGTCAGAGCCAATACATTCCTGTCCAATAGAACCTGCTTTCTCAAATTGATCTTCAGGCCTTAAAATTGTCACTAAACCCGCCTCAGTGGAGCCATAGGCCTCAAAAAGTCGAACATCTTTAAAAAGATCCATTACACCGTATTTCATCTCTTTTGTGGCTGGAGCAGATGATGTTAACAGGGTTTTAATCGAGCTAAGATCATATTTCTCTTTGACTTCTTCTGGAAGGCTTAATATCAAGTTATAATGTGTGGGAATCAACGAAGTAAATGTGATTTTCTCTTTATCGAAAATTTGTAGAACTTCTTCAGGATTAAAACCGTATTCTCGGTGAACATACACGGGTGCGCCTACATAGGTGAATACGAAGGAATAGAAAGTGGAATTCACGTGAGAAAGGGGCATAAGGATTAATCCATAATCCTCGAGAGTAAACGAGAACTCTGCTGCATTGATCAGGAAAAATGAGATATAGGAACGATGAGAACGAACAACTCCTTTAGGTCTTCCTGTTGTACCCGAGGTATAAAGTAAAATCCAAGGGTCCTCTGGATTCACTTCGATAGAAGGATATATGGGTTCCCCACCTTTTATGATATCTTCAAAGTAGCTCCAATTTTCCGCAATAGGTATATTACCTATTACTATATGATCTAGTTTGTCTAAACCAAATTCAATAACTAAATCCCAATTATTAATAGTAATTTCATAATATCGGGATTCAACAATAACCATTTTACACTCAGCATTGGCAACAATCCAATATAGATCTTTTGGGAGAAGACGAAAATTCAAAGGAACAATAATTAGTCCAGCTTTCGCGGCCGCACAATATATTTCCATAAACTCAATTGAATTATTTGACAGAACTGCGATTTTGTCTCCTTTACGCAAACCTCTTTTGAGTAAACCATTAGCCAGTGTATTTGTTCGTTCATCAAACTCTTTATTAGTGAGTGAACGATTAATATCTTTAACTGCAAGTCGGTCGGGATGTTTGAAGGCATTGATACGTATAATCTCACCTAAATGTAACCACTTCAATGTAAATCTAACCTCATCATCTTTGGTAAAATGTTATGATATGATATCCGAATTAACGCTAATTTTGAACTACTTGGAGATGGAATTGATATTAATCCTAAGCAATCTGATTTTAACAGATTGAATCATATCGAATTAAGTATTTTATTAAAAATTATTTTCATTGTTCAAACTTTATTCTTGGAATACTCTTGAAGTAGCTTTAGGATTGATTCATACTAAAATCTTCTTTATTCTTAAGTAAACATTTCAATAGTTTCGTTATGTTAATTCAACAGGTTACCAATGACATTACCTCCTCAAAATATATATTAAATTTGCAATAAGAGCTTTTTAGAGGTAACCATTGCGTTTCTTCTTATGGACGAAATAGATATGGCGAGAATTGAAGATATTTTTGAGAATGTAAGCGATAAGACTCTTGTTCTATTAGGAAATGAAGCCATTGCTAGAGGAATTGTAGAAGCAGGTGTGGCTGGTGTTTTCACTTATCCTGGTACTCCCTCATCCGAAATTCCAAATACGCTTTATGCAGCTCAATCCCACTTAAAAGAAATTGGTTATGATCTATATCTCGAATGGAGCACAAATGAAGCAGTTGCCCTCGAATGTGCATATGGTTTCTCCTTATTGGGTCATCGGGCAATTTTTGTGTGCAAACACGTAGGATTAAACGTGGCTGCTGATCCTTTTATGACACTGGTGAATGCAGGAGTGGTTGGAGGATTAGTTCTAATTGTAGCAGAAGACCCTCACATGCATTCCTCACAAAATGAACAAGATAATCGCTGGTATACAAAAATGTCTAATGTTCCGATGTTTGAACCATGTGATGCAAGAGAAGCTAAAACAATGTTGAAGGATGCTTTTCGTGTCAGTGAAAAATATCAGGTACCTGTCATTTTGAGAACTGTAACCAGAATCTCACATTCTCGAGCTGATGTTCGTTTAGATCCTATTGCTTTTCCAGAATTTCGTCAGTCAATCTCTGTAGAAATTGATCCCAAGCGATTTGTTTGTGTACCTAGTAATGCACGTCAGAATAAACAACGTATTTTGCAAATTGTTGATGACATTTCCAATTATATAGCGGGAACGCCTTGGAATCAGGTCGACGAGGGAATTGATGAGAAATATGCATTCATAACCTGCGGCTCTGCTTATAACTACTTAAAGGAAGTGTTATCTAAACTAAAATTAGATCATCCAGTTTTAAAAATAGGTCTTTCACACCCTTTTCCTCGGAGTCAGGTTACACAATTCTTACAAAAATATCCTTCTTCTACTATTATTGTTGTCGAAGAGGCTGATGATGTTCTAGAGACCTTTGTGAAAAAATTAGCTTTTGAAATCCAATTTCAAGGGAAAATTGCCGGTAGGGGAGAAGGAATTACCCCTTCTTATAGTGAACTAACAATAAGGAAAGTATGGAACGGGCTTGTAAAAGTAATGGATTTAAACGTACTACCTCCAGAGATGTCACAGGAACAATCAGCGCTAATTTTCCCACGTCCTCCTGTTTTATGTCCTGGATGCCCTCATCGAGCAACATTTTATGCGTTGAATAAATCAATTCCACGAAGACACCGCTTAGTATCGACCGACATAGGTTGTTATACCTTGGGTGTTGCCCCTCCACTCTCTGCTGGTAATGTAACTATTTGTATGGGATCCTCATTAGGCATTGGTTCTGGATTAACTCATAGCCCTGGATTAAAAGATCCTGTTGTAGCAATTATTGGGGACTCAACTTTTTGGCATACTGGATTACCAGGTCTTGTAAATGCTGTTTACAACAGGAGTAAGCTTTTATTGTTAGTCGTTGACAATTCTGCTACAGCAATGACTGGTTTTCAACCAAATCCTTCGTCGTTTACATCTCATTCCCAGGTTAAGACTCTTGCTATTGAGGAAGCAGCCAGAGGTGTTGGTGTAGAATTTGTTGCAACAATAGATGCGTTTAATCCAAAAGAATCTATTAAAGTTATTAAGGAAGCAGTTAAACAGGAAGGAGTTTCTGTAATCGTATCTAAAGGGGAATGTAATATCCAATTTGTGCGAAGAGAAGGACTACCCGAGAATAAGTATTATATAGAAGCAGATCGATGTGTTGGGTGTTATGCTTGCGTAAATATGATCGCGTGTCCAGCTATCATATGGTCTGATCGAACAACAACCGAAGAAGGAAACCCTATCCCCATGATTGATCAGTCTTTATGCACTCGTTGTGGATTATGTGCCTCAGTATGTCCTTATAACGTAATCGTTACAAAAACAGAAAGTGAAAAACACTAATTTGAAAGGGATTATCATGAAACAATTGAATCAACAATGGTGTGAGTGGATTTTACCTTTAATTAATTCCAGTCCTTTCTTTAATTTATTGGGTATCAAACTAAATGAATTTACATATGGAGAAGCGTTCTTAGAATTAGAAATTAAGAAAGAACATATACAAATACATGGTGTTGTGCATGGGGGAGTTTTAGCTGCAATGATAGATGCTGCTGGAGCTTTAGCTACAGTAACTCAAATAGAGGGCCCTAATAGTGCAACTACAATTGAGATGAAAATAAATTATCTTGCAAGTGCAAAAAAGGGGAAGCTATTTGCACATGGTCACTGTATCAAGCTTGGAAAGACCATTGGTGTCTCAGAAGCGACAATTACTGATGTTAACAAGAAAAAAATCGCTCATGGGATAGTAACTATCATGTTGACACCAGCTCTAGTGTTACAACAAGATGATAATATTCCCCAAAAGTTTCATAATTTAGGTACTACTTAGAGAGATTGTGATTTAATGGAATACCAAATCTTTCTCGCTGGAGTGGGAGGCCAGGGCATCCTCTCGGTAACAGATATACTCTGTAATGCGGCTGTAAACATGGGATTCAAGGTGCATGGCTCTGAAACGCATGGAATGTCTCAAAGGGGTGGAAGTGTATTTTCTAATGTCCGCTTTGGAGATGTCTACTCTCCATTAATCATGGAACGAGATTCTGATATAATACTTGCATTTGAACCTACTGAAGCCTTACGGTACGCAAATTTTATCAAACCAAACGGGATTTGTCTTGTCAATATACATCCTATTCCTTCTCCGAGCTTTACATTAACAAAAAGTAGTTATCCTGAAATAGAATCTATTATCCTAGCTTTGAAGAAATATTGTACTAATATAATATCAATTAACGCAACAAAACTAGCAACTGATTTGGGCATGCCAATAGTTCAAAACATAGTTATGTTAGGAGCTCTTTCTGCAGTGTCAGGACTTCCTCTCTCTGTTGAGGCCTTAAAAGTAGCTTTAAAAAAGCAATTTCGGGCTAAACATTATAATCTTAACCTGCAAGCTTTTAATATTGGTCGCAAGGCCTATGAGGATAATATTACCTAGAGAATTCCAGCTATTCTTCCGGGAACGTTTATTCATAGGCATTTAAAACGCTGAGATGATTAGCGACAAGTCTCCAGAAGGTTCATATGCGTTGATTCAAAATATATTAGGCCGAACTCTTCCTGAAAAGCTATTTGGAATTTCTATTCTTCCTTACCAAGGTATTCATGCCTCTAGGACCAGAGGAAGAAGTCGGATTGGTACAAGATACCAACCATATGTTGTCACGAGAGATACAAAACGATTTTATGACGATGTTGACCATTTATTGGGACATCATTTTCTTCGTTTATTTGATGGGATGGCGATTTCTTTTCATCACATTCTCCGGGAAGGCGACGGGGTTATACTACCTATAGTCGACGCTTTTGCGTCTTATGGTATCAAAAATATTACACTCGCATCTTCTGCATTATTTCCTGTTCACGCACCTCTCCTAGAACACATTGAAACTGGTGTTATTGGACGAATTGAGGGAAGTATGAATGGGCCTATTGGGAGAGCGTTATCAAAAGGAGAGGCAACAGTTCCAAGTATTCTGAGATCTCATGGTGGACGTGCGAGAGCAGTACAAGAGGGTAGTTTGCATATTGATGTCGCTTTCATCGCAGCATCTGCAGCAGATTTTCTTGGTAATTTGACAGGAATGGAAGGAAAAAACGCATTTGGTAGTATGGGGTACCCTCTTGAGACAGATTCTCTCTATGCAGATGTAGTGATTGGTGTTACTGATACGGTCTTGGATTATCCTCTAGAAAAGGTTAGTATTCCTTCTAGTCGTGTTGACGCGATTCTTGAAGTAGATTCAATTGGTGATCCCGAAAAAATTGTTTCAGGCAGTTTAAGTAGAAAATTATCCCCCTCACGTCTTGAAATTGCTGAAACTGCCGTTCAAGCAATGTATTATTCGGGATTTTTGGAGTCAGGATTTAACTGGCAAGCAGGGGCAGGTGGGATGTCCTTAGCAACCACAAAATATCTGAAAGACTTAATGATTGATAAAAATATTGAAGGGAGCTATATTTTTGGTGGAATCGCAGGTTTATCAGTGGATCTATTGG
>JBHLPQ010000304.1:0-3183 GCA_048939265.1 Promethearchaeota archaeon
GTAGATTTTTTGATAGCGAATAAATTCTCTAGAGTTGTTTTTAAATTCCAGTTGTTTTTTACAAAGATACCTCGGTAGTATTTAAGTGTGTAGAAAACTTTTATCGCAACTTTTTATCAATCACTGTTGTTTACGAAAGTCTTTGATGAATTCGGGGATAACATCGGATTTTTTGGATTCACAAAGGTTGGATGAATTTTTCTAGAGAATTAGTAATTAGGTTGTAATTCTTAATTTTCATATTTTTATAATTAACTGAATTGAAATCAAGAATATATTATATTTTGATTAAAATTCAACCTTCATCCATTGATTCAACAGTTCTTATCCTTATATTTTTAACATAGCTAAATGTAGTAAGTATATCTGAAATTTTAATATGAAATCGTACTCAAAGTAAGAAATTAACCAGTTTTTCCAATTAGGTAATTTTATCGTTAAGAATTGTATTCTAATCTTTATTTATCTATTAATAAAATAATCACTTCAGCGAGGAATATTGGAATGTCCCGAGTCATTGCAATCACTGGAGCGGCGGGATACCTAGGCCAACACTTAATTCAATATTTATCTCGAGTTTCTTCTGACATAGAGCATTTTATTGGTTTAGACATCCGGGATATGAGGTTTCCTCCTGAAATTCCTTTTTCTTTTTACAAGATTGATGTTAGAGACGAGTTTTCCTCCATTCTTGAAGAACATTGTGTAACAGATCTGATTCATATGGTCTGGATTATCAATCCAATCCATAGTACCAAGAAAGCTTTTCAAGTAGATATTGAAGGAACGAAAAATGCTTTAAAACAAGCCTATGAGGCCGATGTTAAGTATTTCCTACACACTTCTTCCACTTTAGCTTATGGAGCTCATCCTGATAATCCCTATCCATTAATAGAATCCAATCCTCTACGTGGAAACGAAAAATTCCATTATTCCTACCATAAAGCAATAGCAGAACATGTTATCGATGAATTTCAAGCAAAAAATCCTAGTATGAAGATCGGTAAGATTCGTCCCTCCGCGATTCTCTCTCATGACCTTCAGAATTTCGTTGCTGATATTTTAAGAGGGGGTTGGCGTACTTTCTTTTTAATGCCATATCCAAATAAGAATACTCATATTCAGTTTCTACATCTTGAGGATGCACTTAATGGGTTTAAAATGATGCTAGATCTAAGATTAAGTGGTCCATATAATATTTGTCCTGATACTGATGTTTTAGTAGGTCAAATCCCAAAAATACTGAAAGGACGTGGAGTCAAAGTTCCATTGCGAATTTTAAAGGCCCTTCTGTGGGTACAATGGAAATTACGTCTTTCACGAGCACCTCCTGCATATCTAGATTTTGTGGCTTATCCATTTGTGGCATCAAACCAGAAAATGAAAGAATTAGGATATTTCCCTAAGTATTCAACAAAAGAGGTTCTTCTTTCGTTTAAAGGGGGTACTTGAGTTAGATTTGTAAGATACAAAGACCACGGGTCTATTATTTTGATCCCTCAAGAAACTCAATTGTACGGGAAAATAGTTCGTCTTTATAACTTTCATCGGTCATTATTGGATGTGGTGCTCCTTCTACATACCACAGTTCCTTTATTGAAGAGTTAATGGTCTGGTAAATCTTCCTTGCACTATCATCTGATACATCTTTATCCTCGGTGCCTTGAATAATGAAAGCAGGACAATTAACGTTGTGAAGTGATTGTTTCAAGCGTTTTAATCCTTCTAGAACAATCATTCCAATTAGTGAAGGTATCCAATCATAGCCTACCCAGCCCTTTTGTCGTAATTCTAGAGCAGGAGAAGAATATTTTTCTGGAATAATGCGTTTTAACAGAGGGATTTTACTTGTAATCGGTAAGAGTTTTAGTTGACGATGGCGGGTATTATATGGCGCTGCCCAAGTCACAATCGCAGTAATATTGTTTTGTTTTGAGGCCAAGAGAAGGGTTAATAATCCTCCCATTGAATGTCCAACAACACAAATTTGGTCACAGTCTTGTTTTAGTTTTTGGATTCCTTCTTGTGCATCATTCCACCAGTCTGAAAATGAAACGTTAAAAAGATCTTCAGGACGAGTTCCGAATCCTTTCAATGCCGGTAACCAGATTGTATATCCTGTTTTTGAATGAATGTTGTGAGCAAACTCCTTTAAATCCCAAGTAGTTCCTCCACCAGCACCATGAAGAAGTAAACATCCAGTGTTAGATCCCTTGATTAAGAGAGGTTCAGCTCCTTCCATATATTGTACTGTCATTTTTCTACTTCACTATCTAGTTTCTAGAGATGTTTTTTTTAAAATCCAATCACCAACAGGTTGATGCCTGTGTATTGCGGGATACATCTTAAGCACTTGTTTGGCTGATTCCATTAGCTGTGGAATTGCCTTAATGACTTTAGTAATTGTAGAAGTGAAAGGATAGACCATATGATCACACGGAAATTCTTTTTGAAGGAAGTTTGGTAGTTTAGTGTACTCAAATTCTTCAAAAAGAGCACTATTCCGTGGTACAACTTTATCGTATGTACCAACAGCGTTTAACCATATTAAATTCGGATTCAATGGGGGTAGAGTATTCAAAGATTGTAATAATTGACTATTGCGAGTCAATTGGAAGAATCCAAGACCTAAATCAGCTGCCAAAGGTTCGTGATCATCCTTAAGAAAGCTTCTGAGAACGTTTGCTGTTTCTTCGATCCGTGAAATATCGCCAGCATCAACTCCATGATTAGGTACAGTCAGTAACACGATTGCTTTAATCATAGATTCAATTAACTGGAGGGGATATGGATGATCAACATACTCGCTTGTGAAATATCGGGAGATAATTCCCCCCATTGAATGACAAATCATTAGAATGGGTATTTTTCGGTATTTGTAAATGAAATCAACAGCAGTCAGGACATCTTCATGAGCTAATGTCTTAATGTTACCAGTAACTGCATTACTAAGATTTAGAGTCCAACAATCCATCTGTTTTGATTTGAAATAGTTCCCAAGAGAATCATCATAAGCAAACCAGATCTTTGCATTGGATCCAAACCCATGAATGAATAATACAGGCGAACCTGTTGAATCGGGAGTTCTATGGTAAAGTTTAGCCAATCCTTGTTGTGTATCAATTTCATAAATTACAGTTGAAATCGAAATGGTTAATCCCTCTATACAAAATCATTTATTGT
>JBHLPQ010000146.1:0-9452 GCA_048939265.1 Promethearchaeota archaeon
CAAAATCTTAGGTAATTATCTGCAAATGAGCATCATTTAAATTTTTGAAAAGAATTCAGCGGATCATGTCACTCGAATCAATTATAGACACTTTTAGACTAATAATTTATTTCATACTGACCATAGCTGTACTTGTGGTATCATTCTTCCCTGAAGGATGGCTTTTATTTTTCTACCTGAGTACAGAACCAGAGCTACTATACTGCCTTCTAGCCCCGCTCTATTTCTTCATCGCATATTGTATTACAGTCTTATTTTATGGAGTAATTCATTCTCAACTGGTTGTTAGGTTGACATTACCCTATAGAATTAAACCTGGCATCTATCCCCATCATTCCAGTAAAGGACGATTAATTGCCATTCGACTTACTGCTGATGGTATCTTTAAATCAATGATCAAAGTCTTCACTTTTCTTCCCTTCGTGTGGGGTGTGCTCCTTTTTCCATATTTAATGCGATTATATGGTTTAAAATGTGGAAAAAATGTCCATATCGCAACAAATACATGGATAGACTGCCCATTAGTCGAAATAGGAGATAATTCCTTTATAGGGTGGAACTCTGTCCTCTCAGGCCATGCTAATGAAAATAGACAATTTATGATTGAACCATTAAAAGTTGGAAAAAATTGTACCATTGGTTCATACTGTGTTGTCGCACCAGGTGTTGAAGTTGGAGACAACACGCTATTAGGTATTATGAGTGGATGGAAAAAAGGAACTAAAGTCCCTCCCAATGGTGTATGGGTTGGAGCCCCAGCCAAACGGATAAAAGATAGAAATTTGAAAGAAAAGGATGTTAGTTGATTGAATGATATGTGTGGAATAATGAGTGGGGAAACATCTTCGGAAGAAGAAGCAAAAAAGCGAACGAAAGCCATGGAAAATTGTCCCTACTTATTATTTGGAGGATTTTCCTCAAATACATTCCATTACGTATTCCTTGTGCCTGAAGTCAAAAAATGGTGGTTGGAATACCCTGCAGAGAATCCACAGGTGATTGGGGCTAAAAAAATCAAGCTAGAATTAGTGAAAAACATTGTAAAACCTGAAAATTTCGAATTTACTCTTCCTGAGGAAAAATCTGAAATTAGTCCTTGTGGTTCTAGCTGTGAAAATTGCCCCATGAGATTAGAAAATCAATGTGAAGCATGTCCAGCTTCAATTTATCATAATAGAGTTACTAGTCATTAGATATGCAACTTTCTTTTAAAAAAAATGAAGAAATGAAAAATAACAATTTGGTTAAGATATGAAGCTAATAAGGTTAAATTCTTAAAGTTTCAAAGATATAAATAGGTAATCTCAATAGAATTTATAAGTTAAATCTTTAGAAGTATTGTGTGTATTTCAATGATAGGTCTAGAAATAACAAGTAAAGAGAGTGGGATATCTCTATTTGCTTATGAGTTCAGACCTGATACGCTCTTTACTGACAGTGACATCAGGGGCGGATTGATCACCGCGATCATGCGCGTTATGGGTGAAACATTCGGTCAGCAAGAGACGAGAATTGTTAATTATGGTAATTATAACGCGATACTTGCTGAGGGGGAGTTTGTTTATGGTATTTTATTCACCTTCCAAACTGGCCCTATCTTTGAAAAATTCATCGCAACAGTTGTTGAAGACTTTGAGAGGAAATTTCATCCCAAATTAGAAAACCTAATTACCCCAGATAGGGGGATTGAAGCATCTGATTATGATTTTTCAAAGGAATTAGTGGAAGCTTATAGTTCACTAGTCCACATTGATGAATCAAAGTTGAGTAAACTTTTAGAATTAATTCATGGTTTTCAGGATAGAATATTTGACAATATGATAATCTTCTTACGGCCTGAAATGAGTCAACTCTATACTCATCTTGTGAGTGAACGATTCAGTATATATAGCGCTGAAGTTTCAACAGCAATCAAAACTCTATTGGATCTGTCAAACCGTACAGCTTTTCCCATCGAAAATTTTGCTATCGCTCTATCAAAGGATTTCCATTGTTTAATGTTTAATGTCTTCCCCTACGCAGTTGTTGTATTCGTTGATGAAAATAATTTACCCACAACTCAATGGAGAATCAAAGAGATTATTAAGGAGTTTACTGAGGGCTAAACAAAAACAGTGTTCTACATGGGACAATTGAAGATGAAATCAAACGAAATCTTGTTCATCCTAGGACATAAATTGGGAGAATTGTCCCGAGAGATTGAATTAGTGATAGAAACAGCTGAACGTCCAGAAAAGAGTGAAAGGCACCAAATCAAGGTCGTTAGAGTATATGAAGCTCTAAAATATTTAGTGGATGAACTAGCCATATTATGGATCTCTGATGAAATTCAGAAAGATATTACCGTTTACATGAATATTCTCGCTAAAAATTATAGTGAAATAAAAAATAGGATTCTTGAGGAGGACACCCAAGAATTTGAGAGTGAAATGATAGTCAGTAAGATAAAAAGGAAAATGAGAAGAAAAAATAAAAATCTTAAGTTGGAGGAGGTGAAAGAATTACATCAAAAAGCAAAAATGTGGAAAGACAGAATTACAATTGAGTTATCCAGATTGTAATTGCCAGATTGAAAAGAATCCGCTATAATCTGAAACATCTCTTCTGTCTTCACAATATTTTTTATTAACTAAAGGTTAGAAACTCCGAGATAAGCGAGGATCAACATATTTCAGTTTTGTGTCACGGTTAATAAAACTGTTCCTCTCTTCTTCGGTTGTATCAACGAATTGTAAAGTACAATGATCATCCCCACAGGCTTCGCATGAAGTATGAATAAGCTTCTTCATTGGATCGGAATCCATACTTTTAGCGGCATCGACATAACAATAAAGGCAACCCAAGTTTAACTCATTAAATTGTTTAAACACCTTTGCGAGGTTACAGCCTGTAACGTGATAGTTACCATCCCCATCCTGATAGACTCCTCCTGAGTATACTCCCCATTTGGGGAGGTCATCTCCTCCTTTACTGACTACTTCATTTATTCTTCGTCCGTATTCCATTATAGATTTAATGACTAATTCCGAACCTCTTTCATCCCCAAACTCATCAACCAAAACCTTCGAAAAAGATAAATGTAACAAAGCTATTCTAGTGATAGCGGTTTCTACTTCTTTTATTGCCTCTTCTAAAAGAACAGATTCTATCTTATCGGTCATCTCCAGAAACACTCCAAAATAAGATGTATATTGAAGAAAAAAGAGTACTTCTTAATGATTATTATTAGCTAAAATTCTGAGAATATCTTCTTTTAGGAGAACTTTTTAGCAACAGTAACATAAGTTCCTCTATCAATGTAATATTGTTTACGAACAGAAAGACCAGTAGCAGAGATATTCTCTCTCATCTCTCCCGGAGTAAAAAATCTTGAACCCATCCGCAAAAAGCGCTCCATTGACTTAATGTAATGACCAAAACGTGTCCTCGGATCAAATTCGATTAGTATAAAAATACCATGATTCTTTAAGACGCGAGAAACTTCAGCTAAACCCCTCGTTTGATCGTTCCAGTGATGTAATGAATCAATCGCAAAAACTCTGTCAAAAAATGCTTTTGGAAATGGAATTGATTCTGCATACCCCAAGCAGTGGTTAGCACAGGGAACCTTAATACGTGCTTTTGCAAGCATTGATGGGGAAGGATCAAGTAAAAACAGATCTGAACACAAGTGTGATAATGATTGGATTATCCTTCCAGTCCCTGCACCTATTTCTAGTATCACCAGTGGGTCATCCCCAGTGAGATCTAATAGCGGAATTAAGTCAGTTGGGGGTTCCCCCCGTATCACCAAGTCATAAATTGGGCTTAAAAAATCAAAAATGCGATGAGGAATAATTATTACTTCCTATTCTTTCTTTTTTACTCAATTATATCTAAAAGATCTTCTAGTCCTGAAATTATTAGAACGACATTCTGTTGCAGATCAGTTTGAATTTCATGGTCTTTTCGCCATAGAAGGACGGGAGTTACCCCTGCTGCCTGAGCAGATGACAAATCATTAATTGAATCACCTACAAACAGGATATTTTTCTTGTTCTTTGAATTAAGATTTAACTTCTCTATTGCTAGGTTGATAGGATCAGGAAAAGGTTTTCCTCTTTCAGTTAAATCCGCCCCGATAATCTTAGAGAAAAAGTGATCGATTTTATTTTGAATCAGGAATTCAAGTGTTTCATCAGTTTTAGCACCAGTGACAATACCTAAGGGAATTGATTTGTCTTTTATTTGTTCTAAAAAGGGTAGCACATCTTCAAATAATGGTATTTCAATATTTACCAACTGTTGATCGAAAATATCCAGATATTTTTCATGTAATTCTTCAGGCACACCCATTCCATGAGGAATATCTTCAGCAGGTTGGCCCATCATGTCCAAAAGTTTGTTTTCATCCCATTCAACCTTTGGGCATGTTTCTTCATGAGCTTTCTTCCACGAATTGATGATTATCGCATCGCTATCAAGAAGTGTCCCATCGAGATCGAATAAAATAGCTACTGGAATCATTCACAACATCATTCCAAAGATTATTGACCAATTGGACTAAAAAAAGTGCTAATTTAATGAATTTCTCTAAAGGTTTCCGTAATCTATTTTCCATAGATCTAATGATGTTTCTTTTAATACTAGAATTTTCCCCTTCTTGTTGTGAAAAAGCTTTTCTCCGAAATTAGAACATTTTTAATTGCTTTACAAACAGTTGATTAGAAGTAAGAACAGAAGAATAAAGTAAAGATTTCGATTTTCCACCCCTTTGGGAATATTTTAAGATGACTCTGAAGAATTACAAGCAGATTTTTGAAGCGCTCGACAATGAGAGACGATTAGAGTTATTTGAATATATTCTACAAAAAAGCTTCATTTCAAAAAGCGAACTTGCCAATAAATTTGATCTTAGTCGAGCAAGTTTAAACCATCACCTAAAGATTATGTTGAAAGCAGGATTATTACATGAAACTGGACTCATCCTAGACGGACGAAAACAGTTTTTTATTACTCCAGCTGTTCAACTACATCCAGACAGACTTGTTGAACAGAAACAAGAACATCGTAATCTAGCGGAACAATTAAAGGAATGGACACAAAGGAATCTAACCCTAGATACTTGGAAAATATTGAAAGAAGAATTTATTAGGGAAGATGTCCCCCAAACAATAATGGATACTATTGAGGCACGTTTATTCCCATCACTGGTAAAAAGAACGGCCACTACGAGTGAATTATGTTATATTTGTCGAATAGAAGAAGCACGAATGTCTTGCCAAATCTGCAAGAATTTAATCTGTCAAACCCACAAACACGAAATCAAACGTGAGGACGAAGAAACGATTGTCTTATGCCCTAATTGTGTAGAAAAGTTCTTTGGATAGATCTAATAATGAGCCAGCAATGGTTTGACATTGTTGAAATTCAGGAACATCAAGAAAATCAACCAGTGATCTATGCTATTCTAGAACCTGGCCATTCTGAAGAGGTTATCAGTTATTTATTAATTGGAATAGAAAATGCGATTTTAATCGACACTGGATTGGGAGTTGGAAATATTAGATCGATTGTAGATCAATACACTGATCTACCTGTTCAAGTGGTAAACACACACTCCCATTGGGACCACATTGGTGGCAATTATCAGTTTGAAAAGGTCGCGATCCACGAAACAGAGGCAAATAACCTCAAGCATGGAGTTCCAGACGATTTCTTAAGAAGTCAAATGCAAAATGAAAACCTATCTAGACCCTTTCCATCCGATTTTCGACTTGAAGATTATCACATACTTCCCTACAATCCCACACGCTTGTTGAAAGATGGTGATGTCTTAAATTTGGGTGAATATAAATTAAAAGTTTTACATTTACCTGGCCATTCCCCTGGTTCGATTTGCTTGTGGAATTCTGATTCAGGGCATTTATTTACTGGCGATGTTATCTATTCTGGCCCACTGTATGCTCATATCCCTGGAAGTAATTTCCAAGATTATATAAAATCTATCAAAACACTCAGCAATATATTCAACTCTGTTGAGGTGTTGTATCCAGCCCATAACCAGTCTCCCCTTGATAAATCATTTTTAAAAGAAGTAATAGATGGATTTGAAGCAATTGAGACAAATTCAGCAGTTTTAGAAGAATTTGAAACCTTTTTATGCTATATATTCCCCCATTTTCAAGTTAGAATTCCAAAGAAAAATAAAGAAGATTAATCAATTGACAACCATTTATCTATACATTTGTAAGATTCCTGATTCTGTGGATCACAAATGAGCTGTTGATGATCCTTTTGCAAAATCACCCGATTTAAAGGTTCAAAATCTAAGCCGACGCCTAGGGCGCTTTCACAATCGACAAGGCCATCACACGGAACACCATCAAATACAAGCTCCTGAACTGCGAATGCCAAAGGATGCAAGGACACTCCCGCAACAAAAACCCATTCAACTCCTTTCATATAAATTGCTGGATTTTGATTAAGATGAAGCAGAAAGGAACTTCCAGGATAAAGAGATTGTTCTACTATGGTCTCACTGTTACAACCACAAAACCAATGAATCTGTTCCGTTAGAGGGTGATTTAGTAATTTTGTACCAAAGTGAGGGGTTCCCAAGGTAATAACTTTTGAGATTGTGATTCCTGCGAGCTCAAGCTCTCTTCGATGATTCCGTAGCATTTCTCTAACAATTAGACCTCCAAGGCTATGAGCTACAATATCTATTTCTGCTGTTTCATGAGTATCACAAAGTTGGGTATAAAAATCTCTTGCATATGACGAAATCCCTCCCTCAATATCATGAATTTCTGCTTTCGTCATCCCGAGGTTGTGATATTTTTCATAATAATTGAAAAAGAGCGGGTCAAGCTTTTCATCTAATTTCCTGTCAAAAAAATTCGTTTTGTTAAGATGATCAATCATATCATTAAATTGGGAATCATTTCCATTATATCCATGCACAAAATATATATGTGATCCTACTGAGGCAGTCCCTAAGTTAAATGAAAGATAAGAAAAGGGAACTTTTGACAGAGTATATAGTGTTATAAAGAACCAAACATTTAGAATGAGAAGAGGGAGAAAAATAATCATAAATTTCTTATTTCGGTAAATACGTCTAATTATAATCCGTACTTTCGTTTTGAAACCTCTTAATTTTATTTTCTTTACTTGCGTTAATTGTGCAATTAATGTCTTATAAAATTTTGCATTAATGCAAATGAAAAAAACAAAAGAAATCCTACTAAACATTAATGAGAAGCCAGTATCTCTATAAGAATGTACTACATTTAAGGACTAATCGTTGGTATTACCACGAACCTCCGTATGTCCACATAATTTTAAATTTGAATCACATTTCTGAAGTTAAGAATTCTGTGGGGGTTTGAATCCCATACCTTTTTAAAAGTGGGCGGAAAATTATTATCAAAGATAATCAATGTAGGTATGTATTATGAAATCATCAATTCAGGATATATCTGATAAAGCGCCAATAATCTTAAAACCCAAATTCCTAACATCAGTTGTATTTTTAAAGGCAATACCTGGAGCTGTCTTTCTGGCTATATTTGGGGGGATAACTGTGATGATGTTGTCCCCTATGGTAACTGGTATTATCACCGTTGGTGATGATGCCGATATAAACATGGCAGTGATGATGTTTGCTGTGGGTGCGTTAACCTTTTTTATATTACCTCTGATTCTAGTCATTTGGTACAAAAAAACAGCACTTAGTCATATCGAGTATCGTATTTTTCCTAATCGTATTGAGTATTTTGAGGGGTTCTTTACCGTGGAACAAAAAACCATTAAATTTGTCGATGTTACTGAGATCTATTTACGAAAAGGGATGCTGCAAAAACGAAAGAACTTAGGGTCAATTTTTTTAATGTCAAAGGGCATGATGGTTCCTATGCTTGGGATGATGAAAGGAGGTTTGCCAGGAGCAATGATTCTCCGTGATATTGAAGATCCCGATGCGGTTTATCAACAGCTCAAACAACTCAAGGACACACAACAAGTTTAACGCCGTGATTTGCTGAGTGATATTTTCGTCCATTAATGAATTCGTCTCTACTCATCCTTTATGAATTTTAATACAATTAATCTCATCACATTCGTATTTTAATAAAAAAATATATCGTTGGTTATACTCAAAAATGACTTCAATGTACTTAGATTATTAAGAGATGGTATTTCTATAAGGGGTCCACTTGTCGGGAATAAAAAAGCAATAAGTGCTTTCAATAGCGTACTATATTTATTCTCAAGTTTAATTCATTTATACAAGATTATTATTATTTCTGGACGTTTTGCAGAAACAGATTCACCGATTGTACCCTATGGGCTTTTTGCTAGTATACTTGAAGATATAATCAAATTTAGCTTGAACATTTTAAAATCCGTAAAAGACCTCCTTTCTTATTTTGAAGTTCCGAAAGCTGAGGAATTAAAAGACCTACTGTTAGCAAATGAATTTAAGATTCGTGGATTTTTAGTCTTAGTTGATATCCCTGAAGATTTCATTTTATTACATATTGCTGATGCAGAAAGTGAGAACAATATCCCTGTTGTTCCTATCATACTCAATTTATTAGCTATTTGGTCTGAGATCGTAGAATGGTTACAAGATATTTAATAGGAAATTAAAAAAAAGAATCCATTCATTGAAGGTAATTTGAAAGAAGGGTGAATACTAAAAAAATGACAGATATTTATTTCGGAGAACGAGAACAGACTTTATATACTGACAACCAATTAGAAATAATCCAAAATGAAATTAGTATAGCACTTACTTTAATATTGGGGACTTCTTTACTTGTAATATCCATCGCAATTTTTTTTGCTTTTCTACTAGGATTATCAACCTCAATTCACTTAGAATTTGAATCATTTATTGAGTTAATTTTTGGAGCAGCATTCTTATTTATCTCCTTTATTCCTTTGAGCGATGTATTGAAGTACTTAAAGTTCCGATCTACCAAAAAAGCCTCTTTTAGGCTGAAAGTCAGAACCAATCCAACCTTTGTTAAAGATTCCAAAGAACTCATCTTTCAAATGAATGATAAACCTTTCATTGTTTCATTAGAATACCGTGATTCTACCAAATTATCATATAGTGCTAATCTACGAGAATATTACGTCAAAAAACCTAAATCAATTTCTGTATCTGTAAAAGAACCATTAGTTTTAACAATAGGTTCAAAAACTTACCAATTTGAAATGAATACATCACTTCAAGATCTAGAAAAGGGAATGTCACTAGTAAGCTCTTTGATAATTGTTATCAAAGATATAATTTTTTTCTTAGAAAATTTCCCCTAAAAACACCTACTTTGAGATCTCATATGAAGCGAAGACACATGTTAATAACGAAATGGATACTTTTCACCTGATTGATGTAGTATCAGTTAGAGAATCCATAATGTACCTACCAGAGAGCACGCTCCTTTTCAAGCATCCTACAG
>JBHLPQ010000147.1:0-9445 GCA_048939265.1 Promethearchaeota archaeon
CCTGCAGAAAAAACAACTCTAACTAAAAATTTAAAGAAATTGCACATTACATTTCTTAATCCTAAGATACTTCTTGTAATGATGAATTAAAGAGTGTTTATGATTAATTTTTTAAGTTTCCAAGCATAGTATATTAGATGTTACTCAAAGGCTATATGATAATAATAAGAGTATATCATGATTATGTCGAATGCTTATATGGATGTTGACCCTTGCTTAAACAAGATTCTAAGAGAAATAACAGTTCAACTGAAGACACAAGAATATCAGAAATTAAATGTAATCATGATAGTCACCGAAAAAGATTCATTGAGATTACTACACACGAACTAAGAACTCCTCTTACCAATATTAAAGGTTTTATCGAAGTCTTACGTAAATATGAAGAGAAAATTACCCAGGAAAAGAAACAAGATATCTTTAAAATGCTAGAGAAGAATATCAAACGATTAGAGCTTCTCATTAATGATGTTTCTTATGTTTCGAAGATTGACCAAAATACCTTTCGATTAGACAAGAAAGATGTTGATTTCGGATCTTTTTTCTTGAATGAGATGTTAGGTTATAAAAGGTCTCTTGGAGATTTATTTGATTATAAACTCAGACCAACTGATGTCGAGCTATTTCCTACATTATTCCTGGATGAGAATCGGATTCATCAAGTCTTTGACAATATTATCAATAATGCAATCAAGCAATCTCCCAAAGAGACCTTAAAGATAAGTGTTCAAGCTACCTTATTACCGGAATATATTAGAATCCGTTTTAACGATAACGGGATTGGGATAACAGCGGAGAACATTGAAAGAATTTTCGAACAATTCGTATCCATCCCAACTAGGTTCTCTGTAACAGGAACAGGCATTGGGTTATACATATCACGAATGATTATTGAAAAACATGGGGGTACTCTTAAAGCTAAAAGCGAAGGTTTAGATCAGGGAGCATCATTCATTATTGATTTACCAATTTATAACGAAATTCTGTAGTTGTTACCCTTTTTTTCTTATAAATTTACCTCTTTGGTTTAATCTGTAACCTACCTTTGTATTCTTTAACTTGGGGACAACCAACACAAATACGATGAGAAAATTTTTCACATTCAACACAGGTCTCATCACACGGAGCTATAGAGGTTTCAGAAGGACAGATAGGTAGTAGAATCGGTAAGAATGAAGGTTTTACAAGGTTTTCTTGATGTCTAATCTCAGATTCTAGAATTCCAGGAAATCTTAGCAGACAATAATCACGACTTCTTAATAGTTCTAAAATTGCTCTGTCCTCTGCAACAACACCTAAGTAAATATCACAATCTCCAATTATGGTTGTCAAGAAGAAGACCCGTGGACAACTCTCAAATAATTTTAAGAGGTTTTCTTTTTTCTCATCATTCTCCGTCTTAATAAGGATGTATGCTACCTCAAAATCTAGAACTTCAGGATTGATCAGCACACGCTTTTCCATAATATTTTGTTCTTTCATTTTATTAATACGTGACCGGACTGAAACATGAGATAGACCAACACGCTCCCCGATCTCAGACAGTGACATCTCAGGATTCTGAATCATACAACAGAGAATAACTGAGTCTATATCAGTAAGGGACAAATTTCTACTTCCATATTAACTCTAATAATTTTGTTTTGTTTGTTAAATTGTTTCTTTTTAGATAATACCAAAGAAAAAATTGCATATTTCTTTTCATGAGTTTGCCCTTAATTCCTATTTATGTACAGATAATTTGGGGGAGGGAATTATTATTTACAAATACATTACAATACTTTTTAAGCCTTTATTTATTCTTTGGTTCTTCTATTTCCTTTTGTAATTCAAATGAAATAATTGTAAGTAAGGATAGAATGATGTAAGATACTATTACAAGACACCTTTTAGGGATACAATATCTTAATGCTTATATTTTTAATATTTCAGGTAATGTACATTATTTGTTACTTCAAAGAAATATAATTATATTAACTATATATATAAAATTAGAGGTTAGGTATATATGAGAGTATTAAGTATTGTAGATAATATCGGCCTCCCCTATAAGCTCATTGGCGGATTTATCTTTATTGCGTGTCTTGCTGGCGTCGTTGGAATCTATTCAGTGGGTCAAATAAGTATTCTAGACACATCTGTGTCAGAACTTGTCGAAGTGAATGTTGAACAGGCAGATTGGTCCATGGAAACTATTGTAGCAATGGAGGCTCAATTAATAACAATCCATGCAGCTTTACTTGGTGAACAGGATATGCTTGGTGAATATGCTCCTGCTTATGATGTCATGATGAATGGATTGGGTAATTTAACTCTACTATTGCGAGGAACAACACAAGAATCAACAGTGTCTGGCCTAGAATCACTATATGAGGATTTTCACGAGGCCTGCAGTGGCTCAAACGGGGTATTTGTCTCTATGGAAGACTATGAAGAAGCAAAACACTGGATTGATATTCAATTTTGGCGATTAGATATGATGCAAGACCAGATGCATAGTGACTTGTCTCTATTGGAAGCGATGGTTCGTGAGATCTCAGCAAATGAGACCCTAATTCAGAATGCACTGGAACTCAATCTTTTGGCATCTAGATGTAGTCATCTTGTACAAATGTATATGGCAGTCCCATTGAATGATAGTGCTGAATATAACGCACAAAGAGAACAATATCGCTACGAATATTGTGGCAATGAAAACTTGGAATTAGAGAGAAAATATGTTGCAAACGGTCTTGAAAAGGATTTCACTGACCTTTTAGCAGAAACAGAAATAAATTATGCGCAAGCATTAACCAATGGACAGTGTAATTCTACGTGTAAAGCATTACTCGAAAGTGTAAATACAAGCTTTGTATATGCTACCCATGAGTTAGGCCCTTTATATGACCCATTTGCATCATCTATTCGCTGTCCAGAGGATGGTATAATTATCTCACAAAATTCATTAGTAACTGCATGGGTTGCAGCAGACGCTGCAATGAATACTGCTGACACGATAGGAATGGAATTGATGGAAGATCTTGAAGCACTTGAACTTTGGGTTGGGGAACAGATGGATATGGCTGTCACTAATTCAAGAAGCATCTTCAATGGTGCAGTCACAATGGTGGCTATGGTTGCTGCGATTGCTGTTATTCTTGGTGCAGGTTTCGGTTTATTCCTAGCGAGGTCCATTGTGAAACCGTTAGATGAAGTTGTGGACACAGCTGCTCAGGTAGCAAAAGGGAATCTCACGGTAGACACCACTAAGATTGATAGGACGAGAAAAGACGAAATTGGCCAGTTAGGAAGCTCGTTTGGCACCATGGTAGATAAAGTGATTGGTGACATGGTGTCGTTGATTACCCAAGCACAGACCAGTTCCGAAGCAGTTGCCACATCTGCAGAAGAATTGGCTTCTACCTCTGAAGAAGTCAATGCTTTATCTGAGGAAATAGCTGCTACCATCCAACAGATTAGTCGAGGAGCTGCTAACCAGTCTGAACTGTCTGCAAAGGGCATTGAAGACGTCAATAAGATGGCAGAAGTCATAGATCAATCTCTGAATAGAATTGAGAATACACTTCAAGTCATTGAAGATATTGCGGGTCAGACGAACATCCTGGCATTAAATGCAGCTATTGAAGCAGCCCGAGCTGGGGAATATGGTCGTGGTTTCGCAGTTGTTTCAGACAATGTACGTCGATTAGCAGAAGAAACCAAGAAGAATTCCACTGATATTGGCAAATTGACAGAAGAGATCATTACAAACATCAGCGGTAGCGTTAGTGGCCTTCAGGAGACCTTACAGGGCTTTGCTGCCCAATCTGAAGAGTTTAGTGCTTCTAGCGAGGAAGTAGCTGCAGCCACGGAAGAGCAGACTGCCGCCATGAGTCAAATGACCAGTGCTGCGCAGGGTTTGACCAAACAAGGGGAAGAACTCGCCCAACTCGTAGCTCAATTCGAGGTAGAAAAGAAAAATTAAGATCTCTTCCAATTTCTCCCTGAATTTTTTGGAGATCCTACTTCCTCACTGAAGTAGTGATCTCCTTTTTTTATTACAATTAATAGCTCAAGATAGTCTTGTTAAATTGCATTTATTCTTCGGAAGTATGAGTTTTTAACCACTTCTCTCTTACAGCAAGGAATTGATCCTTCCGTGCTTGACATTTTCCTTTAGAATGAATATAGATAATAATACCACTAGGATCTCTAATAGTAGAGAATTTATCATCTGTTATTAGCTCGCCACACACGATACACTTCATACGTTCAACAGGGGTCCTAATTAGATTAGATTCCCTCAATTTTTGTTGCATTTGTCGTGGATGTGCTAGTTCATTTGTTTTTACTTCTTTTATCAAATCAAGAGTTGTGGTACTACTATCAAAATCATTAACATCAAAGGTAATTGAATCAATTATCCTCTTTTTTATCCCCCTTTTCGTTTGGCTTGAAACTACAAAGGAAAACAGAGGACACGCCACGAAATGACACTGCGTTGTTTTTGGCCAATAGGTACAGATTTTGTTGTCTCGGTAAAGGCATGTTTTCTGAATATCTTTGAATTTCTTCATTTCTATGGCTATAAGGGCTTTTCGTCTTAAAAATCTAGGTGAACTCAGGATGTACAAGTTTCTATTTATGGTCGCTGAATAATCATAAGCGAAAAGCTTTTGAGAGAGAAGAATATTTATTAGTCTGGTTTTGAATATACCTACAGATTTGAGGCGCTATAATGTCCGAGGCCGATTTGTTAAACGAACTAAAAGCGATCGATTTTCAGATCACTCCTAGCGCATTAGAAGTTATCAAAAACAGTCATATGCAAATCAATGACTTACTTACTGGTATCAAAACCTCTTGGAAAAGTAAAGAAAAAATTATCACCGTAAAAGAGGCTATCAACTTAATCCTAGACTCTCGAGAAGCAGGAATTTCCAGAGAAATCGCCTCAGAGATAAAAGCTCATGAAAAATTTATTCCTGTTCCAAGACACCTCAGACGTACCTACACAGTCTTAAAACGTTTTGAAGAACCTGTAACTGCTGGTTATGTCGCACGAATTACTCATAGAAAAAAAACTACAGAAGAAATCTATCTTAATCAATTAGTGAAGAGCGGTTTTGTGAAGAAGAAGAAACAAAAGGGAAGGAAAGCAACCCGCTATCAGATTAGCTGAAATCCACTTCAGTTTGATTTTCTTCAAATCAAACTTATAATAAACACTCTAAAATAATTATCACAAACATCTGTATCTTTATTATAGAAATTCGGTGAGATAATGTACAAAATTGTTTTTCTTCGCCATGGTGAATCGACTTGGAATAGAAATGGACTTTTTTCTGGTTGGACCGATGTTGATTTATCAGAAAAGGGGATTGAAGAAGCAAAGGAAGCAGCCACAGTTCTTAAAGACGAAGGGTATACTTTTGATATTGCTTTTACCTCAGTTCTAAAGAGAGCTATCCGAACCTTATGGATAGTCTTAGATAGGATGGATTTAATGTGGATTCCAGTTTATCGCTCCTGGAGATTGAATGAAAGACATTATGGAGCCCTTCAAGGATTAAATAAAACTGAAACCGCAAAAAAACATGGAGAAAAACAAGTTTTGATATGGAGAAGAAGCTATGCTACCCGTCCCCCAGCACTGACTAGAAACGATAACCGATATCCTGGTAATGATCCAAAGTACCACAGCTTGTCTGAAGAAGAAATTCCTCTGACAGAATGTCTAAAAGACACTGTTACACGAGTTCTTCCTTACTGGCATGAGGTTATTCTTACTACAATTAAATCTGGGCAAAGAGTTTTAATTGCTGCTCATGGAAATAGCATTCGTGCTTTAGTAAAATACTTAGATGATGTTCCAGATGATGAAATCTTGAAACTCAATATTCCAACAGGAATCCCTCTTGTCTATGAACTTGACAGCAACATTCAACCAATTAAACATTATTATTTGGGAGACCCAGAAGAAATTAGTAAAGCAATCCAGAAAGTTGCTGATCAGGGAAAAGCTAAGAAAGAATAATTTAATTAATTCTTGTGAAGATAAAAAAGAAGAAGATAGAGGAATGATTCCTCAATTTTGTGAAAAACATTTAGATTCTTTATTTTGTTGCTGCCAACTTAATATCGGACTCTTTTACCGTCTTACGACCAGAGTGTTGAGCGATTTCAACAGCATATTTAGCTATGGTAGTGCTATAATCAGTTAAGATTTCATTCATGCGCTCAATTGCTCCAGCGCTTACTCGATATGCACCAGCATTTCTAATAAGTTTTTCAATTCTTGCCCTTGCAAAGCCCATTTTCTTTTTCACCTTTTCTCGTGAGTTTTATATCAACTCACACGCGTTAGCGGTTTTTTTCCTCCTTTATAAATTTTACCCTACTACAGACGTTTTTTCCTCGCCCTCCCCACTTTAAATCAAGTATGGTAAGACATATTATAATAGGTGTCTTGGTAGCACGAATAAAAAGCGAAGAAGAAATAAGATAAAGGATAAGAAGAAAATTACCTTTTCTCCCCTTTCAAAAAAAAGACGGATCATATGTCTTTACACAAATATCAGACAAAAAATTGTTAAATAACAAACAATAAACAGACTGAGATAACTAACAGTTAAAAAAAAAGGGGAAAAAAGAAAGGGTACCGTATATATTGACTAAAGGTACCTTACTTTGTTGCTGCCAACTTAATGTCGGATTCTTTTACTGTTTTTCGACCAGAGTGACGAGCAATCTCTACAGCATACTTAGCTATGTTGGTGCCGTAATTAGTAAGAACTTCATTAAGGCGATCAATCGCTTCAGCTGACACACGGTGTGCGCCTGCAGTCCTAATGAGCTTTTCAACTCTGGCTCTTGCAAAACCGGCCACTTTTCTTCACCTTTTCTCAATGATAACGGTTGTGAGTTCTTGTATGACCTCACTGTTGTTAAGGAAAATCACCTAGTTTATAAACTTTACTCTACAATTGGCATCGAACTCCTTCTACGTTTCACGATAACGGTAAGTGAATATGTCATATTGAGGTTGTCGAAAAGTAACTTGGAAAAAATTGTCTTAGTCCATATCATTGTTGTTCATTTTAAGCTTTACAAAAGCTGTTTTATTTTGTTTTCAGTGACTTAAACCGATGTAGCATAAAGAAATCTTCTAAAATATGGTATCATATAGGGAAATAATCTTAACAGTAATTAAACCAGACATCATTTAAAGAATGAAGGAAAAGAGAAGATTTATAGTACCTAAACTGTTATCAGATAATTAGAATACTCATCTACTGCATATCTATCGTTATATTTATCTTTCAATCTGAACTATTGAATCATCTTCAATACTGTCATTAGTTAAAGCTAAAGGAAGAATTTTCCCTCAGCTGTCATTTTCACTTCCCCACCAACGATTGCTTCCGCAATTTCATCATCTTCATAAGAACACTGCACTATTAATTTACTTGGTCTATTGATTTCGTATCCTTGTTCTAAAACGAAAGGTGTTCCTCTAATGTGACTAGAAATAACCTGATATCTCTCTAAGTAGCACCCTAAAGGTCCTGCGGCGCTTCCCGTTGCAGGATCTTCTGGAACTCCAACAGAAGGGGCAAACATCCTAACGTGTACATGCGAATCAGTATAAACTGTGTTGAGTGTGAAAACCAACAGTTCTTGAGAAGGAAATCCCTCCAATGTCTTGATTAAAAGGTTTGTATCCAGATTTATACCTTGAATTGCTTCTAGGGATGTAAGGGGAACAACTAGGAATGGGAACCCTGTTGAAACATATTGTATTGGGTATTCTTGGAGAATTAAATCTGGTGAAATCCCCATAATCTCTGCCATCATTTCAACATTTTGGAATTTATCTAAAAACTCGGGTCTAGCTTGATGCATTTTTATGTATCTATTCTCAAAATCAACTGCCAATGGACCAATTCCTAATTCTAAATAAGCTTTTGTGTCTTCTGAACCAATAATTCCCTGTTCTTTTAATACAAAAGCTGTTCCTAGTGTGGGGTGACCAGCAAAAGGGATTTCCCGACCTGGTGTGAAAATACGAACTTTTCGGATACACTGTTCAATTTCCGAGGGCAAGACAAAAGTTGTTTCCGAAAAATTCATTTCTCTAGTTATGCCTTGCATCTCATCTGTGGATAGCTCATCTTCAGATAGATTCCAGAATGTTGCCAGTTGATTGCCAGAGAATTGAAAACGATCATTTGTGAACACACTTGTTTGGACAAACGGGATTTCACGCATGTTTTTTACCTTCTATTTGATTGATATGATCAGGTATTCAAGTATTACAATTTAATAAACAGTGATTCAGCTATTTCGTTTATGATCTTTTTTTTTAATAAAATAAAGAATGATTATATAAAACAATTGGAGATGGCAACTCTAAAATATATTAATTTAATAGTAATGATTTGATTTATGGCCATATTCGTAGGATGAGAAAAAAAAACAGTGTTGTGACTGTACCACCCAATAAACCATCCCAAAAAACAAATCCAAATCTCCATTCAATGGTAGAATATCTATTAGAAAGCGAAAGAACTTCTATTAAAGAATAAATGCCAATTAAGAAGCTTATTATGGCAATAATAATGGCTAGAATCATTCCAACCAAAATTAATTTCTTCAAAGGTGGATAATCCGGTTTTATGAGGCCTATTAGAAAGATACTAGTGCTGTAAAAAAGTGCACATGGAAATCCAAAGAAAAACAAAAGAATAGGATTTCCTCGTTCAAGGACTTGTTCAAGGGCAAATTTCAATCCATACTCAAGTCCAATCCAACCATAAGAATGGAAACCAATAAAATGTAAGTAAGAATCATAACTATAATATCCAAAATCGCCATTTAATAAAAAAAAGGCTCCAAATAGACTAGCTAGTAGCGCTCCAACGAATAGGACGATCTGTTGAGAATTTCTTGTTTTGTAGAGATTTTCTCCTTTGGTTTCTATTTATTTTTCTACTATTTCATCCAAATTAAACCCCTATCTTTTCTCCCTATAATTTTGAACAATTTTCTTTTTGAAACTAAGTGAAAAATGGAATAAAAATCCTTCCATTCCTACATCAACTTTTTTTCACAATATGTAGTTTGTTAAAAGACATGATAGTAAAAATATTAAGTAACTTCGTCAAACGACACTTTGACGACATTCTCACCATTTCATCTCATGTTCGAGAAATGGAGAGGGTGATAGGAATGATTTACATAAGAAAAAAACTGAAGTCACAAATGTGAATCCCCGAATTAAGGAAGCAAAAGATCCAATAAAATCAGTACGATCTGGAGTTTTCGCACTAGAAAGAAAGAAATGGGCAAAAGCAAGGAGAAAGTTCGAGGTAGCCTTAAATGATACCGAAGTGCAGCAAAATGCTGGAGTCTGGGCTAATTATGGCATCGCATTAACTAATCTCAACCTTCTCTCGGAAGCACA
>JBHLPQ010000148.1:0-9423 GCA_048939265.1 Promethearchaeota archaeon
ATAATCAGAAAATTGTTCCCCCTCTTTGATTTTTAAGATTCGAATTGTGCAATAGTTCGATAAGCACAGGGCTTTTAATCATCTAATGTTTTGTCTTTTCGAATTTATTCGCCTCTTCAGGCCTCTGTTTTCTTATAACTACTCGTAGAGTAAGGAGAATGCTAGAAAGGATTATTATTCCCCAATAGTTCAGTCCAGGAGCCAGAGAAATTACTCCTGATAGAGGGTGTGTTTTTAACAACCACATATCCCCCTCACCCATATCAGACGCTTCTGATATTCCAGCGATCGCGAACCCACCATCCGAAGTATCGAGAAGAGAATAAGCAAGCTCAGGTTCTTCTTCCCCTATGATTTGTATCCATTCTACCACTCCATTCTTATCAATTTTTGTGAACAGAACATCAGATCGACTGGTACCGTACAGTTTTATGTAACCTGCAAAAGCGAACCCACCATCAGGGGTTTGGAGAAGGTTATATGTACACTCATTAGATGATCCTCCATTACCATATGTCTTACTCCAAATCACGTTCCCATAGGCATTTGTTTTGAGTATAACAATATCTGATTCAGATGAAAACTGGGTTTGGTTAATCCCTGCCAATATAAATCCCTTATCTGAAGTTTGAATTAAAGAATATACCCACTCGTCTTCAACTCCCTGATAAGTCTGATTCCATTCTATTTGTCCGAAAGCATCAGTTTTGACTAACCATATTTCCGAATTAAAGTCACCTGTGACTGTAGTTCTCCCAGCCAACGCGAAACCTCCCTCTAGAGTTTGAATGATTGAGTAGATTCGTTCGTCTTTTCCACCGTGATAAGTATGGTTCCATTGAAGATTACCACGAGTATCGATTTTCATAATCCAAATATCTGCTCCTCCATTCCCTAGTCCAGCTAAGTCTAACCATTTGATAGTAAAGCCTGCCAACACAAATCCCCCATCTATAGTTTGAATCATGGAGCGGACGATATCAAGGTGTGTACCCCCATAGGTTCGATTCCAAAGCACCAATCCATTGCTATCAGTTTTAATCAACCATACATCCTCCCCTCCATTACCATATGAGAAAGTTGAACCTACTACCAAAAAACCTCCATCATTCGTTTGGATGACAGTCCGAGCTTTGTCATTTTCTGGACCTCCATATGTCCGATTCCACAACATCTCCCCATTAGCATCGGTCTTTACACGCCAACTATCGCTGTTTCCAGCACCATCAGACCGAGTAAACCCCGCCAGAATAAATCCGTCAACGGAAGTTTGAATTAATGAATAAGCTCCGTCTCGATGTACTCCTCCAAATGTTTTTTGATATTTTATTTCTACTTTTGGTTCTGTAGAATTCAATATTAGAAAAGTGAAAGAAAAAAACAGAATTCCTAATATACCAATCATACATACCTTTGTAATGCTTTTTCTCATTAAATAATTCCCATCATTCAAATAGTGTAATGTACGTTGGTTAATTTTCTATTTAAATTTTTATAGAATATTCAATGCCTCTCTTAAATCAGATACAATTCTTTTAATTGGATCTAATTTATTTAGTGTATAGAAATGTAGTCCTGGAGCACCTCCTTTAAGAAGATCTACGCATTGTTTGACAGCAAGCTCTATGCCTTTTTCTTGAGTAGCCTTTAGGTCATCCTCTAATGGCCCAAATATCTCATAGAAATGTTGAGGAATAGTAGCACCGCAGAAAGAACAGAATTTCTTCAAATTTGTAAAATTAAAGACTGGAAGGATTCCAGGAATAACTCTATTTGTGACACCAATTTCCCTCACACGAGAGGTATAGTCAAAATAATCATTATTCTCATAAAAAAGTTGAGTAATAATAAATTCTCCTCCATGATCCATCTTATTTTTCAAATATTTTAGGTCTACTTCCTTGTTTGGGGCTTCAGGATGCCCTTCGGGGAAACCTGCTACACCACATGAAAAATCCCCTCTGTAATGATTTGAAACAAGGTCACATAATTGATATGCATATGAAAACCCATCTGGATCAGGTACCCATTTCTTTACACCACGAGGTGGGTCACCACGTAACGCAAGGAGATTAATTATTCCATTGGTCTTCATAGTATCTAGTATCTCAACCAAATCCTGTTTTGAATGACCAACACAAGTTATATGATGAATTACAGAGATATCAAATCGGTTTTGAAGTTCTACTGTAACATTCATAGTTTTCTCACGAGTGCTTCCGCCTGCTCCGTATGTGACAGAAATGAAATCCGCACCCAAGTTCACGAGTTCCTCTACGACATGATAAAACGAGTCCAGATGTGAGGCTTCCTTGGGAGGGAAAAATTCAAAAGACAGTGTAGTCTCCTGTTGTTTAAATAGATCAATTACCTTTTGGACTCGCATTCTCATACCAATAGAATCATTGAGATATCAAATTTTAATAGGTTTTAAAATCTAATGGATTTTTAAACAACATATTGTACCTCAAACAAATCAGGGGTGATTAAATGATTCCTGAAGAAGTATCAAACGATTTTCCAACGATTAAACAAGTTAATTATCTGAGTACCGCAAGTATTGGACTTGTTCCTGAACCTGTAATCAGAAAAACACAAGATTTTTTCACTGAAATGGCTAGAGAGGGAACTCTGGCTTTAGATGAGGAAAAAGAGGTTATGGTTTATGAAAATCTCAGAAAGGAAGGAAGTCATCTTCTAAACTGTAACCCAGAGGATATAGCAGTCTTCAATAGTGTCTCTGAAGCATTAAACTCGATTGTATGGAGTTTAGAGCTAGATGAAGGAAAATTCGTATCAACTGAGATTGAATTTCCAAGTGTTAGCTATCCATTGATTCGACTTGCGAAAAAAAAGAATATTACCGTTAAAATGATTAAGGCCAAGAATTGGAATATCTCCCTCGATAACATACTAAGCGAGATTGATGAAACAACAAAAGCGATTTTTATTACGCATGTAGAATTTTTAACTGGCCAACAGCATGATATTAAAAAGATCGCAGAATGTGCTCATGAATTTGGATCATTAGTAGTCGTAGATGGAATACAAGCAGCTGGTTATCTCCCACTTGATGTTAGAAACACTGGAGTCGATGTATATATTACTGGTAGCTACAAATGGCTATTGGCTCCCTTTGGAACAGCAATAGCGTATATCTCCAAGGAGCTCTATGATACATTGACTCCCGCATTTGTAGGATGGCGTTCATCAGAAAACATGTGGGATTTCAATGCCGTAGAACTCAAATATCCACCAACAGCAATGAAATTTGAATACAGTACAAGTGCTTATGGAGTTAAAATTGGTCTGGCTGAATCAATAAGATATTTGCTTACAATCGGAATCAATAATATTTACAATCACAATATGAAATTAACAAAATTACTAATTGAGGAATTAAGAAAGATAGACAACATCAATATTATCACACCAGAAGAAAAAGGTTCAATCGTCACCTTTACAATTGGAGATAAAGATCTTCACAAGATTGGTGAACAATTAAGAAAGTTGAACCGACCGATAGAGCTAAATATAAGGCAAAATATGATAAGAATTTCCCTCCACGTCTATAATACTGAAGAGGATGTTATACATTTTATAGAGAACTTAAAAGAAAGTATCAGGAAAGAGTGAAGATGGAATTGAATGATTTTCAGAAATTCGGACATCAGCTTGTCGATTGGATGGTAGAATACCTAAAAAATGTTGAGAAATACCCTGTGAAATCTCAGGTTGCACCAAAAGAAATAATTAATCAATTACCTTTAGCAGCGCCTATAAAGGGGGAGAACTTTCAGGATATTTTTACGGATTTTGAAAAAATAATTATCCCTGGAATAACCCATTGGCAGAGTCCGAATTTTTTTGCATACTTCCCAGCAAATAGTTCCTATGCTTCAATGCTTGCAGAAATGCTGATGACAACTTTAGGAGCTCAATGCATGAGCTGGGTTACCTCACCCGCAGCAACAGAATTGGAAGAACGGGTGATGGAATGGCTTCGAGATATGATCGGTTTACCAAAGGATTTTGTTGGTGTAATCCAAGATACTGCTTCGACCTCAACTACCTGCTCACTTCTTACTGCGCGAGAAAAGCTGACCAACTACGAAATTAACTCAGCCGGGATGAATGATAAAGGTATTTTGACAACCTATTGCTCTACTGAGACTCATTCAAGCATTGAAAAAGCAGTAAAAATCGTAGGAACAGGGAAAGAGAACTTAAGGAAAATCACTGTTGATAAAAACTATGCAATGCAAGCTCAATCTCTCCAAGAGGCTATTGAGGCAGATATTACAAATAGTATGAAACCTATGGCGGTTGTGGCAACAATAGGAACAACAGGTTCCACAGCGATTGACCCATTGAGACAAATAGGGGAAATTTGTGCTAAATACAACATTTGGCTCCATGTTGATGCCGCGTTGGCTGGAACTGCATTGCTTTTACCAGATTTTCGATGGATGATTGAAGGAATAGAGTATGCAGACACTTTCGTATTTAATCCCCATAAATGGATGTTCACGAATTTTGATTGTTCGGCATATTTTATTAAGGATCCTGAAGCTCTTGTGCAAACCTTTGAAATTTTGCCAGAATACCTTAAAACCAGAGCTGAGGGGGTGAAGAATTTTCGAGACTGGGGATTGCAATTAGGCCGCCGATTTCGTGCTCTTAAATTATGGTTTGTGATCAGGAATTTCGGTATAGAAGGATTACAACAAAAGGTCAAATTTCATATCGATCTTGCGAAGGAATTAAGTCAAAAAATTGAGAAGTCACCAGACTTCGAATTGCTTGCACCAGTTCCGTTGAACACACTTTGTTTTAGATACCATCCAAGTTCTATTGATGATAATTTAGAGTTAAATCGATTAAACGAAGAGTTATTATATCGATTAAATGAAACAGGGAAACTCTACATGACTCACACGAAATTAAATGGTAATTATACTCTAAGATTGGTCACAGGGCAAACTTACACTCAAAAGAAACACGTTGACAATGCGTGGCTGCTATTACAAGAAGAAGCACAAAAATTATCTATATAAAATCAAAGATTGATTCATGAGAAAAAAGGGGAAAATTCTCTAACGGTTAACTGAATGGATAAAATAGTAACACCGTCGTAGATCCTGCATATTTGGAATTTGACTTATTAATCCCGCATCTTTCAACTCCCTTAAGGCATACCGGATAGTGCGAGTAGAATAATTAGTTTGTGATGTAATCTCTTGGAAAGTCATTTGTTTATTTGTCTGCAGAATATTATAGACCTTTACTGAAGAGGGAGGTAAGTTTTTAACCATTCCTGGAGTACTCATATTTAACTCACATCTTTTCGAATTCGTTAAAATCCTGATAATAAAACGACTTTTTATACTTAGATGATAATTTTCGCAATTGTTGAGAATATCATCTTACAAAGATATTTAAGTATATCGATTCATGAAATTAAAGTATTATAAAGCAGTCTTATCTACTCAAGTAAATGTAGTAGTTCAAGAGAATTGAGTCTAATGTCGGAATCTGAACCAATATCCCAAGAAAAGAACTATAAAGATGTTCTGGATTATACACCTGCAGTCTTGAAAGTAATAAGTGATGAAAAAACACTTAAAGCACTTCTAGACAACAATTATGAAAAGATTTTGCATACTCTAAGAAATAAACACATGACAGTTCAAGAAATTACAACAGAGTTTAACAAATTAGCTGAAAAATGCATCATGACTGATCCCAAGTCAGACAAGACAGTTTACCGCTATTTGAAAACTTTAGAAGAGTTGGAGTTAGTTGCTCCTGCTGGTCAGAGAGTTATAATTGGTAAGACTGCTACTGAAAAATTATACACGCGTACCGCTCGTATCTTCCAACAAAAAGAAATTGATTGGATGTCGGAAAGAGGGGAGGAGTGGGTGAAACGATTTACACTGTTAATGGGCTATATGATCGACAATAATGGCCAAAAACCATCAATAAGGTGCATTCAAGAATTTTTTAAGAAAATGAGTGAAGCAAAAATAGTGGCTCTTGAAAGGTTGGCTCAATCAGCTTCTGACGATATTGTGAAACAAATTACTGAAGGTGAATGGGAAGAATTAGTGGCATTTATTGATTGGGTATTCCTTTTTGGGTCATTAATGAATCAACCTGAATTATTAGAAGAATTAGGTGTTTGTCTGAATAAAAAAACGCCAGGAGATTAACATAACAATCACAAAAATAAGTAATAAAACTAGAGTTGATTCTTATGACAAAACCTAGCCCACTGACACAAAAGAAGTATCAAGATATCATCGATTACAAACCTGTAATCTTAAAGGTTTTAAGTGACGAGAAAACACTAAAAATACTTGAAAATCCTAATTGCGTGATGATGCTCCCAATTCTAAGGAAAGGACCAATGACAGTTCAAGAAATTACAAAAGCTTTTAACAAGATGGCAGAAAACTCTGATAGTATAGAAAGAAGATCTGATAAATCAATTTATCGCTATTTAAAAGTTCTTGAAGAGGTAGGGGTAGTTGCTACAGGTGGTCAGCGCGTAATCATAGGAAAATCCGCTACTGAAAAATTATATATGCGTACTGCCCGTGTATTCGAATTAAGATACAAATATATTAACTGGATGGGAGAAGAAGGGAATGAGTGGGCTGAAAGGTTTGGTACACTAGTTAGTTACATGTTAGAGATCGATCAAGTACCTTCTGTAAAATGCATACAGGAATTCTTTGAAAAGTGGAATGAAGCAAGATTATCTGCAATCGAGAAATTGGCATCAATCGTACCAGATGACGAAATGGAAACCATTACGACATGTGACTTGAGGGAATTGACAGAAACTTTTGCTCGAGTGTACATCTTCAGCACACTAATGAACCAACCCGATTTACTGGATTCCCTCCGAAAGTGTTTTCAGTAGAAAGGTATTATTAATTTTATTATCATTCTTTTTGCATAATGAAAAAAATCGAATTCAATATAGTTGTATTCTTTGCTCTCTCTACCTCATTCTGGTATTCTCTAAGCTTTTTAAGAGCTTCTGGGTTATTTCTATATTCATAAGTCATTTCTTTCACCTTCTCTTCCAAAGGATGGTAATAATCCAGCCACCATGCATCATCTGGAAGTGAAAAGTAATTTAAAAGTTTATAACCACAACTTGGAATCAACTGTAGTTTTTTTTCCTTGTCTTTTATATCGTCATGGATAACCAAGAATCCATTAGCTTTGAGGAGCCGTCCCCACTCTTTTAGACCTCTTTCAAACCCAATGATTGCTATTACTCCTTCAACCCAGAGTATATCAAAACTTTCCTTGGGAAAATCTATTTCAAACAGTGAACATTTAATTGTAGTGACTCTATTTCCCAAACCCTCGATCTTAATCTTATTATTTAATTTATCTAAGTCAGCTTGATTAATATCAATACCGATAATTTCTCCCTTAGATAACTTCGCAAGTTCAATGGTAGGAATACCTGAACCACACCCTATATCGAGAATTCGTGGTTTAGCCAGTTCAGGAAGCATCAGAAATGCTTTTCTTGTGTAGTGATTGAAATTCTTGCGAAATAAATCTCGGTCTATCTCTCTGAAAGGGCTCTCTGGCATAATTTCAACCTCATAATTAATTTAAATAAAAAAGTGTTAGGTAATGGTCTATATATCAATTCATTTTATATTCCCGCTGTAATTCTCAAAGTAAAAATGGAGAATGATTAGCATGTTACCAGCAAAGCAAATTGCCTTTTGGGCTGATGAGCTAAGAGACATCTCTGCATTGGGTTTAAAATTCTCAGATGATACATATGACCGAGAAAGATTTCAAAAAATCCAGCAAATCGCAATAGCCATGTTAGCTTTCGCTTCAAACTCTTCAATACATCAATTGGAACCTTTGCAGATACCCTATTTTTCACGTCCTTGCCCACTAGTTGGTGGTGATGCAGCGGTCATTGACTCTAATGGACGCATCTTATTGATTCAACGTGCTGATAACATGATGTGGGCGATGCCTGGAGGGTTATTAGAAGTTGGAGAAACTCCTGCTGAAGGTGTATTGCGTGAAGTTGTTGAGGAAACTGGCTATGATTGTCGAGTTGTATCAGTGGTTGGTATTTTTGATTCGAGATTTTGTGGTACAACTTATCCTCTCCACTTGTACCATTTTATGTTTCTTTGTACACCTCTAGCTGAAGAAAATCAAATCGTTCCTACACATCAAGAGGAATCGTTGAATATTAAGTGGTTCCATGAAAATAACTTGCCAGAAAATATTGATTCAGGACATATTTCACGCATACCTGAAGGATATCGCGTTTGGCGGGGTGATAATCGTACCTTTTTTGATCAATAATAATCTTCATTTGGTTTTATTAATAACTAAGTGGGGGATTAGAGTAGAAAAGAAAAATAAAGTCAATATGATGAAACACCATATACTTTCTGGTGCGAGTCAAATATGGTATCGCAACAAAATCCCATTCAGGACCTTTTAGATAACATTTTCAAAACAATTCAAACTTTTTTGCAAGAAATAACCGATCCAATTGGTTTTATTGAAAAATACTTTATATTAGAACAAGGATATAATTTTTACAATACTATCGTCTATGTCTCACTAGGGATACTTGCAATCTTCCTTATAAGCAAAATTATCGTATGGATAAATCAAAAAGGAGCCGATCGCTGGGGAGAAGAGAATTATATCCTGGTCCAAATGGATTCAGAGTTTTTCGTTTCAATACTACCTTATATTTTCATTGGTTCAACGATACGGGCTCTTCAAGACATTGCTGACCAGGAAAAAATAATTTCACCCTATGAGATATTTAGACTTCGGATTTTTGTAACACCCTATGTCTATATAATCACAATCTTATTAACTTTATTCGTGGGGCTTGTTTCGATAATAATCTCTCAAGAATATTTCAAGAATGTTCAACGATTTTCTAACTGGAGAGTTACTTTTTTTACTATCGGATGTCTGATTGAAATTGTTTTATTCGTACCAATTCCTTTCTTATTAACTGATACCTACTACATTGGTGGTGGTGTGATGATCCTACTGTTAACGGGTATTTTTGGGATCCTCTTCCATCAATTTGCCACGCGTCTTACTCAACGGTATCTTCCCAAATCAAAAATCCGAAGAGAAGAGGTCTTAGCCATGGTGACTCAAATGTTTGATGCTTTTAATACCGTTATTGCTATTGAATTCTTTAATTACCAAGAAAAGCATTATTTACCCGCTATTCTGTTTAATACACCTTTTGGAGCTTGGCCTTTCTTAATATTAAAATTTGGAGTAGTTTTAGCATTCATTTATACAGTACGGGGAGTGGAAAGTGAAGAAATCCAGAAATGGTTGTTGTGGGTTGTATTCCTCTTAGGTTTAGCAACTGGTACAAGA
>JBHLPQ010000149.1:0-9349 GCA_048939265.1 Promethearchaeota archaeon
TGGTATCATTTATTGCAACTCCAAATGTGTTATTCTTATCCCATTCAATTTTCCAAAACCCACTATTATTAATATCACCATTATTAAGAACTTCGACAGTAAAGAAATCATTTTGCTGACTATCAAAATAAATTGAAGAGCCATCAAAAAAGGCATTATCAAATGGAGCACCATCAGCTCTATCCCAATCTAAAGTAAAGCCTTCGGGGGAATCAGTATCGACAATAACCCATTGTGTTGAATTATCACCTTCATTCCCGACATGATCTATTACTTTAAGGTCAACAGTATGATTTGCTTCAGTCATGGTATATTGTTTAGTTATCTCTGATTGCCATACAAATGCTGCTCCATCATAGCTAAATCCATAAGGAGAACCAGGTAATCCTGATCCAGTACCATCTGTCGCTGCTCCTCCTACTGTAAAGTCAACGGTGGGATCATCATAATAATTAGTATTGGGAGCATAACCAATCGTTTTCGGATCTGCATCTAAAATTAACCAGTAACTACTTGGATTAATGATATCACGATTAATAGTTATTGATGTGGTACCAGCATTCCCTAAGAGATCATAAACAGTGATAAGTAAGCTACCACTCCATGAGTCAGCATTGGTGATATTGACTACTGGTACGTCATAGGTTCTTCCTGCTTCAGTATCCTCCGTATCATCAGTGCGGTCTTCAGGGGATCCTCCAAGATTAGCGGCTGCAATTGCATAATTCAACCCAACACCTGTTCCATCATCCGTGTTTACCCCCACAGTAAATTTCGCCTCACTTGAACCCATGTCGTCTCCATACCACCATATTGAACCATTCCAATAGATGTAATCCTCTTGACCATTTGCAACTTCGTATTGGTGGGTATAATCTATAGTTGCAGAAGGAGCTGTATCGTCTAAAGTAATGTTATTAATTCCTGTAAAAGTGGTATTAGTTCTCCCAGCTTTGTCTCTGATAGTAATTGTAATAAAGGTTACCCCATCAGTATAGCTTGGATCAAGGTTGATAATTGAATAAAACGGACTAGATTGACCTTGACCTGCGTCACTTGCTTGATCACCGTTTAGATTACAGACCACTTGAATGGAGTATACATTAACTTCATTAAAACTAATGCTATAATTTGCAAAACCAGTTTCTCCTTGATCATACCAATTTGGAGAGTAATCTGGTAAAATAAAGTTCGTTGTGATTGATTTAGGATTGATTGTATCAACATGTACCTCATAGGAGCGATTAAAGAGGCCATAATTTCCTACTTTATCAACAGCTACAGCCCAAAAAGTGTAATCACCATCATCTCCTATATCGACAGGATATGCGAAGGGATCATCAGAGGAATTATATGCATCAGGCGAATTATCATCAACATCGAAAACCACTGTGTTTATTCCAGAGCCACCATCAGCAATCGGGGATGGATTGATTGAGAACCCGCTTCCATCTTGATCCCAACCAGCTACTGGAGATCCATCATTACCAGATGCGGTAATACTCGCCATCGTCGGACCAGTGGTGTCTGCTGTAGTGATAAGAGTTACTCTCTGACTTAATCCACATTGATTAATTATGTCGACTGTAATACTCCCTATAGCCCCTGTATTAGAATGATAATTTTCAGAGAGATCAGTTGAAGAGAAGGGAGGAGACGAATCATTAACAGGTGAAGCAATTCCCCAACCCTCGCTGAATACCACACGCCAGGGTCCGCTATTTCCCCAGTCACCTGAACTATCCATTGATATACTCCATTCTGTATCACCTCCGTTTCCCAGAAAAAGTTCTCCCGAAGTGATATCAGACGAATCAGATATCCAAGCGTAAGAAGGAGCCGCCAAAGTCCATATCCCTGTGCCAATTATATCTATATCCATTCCCGTTGGTGTTTCTGTGGAGTAATATACATCAATATTGGGGGAAAATGTAGATGTAGCATTGTTACCTACATTATCTACAACTTGGTACCAGATAGTATTGATGGTTTCGGCTGTAAGTGCGCACGAAACATTTGATCCATCAGTAACAGAATCGCCATAAGTTCCTGTCGTATTAGACTTAATCTTTAGGATATAAATACCAGAGCCATCTTCAGTACGGTATACTGTAGCGTTAAAGGTTGAATCATCATAAAAAGCTTGTATAGTGGTGTTTCCTTTACTCGGTAGGTATCCATCACCATTATTATCAGTATTGTCATAATAATCAGCAATCGATATTGCTGAAGGATCATCATTGTCCTCTCGAAACTCAAAAGTCATTATAGCAGTGTTGTTAACGAGATCGGTGGCTGTGTATTTCACCCTAAATATTCCATTCCCAAAATCTCCTTGGGTGATGTTATAAGTAAATGTCCAACTTGATAACGTCCCACCCATACCTGGATCTTTTCCAAAAGTAGTATTATCTACTATAGATAAAAGATCCGCTCCTCCATCGCTAGCTGTGCCTCCTATGACAAAATCAGTACCTACTGGACCCATATTATCTGAATAATAACCATGAGTAGAACTCCCATCATAATACAGATAAGCAGAAGCCTCAGTTGTCGTACTGGAACTAAAATCAATCGTTGGGTCAGTATTGTCTTCACGAAACTCAAAGGAAGTGGTAAAGAAATTTCCCACATTATCAGTCGCATTGTAGGTTACCGAAAAGGTGCCGTTCCCAGCATCCCCTTGATCGATCTCATATGTAAATGTCCAGCTTGTTAAGGTACCACCACGAGGGAGATCATTCCCAAATGTAGTATCGTCCTCTATAGACAAAAGACCCGCTCCTCCATCGCTAGCTGTGCCTCCCACAACGAAATTAGTATCAATTGAATCCATGTTATCTGAATAATAACCATGAGTAGAACTACCATCATAATACAGATAGGGAGAATCCTCTGTTGTCGTACTGGTACTGATTCCAATAGTCGGATCAGTATTATCTTCCCGAAACTCAAAAGTTATGATATTGCTATTGTTCACCCTATCAATGGCTTTATAGGTCACTGTGAATGTCCCATTGTTCTTATCCCCTTGATCAATGGCATAAGTGAACGTCCAACTCGTAAGGGATCCCCCTCGTGGGGGATTATTCCCAAACGCAGTATCATCTTCGACTGCTAGCAATCCTACGCCTCCATCACTTGCAGTCCCTCCTATGATGAAATCATTATCCACAGAACCCATATTGTCCGAATAATAACCATAAGCAGCACTTCCCTCATAGTAGAGATAAGGAGACGATTCACTAGTTGCACCTGGATTATGTGTAATGGCAGGAATTGTATTGTCCTCTTTAAACTCAAAGTAAGCAGGTTTAGTATTACCAACACGATCAGTGGCTGTGTACATAATTACGAACGTATGCTGGGCAGAGTCACCTGAAGTAATGCTATAAGTAAAGATCCAGTCCGTTAATGATCCACTATTACTTGGATCAGTTCCAAATGTGGTATTATCAATTATTGAGAGTAAACCTGCGCCACCATCGCTTGCTGTGCCACCCACCACAAAATCAGTTGGCGTACTTCCCATATTATTCGAATAGTATCCATAAGCTGCAACGTTATCATAATAAAGGTAATTAGACGACTCACTTGTTGTACTTGGATCGTGATTATTAGTTGGATCAGTGTTATCTACACGAAATTCGAATAATGTTGTCCCATTATTACCTACATTATCAGTAGCAGTGTAAATGATGTTAAAGGTTCCTTCAGAGGAATCATCTGAATCGATGGTGTATGAAAAAGTCCAACTACTTAATGAACCACCTCTACTTGGGTTATCACCAAATGTAGTGGTATTATCGGTAACCAATTGCATACCTGCATCTGCATCATTAGCTGTTCCCCCAACAATAAACGTTACAGTTGTTAATTCCATGTTATCTGAGTAATACCCATGTGCAGAACTCCCATCATAGTAGAGATATGGTGATGATTCACTCGTTGTACTTGGATTATGGCCAATTGTAGGATTGGTATTGTCTCGACTAATTAGTATTGTACATGAATTGTTAATATTCCCAACTTGATCAGTTATAGTCAAAACAAGATTTATATTGGGCCCTATATCGGCTGAATTAATATCTACAACTGGGACATCATATGTTCTTCCTGCTTGAGTATCCTCTGTTTCATCCGTTCTTTCTGCAAGTGTTCCACCAAGATCGGAAGCAGCGCTTGCATTTTTTAAACCAGCACCAGTTCCATCACTTGCATCGATTCCCACTGTAAAATTCGCTTCATTAAGTCCCATGTTTACTCCATACCACCATTTCGAGTTTGAAGCATCCCAATAGAGATATTCACCATATGCAGTCTCATATTGGTGTGAATAGTCTATTGTGGCCGAAGGGTTATCATTATCTTCTCGAAATTGAAAGGTTACGATATTGCTGTTGTTCACCTTATCAGTCGCTTTATAGGTCACTGTGAATGTCCCATTGTTCTTATCCCCTTGATCAATTGCATAAGTAAATGTCCAACTCGTAAGAGATCCCCCTCGTGGGGGATTATTCCCAAAGAAAGTATCATCCTCGATTGCTAATAATCCTACACCTCCATCACTTGCAGTCCCTCCTATGATGAAATTAGTATCTACAGGACCCATATTGTCCGAATAATAACCATAAGCAGCACTTCCCCCATAAAAGAGATAATCAGATGATTCACTAGTGGCACTCGGATTATGCGTAATAGTAGGATTAGTATTGTCTTCTCGAAACTGAAAAGAAGTAGTATTAGTATTTCCCACATGATCCTTGGCAGTATAGGTTATTAAAAATGTCCCATTATTCTTATCCCCTTGATCAATCTCATAAGTAAAAGTCCAGCTGATTAAGGAACCACCTTGCGGGGGATTATTGCCAAAAGAAGTGTCATCCTCGATTGATAATAGCCCCACACCCCCATCATCACTTGCAGTTCCTCCTACGATGAAATTAGTATCTGCAGTTCCCATATTATCTGAATAATAACCATATCCCGAAGCGCTATCATAGAAAAGGAAATCAGAGGCCTCACTTGTTGTACTTGGATCGTGATCAATATTCGGAGCAGTGTTGTCCTCGTAAAACGTAAATGAAGTAGTCTTGGTATTACCTACTTTATCATTGACTATATAATTTACAGTAAATGATCCAAACGAGGAATCACCTGAATCGATAGTGTACGCAAAAGTCCAAGCCGTTAATGAACCGCTATAACTTGGATTGTCCCCGAAAATTGTATTATCTTGAACATACTGTAGTCCTGCACCTCCATCACTAGCAGTGCCTCCTACATTGAATGTTTGTTTTGTACCCTCCATATTGTCTGAATAGTAACCATAATTAGAAAGAGTATCATAATAGAGATAGGCAGAGGTCTCATTAGTAGCACTGGGTTCGTGAGTGATGGTAGGATCATTGTTATCCTCTCGAAAAGTGAAAATAGTTATAGCAGTGTTGTTAACAAAGTCTGTTGCTGTATATTTCACTCTAAATGTCCCATTGTTCTTATCTCCTTGATCAATTACATATGTAAATGACCAGCTTGCTAACGAGCCACCACGAGAGGGATCATTCCCAAAGCTGGTGTTATCCACAATAGATACTAGACCAGCCCCACTATCACTAGCTGTCCCTCCTACTACAAAATTGGTATCTATAACACCCATATTATCTGAATAATAACCATAAGCTGAACTCCCGTCATAATATAGATAATTAGAGGCCTCGCTCGTGGTACCGGGATTATGGGTGATGGTAGGATCGGTATTGTCCTCTCGGAATTCAAAGCTGACAGTATTACTGTTATTCACTCTATCAATGGCAATGTAAGTCACCGTAAAGGTGCCATTCCCTGCATCCCCTTGATCAATTTCATAAGTAAACGTCCAGCTGGTTAAGGTCCCACCACGAGGGAGATCATTCCCAAAAGTAGTATCATCTTCTATAGATAAAAGACCCGCTCCTCCATCGCTAGCTGTACCTCCCACGATAAAATCAGTATCTACAGAATCCATATTGTCTGAATAATAACCATAAGTAGTACTCCCCTCGTAGTAAAGATAATCAGATGACTCGCTAGTGGTACCAGAGCTATGGGCAATTGTAGGATTGGTATTGTCTATCCTGAATTCGAATTCAGTAGTATTAGTATTTCCTACGTAGTCTGTAACGGTGTATGTTATAACAAACGTACCATAGGAGGTGTCTCCTGATGTAATTTCATAAGTATAGATCCAACTACTATATGATCCCCCCATAGAAGGATTTCCACCGAAATCTGTATTATCAGTAAGTGATGCAATTCCTGAGCCTTCATCGCTTGCAGTACCACCTATTATGAAATCAGTCGGTGATGCCCCCATATTATCCGAATAATAGCCATATGTTGAGCTAGTATCGTAATAAAGATAATCTGATAATTCACTGGTCGTTGCAGGATTGTGCTCAATCGTAGGGGGAGCATTATCCCATCCAATGTCTGGAAGGCTTGCAGCCAGAGTTGGATCGATATAAACTTGAGGTCCATAGACATTCTGAACTCCTTCTATGGCAGATCCCACCGTTATATCATCCCTTTCTTGGATAGTCCCAGCTGGGGGATTTTCTTCTACATCATTCCTTATTAAGCCTGTTGTTGCCCCATAAGCTCCAGTATTTCCAACATATCCAACATAAACCTCTCCAGCATACGGATTTGAAGTATAATTCCACACTGCAGAAACAGTAATCCAGATCTCATCGTCTGACGCGTCATTATCCTCCCAAAACCGAGAACCATCATTATACTTATGACTAGATATAGTGATGGCTGTAATTTTGACACAATCAACTGCCACTTCGACATTTGTGTTGTTAAGATAGTGGGTGGCGCCATCACCCGCAAGATCCACGACTGGATAGTAGGAATAATTCCCTACTGTAGATTCTGAATCAGCAGAAACACTGAACGACGCGACACTGCTAGATATTGTGGTTTCGTCTCCAGTAGTAGGATTTGCAGGGTCTCTAAAAATAGAGACTTGATCAATTTGTGCATCTGGAACTGAATAGGAAGTCCCTTTATAACGAATAATTCCTGTGAATGTGAGATCTGACGCATTATTCGGATTAATAGACGAATCATCTGAAGTAAAAGAAGAGACAACGATATCATGATTGAATGAATAAGTACTTATCGAATTTTCATTATCCGAATGTGCTAATGAGTCATTTACAAATGCCTCAATTGGAATCCCTGTTCCTGTGGGAAAATCCCAGTCAAATGTAATGTCAAACGTTACTGATAAATCATTCACAGAGCCAGTTCCGCTTGCTGAACTTAGACTCATGTTATTTAAGGGATCCCAGATTTCACTATAGCTACTATCAGTCCTATTGTATCCGACTGAGAATTCAACACCATTTACTGTAAAATTCAGTTGGACATATTCAATATCTGTATAGCCAGAGAGATCTGTCGCATTCACTCGAAAAGTATAATCTTTTCTCTGGGAATGAATTTCTCCCTCATCGTCATTAGTGACAGTAATTTCTGTTATTTCAGGTATATCATTTTCTTCACTATCAATAGTTATTGTTGGAGGAGTTTCCACCGCAACCATCACTGCCCACACGCCTATTTTCATATATGAAAAAGTAGTACTTTCGTAAAACGTTAGTGAACCACTTGAAGGAAGTCCACTTGCAGTGTGGCTTAATGTCCATGCACTTGGCTCGTTATTCCCAGTTGCCCAACGTTTTCCTTTAAGGGTATCTCCTACAATCTGGAATTTATAAAAATACCAAAGTGCAGTGGAGTAACCTCCACTTATTGAAGTATATTGGATAGTAGAGCCAGTATATCGACGAAGAGATATGGCAGTTGAATTTTGATCTAAATAGAGATAATTTGGTCCACCAATGTTTGTCCTTAAACTAATAGAAGAGCTTGTGGAAGCTATTGCTTTATACATTACAAATACTTGAGTGTTATTGGTTACTAGATTTGATCGTTCAAGTGTCCCATAAGCTGTATTAGATCCTGACGCGATATTATTATTAGTCCACCATCCGATGTTGGTGGGTTTTGTTCCATCAGTTGTCGCAGCCCAAGATGTTGTAATATAGGAATTTAAGTTTCCACTGCTAAAGTCATCATAATCTATGAAGATTTTTGAAGTGTCTGAAGGAGGATTCCCAGGATCTCCGGACCGAAAACCATAATAAATTGCATAATTATGATCTGATGAAGATGCAGTTATTGTTTTTTGGAGTTTAAAGAACACTGCAGTTTTTTGTGTATTATTTTTCAGAACCACCCTGTTTAGTTCATACCAGGTTGAATCAGTTTCGTTATAGTAGACCACTCGTAGATCCTTACAATCAGCTCGCAGTTTGGACGCAGAAACCAGAGTTTGTGTATCTAAATCTACTTGGATAGTATAATTTGTCCCAATTTCGGATCCTGCTGTTATTCTAACTTGCTTGACGTATTGGTAGTTGCTATTCCACCACGAAGGACTCCCTGTTATATCGCTAAACGCAAAATTTGGTTGCAAATAGGGATATGCAACGTCAACTAATGGAGAAGTTGATTCCTCCTCAATAGTTGTATCAATATGCTCTGTTTCATTTAATTGTAAATCTACTTCACTATCTTCGATCGTTTGCTCAATTTTGGGATAAACAACGCTAGCGCCTGTTCCTGATAGTGCCTGTAATTCAAATGCTGTTGATAAGTCCTTTACCATTTGAAGTGAGAAATAACCATTTCCTAAATCTCGTCGTTCGTACACTCGGTTAAAGAATGTGAAACGCGTTACACCTTCCTCCTTTTCTTCAGGAAGAGAGGTGAGGATATTCTGCACTTGAGTGATTATTGTTAGGGGCATCATCAGAAGAATGATTCCAAATAACAGCAACAAAATGTTTCTAAACTGCTGTGGATAAACTATTGATAAGCCAAATAATCCAATGGTTCCTAGGATGAGTAAGAATAACTGACTAGGGATCCCTGTTATTGGGGTCAAATGAAATCGTATTTGTTCAAATTGGATTCCTTTTAGGCTGTCACTGGCATTCCATGACGAGAAAGACACCTCAAAATATTCTAACTCTTTGAAAGCGGTAGTATTAAAATTAAATTGAATGTTTGTTCCACGGTATAAATCCAAGGCATTTATTACTTGAACAGAGTTGTTCACTCCCTCAATAGTAGCCAATTCAAACGGAAAAACGTTAATTGTAACATTATGTAACCCACCCCAACAAATAAAACTGGTAGTTTTGGTTGTGAATAACATTTGCATACGTAATGAGAGCATTTCAAAAGGTTCTTTGGGAGTCTTGAAGATGAACCGGAATTTATAGGCATCCTG
>JBHLPQ010000150.1:0-9326 GCA_048939265.1 Promethearchaeota archaeon
ATCAAAACCTGCAATTTGAGGATTTTCTGGGAATGTGAATTCTATTCCAGAGGTAACTTGATAGAATGGTTCGAAAAATTCTGTTCCGTTCACTCGACTAAGATAATATTCAATAAAAGTTCCTTCTGGGGTATTATCTATTGCTGTCAATGTTGCATTGGCTACATGGGACGGGTATGAACTAATGAAAAATGCCCTTGATTGAGCTATAGCAAATGGTTTGTATTGACTAGTTTTGCTTTGTTTTACTTTAAGAACACGCAATCCTTGATCCTGATCAGCTATAAAAGCGTGTTCTCCTTTAACAAAAACATCATAAGCAGAACCAACTGTGGTATAATTGTAGGTTATCTCGGGATTGAAAGGATCACTTATATTGGTAACCTGTAGGCCAGTTTCATCAACAAGAAAAAGCCAGTTTCTAGAAACAAAAAGATCTCGCGCTCTTGCAATACTTGTATTGATGTAACTTACTTCTGTCAGGGATGAGAGAGGATCAGTTATATCGATAACTCGCAATCCCCTTCCCCCCCAAGCTAGATAAGCATAATTCCCTTCTACCCAAACATCGAATACTTGGTCAACAACGGGATAACCCACAAGTTCTTGTGTTGTATGGTTAACATATTGAGGATTAGTGATATCAGTAATATTCACAACGTTTAAAGACCCGATATGGTAGGGAGGGGGAGCACCTGCTCCAGAACCATCGACACTAGTAGCTAAATAGGCATAATTACCCCTTATGAAAACCCCCCAAGTGAAACTATCGACACCTACTTTAATAGCACTGATGTTAGTGGGAAGGGAAGGATGGGTAATATTGACTATTTGTAAACCCCCTTCTCTATCAGCAACGAAAGCGTAATTCCCAACTATTTCAACATCAGTTGCATAATCAATGGTGGAGTAAGTTGCTTCTGAACTTGGGGCTGTTGGATCACTGATGTCAATTATTTCTAAACCACCTCCACCATCCGCTATATAAGCATAATCACCAGCTACAGCCACAGCTTGAGCATATACAGTATCTTGTGTTCCTTTGGAAGTTGGATTTGTGGGATCACTTATATCGATAACTTTCAAACCAGCACTTCCATCTGCAAGGAATGCATAATTACCTTTTACAGTAACCCCTTGAGCGTATTCAGGGCTAGAGAGAACTCCAACAGAAGAAGGATCAATAGTATCACTGATTTTTATTATTTGCAGCCCATAATTACTTGCAGCGACATAAGCATAGTTTCCATCGATAAATACATCATTAGCTTTGCCAAGCGTTTCAATTGAAGCAATTTCGCTTGTATCTGTAGGATCAGAAATATCCAGTACTTTCAACCCGTTGAATCCAACGCCTTTACCATCACATACACAATACAGGTAGTCCCCATCAATAGCTATCCCCATTACTGACCCTCCGAGAGAAGGTGACTCTTCAGCCACTTTTGGATCTGTTGGATCACTTATATCAATTGCATAGACATAATTCCCAGCACCAAGGTAGGCAAAATCTCCATCGATAGCAACTGCTTCTGCAGAGTAGCCAATAACACCTCCTGTGGAGCCATTTACTCCAGGATCTTTGGGATTAGTAATATTTATCACCTGAATATCCTGAAAGTCCCCTGCAGCATACGCGTAATCCCCTTCAACAACTATCTCTCGAGCTGGGCTAAGAGGAATATTGCAACTTCCAACTAAGCTGGGATTCGTCGGATCACTTACATCTACTACTCTTATACCACTCGATTGAGCAAGGTACGCATAATCCCCTTCAACATAAACACCCAAAACCCCAGTGATATTAACATAACTGATTACTGTCGGAGTAACCGATGGATTGGTTACATTCATTATTAAAAGGGCACCATTACTGGTATAATGATTATCAGCGACATAAGCATATTTATTATCAACGAAGACATCCCAAGCCCAACCATAGGTATTCTTTGCACCTACAATGAAAGGGGCAACAGGATCAGATACATTGATAATTTGAAGTCCACTTTCATCATCAGCAACATATGCAAGATCGGCCACAACATGAACCCCAAGTGCCCAATCGGGAGTGTCTCTAGAACCTACAATTTCAATTGTATTGGAAATGGATATTGTTCCCGTTTCCTCTTCCCAACCAGTAACATTAGAATAAATTGGATGCCTGTACAAATCAGTTGTAAAATCCTCTGTAAAGCTCAAGGAAGAATAAGCTTCTACAGAATGAATTGGTGATTGTTGAAATAGTATCCAAATTGTTATAAAAATCGCACAGGCAAGTATTTTCTTCATGGGTTTTCTTGCTATTCTTTCAGTCATAAACCAAGTCTCCTCTACTCGTAACCTGAAGATATTGATGGATTAACATACTAAATCGAAGTGTTTCCTAAGCCTACTTCGTGAAAGAATGATGCCCCTCATATAAGTCATATCCCTTCACGAGGAAGAAATAGATTACTCAAATACAATTATATGAGAAATCTCATATCTTAGGAAATCGTTCTTCTATATTCTTTTTAGTAGTTTTAAAAATTACTTTATTATTTGGCATCAAACCAAGATATTTAATTCAAAGATAATTTCAGGCTTCAAACAATGATTAAATCATTCACAAAAAATCATAACCTTTTAATATTCTTTCTCTTGGCTTATTCTATATCCTGGATCGCATGGGTACCACTTATAATATTATTACTTGATCCATCATCCATTCAGTGGATGGTATTCATGACTGGCGGGATTCTTGGCCCTCTTCTTGCCTCTGTGATAGTAATAGGTGTGAATAATGGTAAAAATGGTTTAAAAGATTTTTTTGGCCGAATTCTTGCATGGAGAAGACATTACATCTGGTATATAGCTGCTTTTGGTTTACCGATTATTATCTGGCTAATTCCAACTCTAATTCACGTTTTTCTGGGGGGATCAAGACCAATTTTATTTGATAATACGCCCTATATTCCCTCTTCCTGCACATTTTTGGGCATCTACAACAATACGATGCTATGTATCATTATTCAATTTTTTACCATTTTTCTTGCCAACGGGGTTACAGAGGAACCAGGTTGGCGAGGTGTTGCACTACCCCTTCTCCAAGAGAATTATAACGCAGTTAAATCTAGTATTATGATTGGTTTTCTTCATTCATGCTGGCATTTACCACTGTATTTTATCCCTGGAACTACTAAATTCTTCCATCAACCAGAAAAACTGGTAATTCCCTTTATTTCATTTTTAATTGTAACAATCTTGTTTTCATTCATCTATACATGGCTATATAATTCCACAGAAAGTGTTTTCTTCCCTATATTAACCCATACAACATGGAACTTATCTATTGATTTACTAAGGCCCCCGACAGCAGGGTATCCAGTGGGATATGATGTAATCTTAATTTTAGTGGAATTAATAGTTGTTTTATTATTAATTTTCTCATTTGGGAGTGAAAAAGTCAAATATAAAACAGACTATCCAGATATCATTGAAAAACAGACGTGATAATCAAAACTATTTTGAAGTGGTTATTGACAATACTGAGATTTTATCTTACGAATTGATTGTAAATCACCTAGAAATAATAGTTTTGTCCCTTGTGAGATTTTATCGGTCGCTTCAGGATGAATTTCTTCATTCACTGCTAGTATCGTGACATTATGGGCTTGTTCTACGAATTCTGTTTCAACTGGATCAAATTTTTTTGTAAGATTAAGTTCAATTAAATGAAAATCTGTTTTGTATCTTTTTGATCGCAGTGTTTGAATAATTCCTTTTTCAAAGGATTGGGATACAAAAACAGGAGCAGTAATTGCTGATGTAGATATTGCGGAGTCTATATCAGAGATTTCCGTGATTTTCTGACCAAAAATTCGGTCAAAACTTCTGATGACTGTCCTAATTTTAGGATTTAATTTCCTTGCTAGAACAGCAATTTTAAAATTTAGCATATCATCGTCATTGACGATAATTATTGCTCGTGCTTCTTTAATCTTGGCCTGTTCAAGAACTTTTTGTTGTGTGGCATCTCCCTTAATTACTTCAACAACAGAGTCTCCTAAAATTGATAATGTCTCTTCCCGATAATCGTGTGTTCCTCGTGTGATCACACAGGTCGGAATTTTCTGTGCAACTAACTCTTCAAGCACTCGTGCACCTACATTACCAGAAACGCTTACAAGAATGGTATGATCCTTTATTTGGGATAAATCCTCCTCTCTCTCCCAAGAACTGAATTTTGATTTTAAATTATGGATCGACTCCAAACTGCCCAGAAGAAGAAGCTTAGCCCCTGGATGTATGGTATCCGCAGCATCAGGGTGTGCTTCTCGGTTCACAGCTAAAATTGTTAAATCGAATTTCTCTTCCAGATGTTCTACCGTGACTTGTGTGAATTCAATATTCAAGGTAACCTCCATAACATAAAAATCCCCCCGATCAGACCGTAAGGTATGGAGGATTCCTTCTTCAAAAGTTTGTGCTACAAATGCTGGAGCTGACATTGCAGAGGTACTTATAGCAGCGTCGACTCCATAAACGTTAATCACTTTCTCTCCAAATACTTTGTCAAAAACGCGGATTACAGTTTTAATACCTGGATTGAGCTTTTTTACTTTGACTGAAATACGAAAATTAAGCATTTCATCATTGGTAACAATAATACATGCACGTGCTTTTGTAATATTGGCCATATGAAGTACTTTACTTCTTGCAGCGTCTCCAAAGACCACGGCGACGTCAGGAATCTCCAACATTTGTTCGATATCCTCGCGGTGTCTCTCACTCTCCTTTGTTATCACACATACAGTAATTTCTTGTCGAACTAACTCCTGTAATACTCTTGTACCAACATTTCCAGCAGCACCAACTAAAACTGTGTGACCACTCATTTCTGTGGCTAACCATTCATTCCATGCTTTAATGCGATATCTATATGTAAAAGTAAACATACCAAACTCAATAATCCCCAACCCAATCAATATCAACCCTAAAAACGGATAGGTGATATACATTAGTTTGATAATTAAGTCTCCTTCATGAGGAAACTCATACATCTCCATTGCAAGCAATAATCCAAAAGTTGCAAGAACACAATCTAAGATATTAGATGGAGTATAAGATCCTCCTTGAGGATAATAGAATAGGAAAATAACCGACCCAATGGCAATGGAGACGATAAGATAGATGAATACTTTTCTAAGTTGTCCAAGGGCTACTAGAAAGCTTCTAAGAAATAGTTGCATAATTAGTTAAAGAGAAAATTAGAACTTTAATCTTTATCGCACGAGAATACTTCTGCAGGAAGAATTGAGACAAGCTCTCATTCTTGATATGAATATATTTTTATGGAATTCCTGAATTTTTTAAATATACAATTCATAAATCGAATAAAACAGGGTGAATTAAGGCGCATATCTTCAAAAAACAGACTGTAAAAATTAGGAGGAGAGAGTTTGTGTATTTGATTCGATGTTTTTTGAATATAACTTAATGCTTTTGTACTGAGAAATATCACTAACTAATCATAAATTGATCTATGGATTAGAACTAGATGACAAGATGGATTAATTTCTTACTCCAGTACCCACTTTCCTGATGTTGTAAATGTTTGGAATAAATATTATTACAAAAGCAGGCATCTTGGTTTTTTCCCATTCGTTCGCAGGCAATTATCTTATAGAAATAGACTCAGACATTGATATTCAAGCAGGTCTTATATCAGCTGTTTTGAATGCTCTTAGAGAGACACGAGGAGAAACTGTTACGGCAATACGATACAGAGGATACATGTTATTACTCTATGAAGGAGTACTGACATATGGTATCTTATTTACCGTGGAGGATGATCCAAAATTTCATGAATTCCTCAAACACGTAGTATTAAAATTTGAAATTATATATACTGACGAATTATACAAAGAAACGGTATTGAATCGAATGGATTTTGAACCATTCCGTGAAATTGTCAGAAATCATTATACAGAGATGATATCAATTGATGTTACTAATTTAGATCGTCTTATCAGGATTTTGAGACCCACATCGCTTACTAATTACATTATTTATGAAACCAAGTTTTTTAATCCAGTCTTCACAAAAATTGTGGACTCCCAAATAACTTCGAATCTCCCTCAGATTTCCCGTATATATCGAAAAATTTCTGATCTTGGAAAGAAAATACATAAAAAACATACCACGAGCGAGATTTGTTTCTCAGGTTTCCAGATTACTGGCATTAATACCCCCACTCATTGTGTTGTACTCTTTTACTCCCTTGAACCTAAGAATAAAACCACCCTCGAGAGAGAGATCAATCACATCAAGAGGAAAATCATCGAGTAAATATACTGGTGTTTGGATCTCCAGATTTAACTTAAAGGGGATTGCATAAAAGTTGCAAGTCTTTTTGCTTCTATAATATATTCCTCAACTTTTGCTTGTTCGAGTCGTTCTTGTAATGAAGCATTTCTCTCGAAGAGGTCCCTCCAACTGTCAAGTTCTTGTTTGAGAATTTCCTGCTCCTTTTGAACTCGTTGATTGAGATTAGCTAATTTTTTCTCCTCAGTAATCTGCTGTGCTTCTTCAAGATGATTAAATGCTTTCTGTAAATCTCCTTCAATGGCAGCGAACTTGGATTCTAGGAGCAAAATTTCGACAAAAAAAGTTGGTTCATTTCGTGAGAGGGAATGTAACTGGTGTACGAGGTTTTTGGCCTCCACAAGTGCCCCCGAATCACCAAATGATTTTATTTCCAACAACAAGAGTTCACAAAGCTGAATCATTGACTCATATTTAAATCCAAATAAATCATGCTCTACGTTAATAATATCCTCGAAGAGTTTTTGGGCTCTAGCCTTGTCCTTCATTCGCCCACTCTGTTTTAAAAGCAATGCTTCAAAATAAAGACTGATGATACGATAATACTCTTCTGAATGTAGTTTTTGCAAAGTTTGTATCCGTTCCAAATATATTCTTGCTTGGTCGTAATTCTGTTGATGTACTAAAACCAAGATAAGGTTAGAGAGTGATTCCACAATATCCATGTCGACCTTGATTTCTTCTCTGAGGGCTAGACTACGTTGGTGGTAATCCAAAGCTTTGTTAAGATCATTTTTCAACCAATAAACATGGCCAATATTGTTCAGAAGATGGCCAATAGCAATTTGGCTCCCTAGTTCTTCTTGTAAAGTTAAACCACGATGCAAGTACTCCAACGAGGTATCGAGTTCCCCTTTCGCACGATAAGCCCATCCAAGACAATTTAAGACTCCCAATAAGTCATGAGGATCCCCATCCCTCTCAATAAGATTATGCGCTCGTTGAGCATGCTCTAAAGCCATATTCACGTCACCTTTTTTCATAAAAACCCAGGCTAGTATAACTAACATGTCTGCAATAGCCCAAGATTGATTATAACTTTCAGCTATGCCAAGTCCATGCCGGAGTATCTCTAACGATTGGTCATATCCACCGATTATGAATCGTAAGTTTCCAATATTGTAGATAGGCCGTAGAATGTCTATGGGTTCACCTAAGCGCTTATACAAATCCACGCTTTGGTTGTAAGACTCTAAAGCTGATGTAAATTCACTCTTATGAAGGTAAGCAATTCCCTGAGTATTATAATATAGTGCTATCCATTCCAATCCATTTTCGCGTTCTTCATCCGTAAGGGAGTTTACGAGAGCATCACACTCTAAATGGAGATCCGAAGCATCTTCGTATCGTCCTAGCCAGTATAACACATAAAAATTCGCGATCAGGAGCTTGAGAAGCTCTACTTTATCTTGAATTGACCCGAATTGTTCACGAGCTTGGGTTATTACTCGTAATGCTTTCTCATTATGCCCTAATTTTCCCAGCGAACAGGTTTGATAATAAATTCGATCGATTTGTTCTGTGAGTGGGATGGAAGGGGATTTTTCCTTTTCTAGCTGATCTAGGAGTTCTTGGTACTTTCTTTGCTCAAATAGTTCTTTAAAGGACATCATATTCCACCCCTACTACTGTTTTTCAGGGAATCATATTTTCTAAAAATCTAGATACTTGATAAGCTCTTCTATTATTATTAACATTTATTTCTTAATTCCTAGTTCTCGAAAAATCTCCTCCAAATCATAGATAGGCTTCTGAAGTTCATTAAATTTCCTGTATTCCTCCTTACACCCTGGAGAATTTTCCCACCCGGGAGATAAAATGAGACCAGTACAATGATTCTCAATCATAAAGAAATCAAACCTCATCCAGAGTTGCCATTCCGAATTATCAATTAATCCCATTTTAACTGCTTCTTTGTGAATCCAATGGGTCATACTGATAGGTGAATACACAAATAAACCAGCATAAATAAGCTTAGCTACAATAACATTTGCACTTTTTACGTTTAATATGATTTCATCTTCAGAATCAGCTGTATATGGATGAGCTAAATACCATAGTTTGTTACAGAAAAAATCCTTCATGATCTTCACCTTTAAGATTTAGTACCTAGATTTTCCCCAAAAAGCCTCTGGAATTTCAATGTACTTCTCAAGATTACCTCGCTGGATTGCATTCTCAGCCTCGACTTGAGCTAGTTTGAGGATAGAACCCTCGTCAACATTTACGATGGAATTCTCCATTAGAATTTCACCCTCCACAATCACTGTATCAACATCCTGCCCTGAAACCTCATAAGCCACCCGTTGGGGAATCATGAAAAATGGCACAAGATGAGGTTTCATCATATCAATAATGATAATATCAGCTTTCTTCCCCACCTCCAAGGAGCCTAATTCGTTTTCATAACCCAACGTCGTAGCAGCATCGATTGTAACCATTTCTAAAACTTTACCTGGAGGTAAAATATTTTCATCTTTGAAAAATGTGCGATGTATCGTCATAGCCATACGTAATTCTTTGAAGAGATCAAAGGTTCGGTCAGGAGAAGACCCATCAGTCGCGATAGATACAGTTACTCCCGCATTCAATAATTCTACCACAGGACATCGAATCGGAATAATGCTTCGAGCACTTGGCGCGTGAGACACTTTTGTATCAGTTCTGGCTAAAATCTGGATTTCTTCCGCTGAAAGACCTGTGCAATGAGCTAGACTCACACGTGGGCCTAAAATATCGAGCTTTTCGTCAGCAAAGACAATTTGAGGTGAGTAAGCATGAGTATGTAACTTTAACTCCCATTTTTCCATCATAAACTTCATAGTCTCTACTTTTTCCTTAACATCAGGGAGATCTTTGACTTGACCCTCTTTCGTCAAAGAACCGATAGTGAGTGAGGGGGGAGACATAGTAAAATCTATTCTATTATACTCTCTCTTCACAGCCTGAATTATTTCTTC
>JBHLPQ010000305.1:0-3135 GCA_048939265.1 Promethearchaeota archaeon
ATCGCTGTCACAATCTCGGGTCTACGGACGCAAGAAGATTGGTATGTTCTTCTTTAACTATTACTTGGGATACCTCTCTCATATCGATCCAAAACTTGCAGCATTTGCATTGATAACAAGGGCTTTATTCACGGGAACAGATACATTATAGGTGTTAGCCCATTGCTCAAGGTGGGATTGAAAACAAGATTCAATAATCATTTCGAGTTTAAGAGCGCCTCAAGATTGACTTTGCTTAGTATTCTTTTATCTTAGAGAAGTAAATTCTACTTCAAGCGATATGTCTACCTTTTCTGTATAGCTGTCTCTGTAAACAACTAGTATTGAATACAGTCCATAGGGTAGAAACAGGTTTTGAAGCGAGGGGTCCACTTCACCTGAATCATTGTTGAGGTTGGGTTGCCGCGTCACCATTTCGTATTGCGCGCTCCAGTTTATTGCTGCATTATTTGGTAGAAGATCAGTGAAAATTTCTAGGCTTATCTTCTTGTTAGCGGTCGTACTTTTAATGCTTAGACTGGATGATTCATTTGCTTGGATGTACAATGTTTTCAGTAATGGAAATGTTTCGTTAGATGCCGTAATGTTGTAAATCTCCAAGCCTTCGGATATAAATAATGATTTTATGTCCCAGTAATTGTAAAATCTTATATCCACGGTTACATTGAAGCTTTCTTTGAATGTTTCTTCTCGGTCAACAATCAGGAATGTGAAATATCCCGCCTTATTTATCTGCCATATAAATGATGGATTTTCAACACCAGAGCTGTTAGCAGACTGAATAGGCCACTTCTTCACAAGTTTAGATTTTTCTAATGGGCTTGTACTCATCGTCTCTGGGATTATTCCATTCCATAATTCGACATCGACCAAATGCTTACAGCTGTTAACTGAAGCCATCATTAATCCTTCTTTATAATCAACTGGAATGGGCATGTAGAATTTGCCGCTAGATGGGTATGTCTCATTTGCTATTGTCAAATTGATTGTTACATGTTTTATTGGTGGAGCAAAGTCTTCCTGTGCGAAGTATGCGTAAACTGTTTCTTCTTCGAGGGGTCCAACATGATACACTGCTGTACCGTTTAATCCAACATAAACTGGCGGCAAATAACGGGGGTCGCCGAAATACCTTGTAAGGACACACCACTTGTAAGCAGGGGGTATTCTGGGATCTAACGGCGCTGTCCAAGGAACGCTAAGAACATATGTCACGTTCATTTCCTCAAGGAAAGCTATGCTCTCTTCAATAGTATCCATTTTGTAGAGTGGTGCTGCTTCGTTTCCATCAAGCGTGAAGATATCACGTTCAATGTAGTATTCTTTGATGTCGTAAGTTGCGATTCTGGCTTCTGTGGGAGTATTTTCATTAATCCATTGCCATGCATCTCCCTCCTCAAACACTTGAGAGAGGTAGCTCCACTTGTCGTCACCGCGTGTAGGTGTAGGCTTAAGAGAGTTTATGCAGGGAAGCACCATTACACTTGAAACAAGCACCAGCGATATGAGAATTATAGCGACCATACGTTCCACTAAAGTATGCGTTGGGCGAAGTGATTTAGTGCTTGCAGCGAGAATAACGGCTAAAGCTGGTAGAGCAATTATTAGGTACCGTACAAATGGAATGTGTAATCCCATGATTATAAGACCAACGAGGAACAGGTAAAACGGGAGAATCAGGTGGAACTGCTTTCGCTTAGCAAACGTGAAGTACATGATTGCTAAAAATAGGATGCCTGCCCCTATTTTGCAAATTATGCTAATCAAATCAAAAAAAGGAACGTTTGACCAATTCTGAAAATGCTGCGTTGAGGAATTAAAGAGCACTGGGTCTAAGTAATTACCAATACCAAAAAATGGGAAAATAGGATTTCCCAGCAGTATGAAATTTCGTATATACCACGGCAGAACAATGACCGGTCCGAATATGGCTAACCAAGTGACGCGTTTCGCAGATAACTTCCTATTCACCGAATAAAGCAGTAAAAGACCAAAAGAAAACATGCCAATATAACTTGTAAGCGCAGAAAAACAGCAGAATAACGTTCCGATTATCTCGTATTTTTTTGCGTCAGTATCACTCGAATTATACGCCTTAAAGAAAAAAAACGCAGCCAGCGTTAGCATTAAGGTTAAGCACATAAGATATGTTTCGTGAACAAAAAGTTCCCAAAAAGTGGACATGGAACTTAACGCGAACATGGCAAAAACCGCGGCAGTCCTATTTTTAGTTACAATCATTGCAAATTTGTACGTAGCTAGAATTGTTGCTAAACCGAAAATTGGTTGAAGTATTCTAAAATAGAAGTCACCCGCGTTTCCAGCAAAGACGTATAAATAGACAGCGAGCAACTGAACTCCTGGCGGATAACTTGCGCTCATTTCTAAGCCAATTGATGGACCAGCAATAAGCGGAATTTTACCATTTTCAAATATAATTTTTGCATAATTAACTCCATACGCCAACGAATCCCATTCAATGGCTGGATACGCGATGGTTTGGTAAATTGCAACAATAACAAATATGCCGATAACAATCAGCAAGATTGCTTCAAAGAGGTTAAACTTTGGTATGTAACCATTTTTCTTTTTCAATCTTAAATAACCATTAAAATTCAGTTTCAATCCTCTACAGAACGCAGCTAGTAATAAGGTAATGAAAAGACTTACTTGGGTCAGAATTATTGTCAAAAGGGATATTTCCCATAACATTCCAATCAAAATCATCACTACATAAGTGACCCCGAATCCTAAGCCAATTGAAAGCAGCAACCTTTCTGTGATATCCACTCCATCTCTAGCCAGAACGTACGAGAGTAAAAGTCCATTAACAAATATGAAAGCGAAACCTATCCATCCGCTGTCAAAGGGAATTGGTTCAATAGGCGCATGAAATATGTTTGGTATTCTGAAAGTGGAAGGTGAAAAGTAAAAGAGGTATATACTGTTCAATATCTCAGTAATTATTATTATCACGCTGACGATTAATGCAGCGTACTTAAGTGTGTTCCTAGTTCCCCATTCAATCCACTTCATATAGTTCCTCCTATTGATAATCGTAGGTCCACTTTTGCGTCTTGAACGTATTCATCCCTCAGCTGTATGACCAGCGTGTATAAACCTGATTTTTTGGTC
>JBHLPQ010000151.1:0-9296 GCA_048939265.1 Promethearchaeota archaeon
GCAGATGAAAGTTATCTTGAAGTTTATGACCTCTCTTCCCTCTATCTGATATTGAACAGCTCTTTACCTATTCCAGACGGACTAGATTTAAGTTGCTTTCCAATATATGCCCGAGACGTCAATAAGGACACTATTACAGACATAATCTTGGCAATACCGAGCTTCACCTTTTCAAACCAACTATTTTCTTCCAATGGACATTCAAGTGCAATTTTTGCTATTGATGTGGCAACTCAAACGATAATATGGCATAGATACTTCACTGATAGCCTTACCAAGTTCGAAATCGATTCCTTTGGGCAAGAAGAGATTATAATATCGTTTACAGCTAATTCAGGATTATTTGCCCTGTCTTTGACAGGAGCTGATGTTCTTTGGACAGATCTTGATGCTCAATCAGTTGCAGCAGATATTACAAACAGAAATTCTGAACAAACATTAATTGCTATAACAACAAACGATGGGACTAGCCCAATATTCAGAGTAACTGGTATGATGACAGAAGCATCCAACATCATTACCGCAAAAACTCCTATTGTAGACACAAATACGAGAGTTTTATATTCAGATCTTGCTTCAAATGAATATTTTGTTATTCCTGTTATTGTGACAAATGATGGAGCTGAAAAATTACTTGTTGCTTTCACTAATGGAACTCTTATCTTAAGGAGTTTCGACCATGGAGAGATATGGCGAGTTCAGGTTTCTGCATTCTCCAGTATCAGCGCTATTGGACTTGAGATTGAACCTGGAAAGTTTGGACTAGCTTTTAAGACCGACACAAGTGATCTTTATATCCTTGAGAGAACAACAACCCAAATCTGGGCACAAATTACTACAAGTGGTTCTATTGAAGCTTCGCTATCTCTAGACGGGATTTCTGATGTTTTGTTATTGCAAACTATTTCAGGAAAGAGTGGGACATTATCCCTTTTAGATCCTATCAAAGAAGCAGCCATTTGGACTTATTCTAATCCTTCATATTTCGTTTATTTAAAACCAGAATGCCTTGATCTTTCTAATACTGGAAAAACTCATATTTTAGCTTTAGATTATTTAGGGACTGCAAGTTTAATAGAATTACCTTCAACCACAATAATTGGTGGTTTGTTCCCCAACCCCTCAGTTGGAACAAAGTGGATCCAAGTTAAGTCCGTTAAGAATAGTGATCAATTACCCACTATTGTGCTCCTTTCTGATGACAGCCAGCTACTTAGGTATAAATGGCTTTCTAATGGGGAAATCTCAACTCTTTCTTATGAAATTACAGATCAGGACGAAGTCGTTTCTCTGGATGTGGCTGATCGAGGCTCCGTCACTGATATACTAATAATAACACCTAATAATGGTTCATGTATATTAAGAGATGATGGTAGTGCAATGACTATTCTCAAAGAATTCTATAACTATTATACTGATTCATTAGATCATCATTTTGTTAACATCGATGATACTCCTGAAAGTGAAGTTGTACTGATTGTACACAACACCTTGGTTATCTTATCATCAGAGGGGAATATCATCGAATCCCATTCACTTCCTGAAGAAATTATAACAGTTAGTGATTGGAAAGTAGACACAACAATGAAATCTGCTTTCGTAGCTATTTTGAGAGACAATACATTAGCTGTAGCAGATCCATCGAACAGGATTATATCACCATTGAATGGAGAAGCTGCGGTTTCTGATTTTACGGATGCTCTAATATCGGATCAAAAAGATACAGGAAGCTCTACTCCCGATATTGGAAAAATACTTCCATCTTTTGAACTGGTTATCCCAATTTTTGTGATTGTAGTTGGATTACTCTCATTATTGTCTAGAATGGGAAAACGGAGACAGAGTATTAGAAACCAAAGGAGGCCTCAATCATGATTTACATCAAGAAACTCAATCGCTATCGAAACATCGTTTATTCAATATTCATCATGGCCATTTTATTTGTTAGTGTCGCAAGTGTGGTTGCGAAAAGAAACGAAATGAACCTGATAGTACATGAAAAACCTCCTTTTGAAAAGCAATATTCTGGTTTTGATCTACCAAGGAAAATCGCAGTAGTTTATGACAATAATCATAGTCTTTTAGTGAATACTGCGCTAAATGTCTTTACTTCAGCAGGTATTATTTATCATAACATCCATCTTGTTCCTGTGGAAAACTGGAATGATCTTAGACTAGTAATACTTGATAATAGTTTTTGGATTAAATCATACTTCATTGAAGGAAAGCTTGATGGTGTTTTACTTGGAGGAGAGATAATAAAATGGGAAGAAATCGCAAAAACAGTTGATAAACCGACAACATTCCATGTTTTTGGATCTGGATCAACAGATCAATTACGACCTTTAGTCCCAGTGAATGAAACAAAGGTTCGTATTGAAGGAACTCCTATGCTTGGAGCAGAACAGTCATACTTCTATAATCTTTGGGAGATAGGGGATATTATGGCCGAGGATCCAGGTTTAGGATACCAAAGAGTCGCTGAAGACTTTAGAATCTTGGGAGTGAAGTATTTTGCAGAAAACATCAATAGAATCTTGAATGGCATTATGGTTCCAGAGAAAATGGAATATCCCCTTGGAGAAATTGATTATGCTGCGAGATCGCGAGCGTGGGATGATAAAATGGAGAGTTGGTCTGATGCTTACCAAATTATGCCTGATCAATCAATTAGGCGCTTTGACAATGATTCTATCCCCACTCCAGAAACTCAGGTAAGAATCTTTAATGAAGATGATTCTGATGCTCAGTTTAAGATATCTGATATCCCACTTTTCTCTGGAATAGAAGGACCGACCGCTGCAGTAATTGATGCTATTCTATCAGTTTTAATTAAGTTTGGTGGAAGTGCACTTGGATTAGATCCTGATACTGCAATTGACATCTGTAATACCATCAAAGACATCGCAATGATGTTTACCTCGAGTGATGAGGGCGAAGGAGATGTCAAAGGAACTATTAAGAAGCTTATTACCTTGATTACTGATAATGCACCAATACCAGAGAAGATTAAACCATTCTTACCTCTTGTTGTAGATGCACTATACTTGATTCGGGGGGATCCGACAGATATAACAGATTTCGCTGGATCAATCGTGGAAACGATTTTTACCGTTATCGGGGACGTTAACAATACCGCTGTAAACACCATGCTAAAAATCTTGAAAGGAACATTACTAAATGGAGTTGAACTTGCAGAAAAAATAATCAGTGAAAAAGAAAAGGCAGAGGAAGACGGAAAAAAGTTTAATCTTTTAAATACGATTGTGGGTTTTGCAATAGACAAAGTTCTGAATGCTAGTACCTATTCGTGGTGGTCTTCAGTTCTTAATGACACAAATAGTCCATTGTTAAAAGAAATAGGAAAAATTATGGGATTTCTTTCTCCTTTAATTAAAGCGTTTACTACTGGTGATTTTGATGATCTCATGGAAACAGTTCCTGATTTTGTTGAATACTTATTCTCAAAAACGACAAAACAAAACTTAACATCACGAGAGGAAAGTGCAATCTCAACAATAAGTGAATTCTATCGTACCGCCATGGCGTTCTTTGATGCCTTTACTCTACCTGGGAATGCCTTAGAATATTGGACTACGGGGAGTGAAAATGAGGCGATAACTGCTAATCAAAAAATGCTTTTCAAGGTAATAAATGCTGCCATGCCGATGTTAGGAATTACATTAAGCGCAAATGATCAACGAGTCTCTTTGTTTTCAAAAGATATGATGACTATAATCTCAAACGCTTCTAGAGATCAATTAGAAGATCGAAATCAGTTGAAACAATTAATTTCCAGCAGTATGAGCAAGAACTCTCTCCCAACTGATTCAACTGAAGCAAAAACACTTATAGAAGCTCTAGCGTGGTTAGGAGCTATTTGCATACCAAGTATGCCAGAACCATTTGCATCTGATATAAAACAAGTAAGTAAACAATTCTTAAACATTACTGCTGTCAATGAGACAGTGTCAAACACAAAAGAAAGAATCTTTTTCATAGTTCTTGAAACAATTTTTGGGATAATTGCGCTAGGCAAGCAAAATACGGCAGCTCAATTACTGTTGGTAGATGACGCAAGTAAATTATCTGAAAAAGATATAGAAGAAATGGGGGAGAATAAAACTCTAGAACTTAAAGAAATCCAAACAAAAATAGTCTTAATTGGAAAAGATGCAGTACTGGGTCTATTTGAAATTTGGATTGATGGATTAAATACCACAGAGGGAATAAAAACTGGTTTGAAGAAAGGGGTTAGCATATTTGCAAATGGTATTCTATTTGTCACACAAGTACTTCTTTCTGCTAAGGGTAATTCTATCACTTCATTTTTACGAGCAGCAGCAATGCAGGCTGGTGTTCTCCTCTTTGATTATATTGGATTAGATGGTACAGCTATGATGGAAGTGATTCAGAGTCTTTTTACGGGATTAGTAGGTAACAATATTTTAGGTGGTGCCGCAACATTCAATGCTACCCAGACTTGCACACAACTTCAAGACATCGTTACAGAAGCATTAGAAAAGAAAGATGTCCCAGAATATCTAATAAAATTAGCGGAAAAAGGAATTTATTATCTATTTATGATTAAAGATCTCCTTTCAGGTGGCATTGATTTTATTTTTAAGGAATTCAAGACCTTACTCGCATCATTCCTTGCAGATCTGATCAGTGATTTCACTGGAAAAATCGCAGATAAAATTTCAGCAAAACCACTCTTAAATCTCGGAGGTGACATCCCTCTTCCAGGAGGAGACGTTATTGGAATTAAACTCTCATTTAACTTGTCAATTGGCTTAAATGTATACTGGGATAATGAGGCTTTTAGAGAATGGATTGAAGACATCATTTTCACAGGAATTAATGATTTCAAACTAGATATTCCAGAGTTCTTCAAAAAGATCATTACTTTTATATCATTCGCTCCAGTGTTTTCAGCTTCATTAACTGCTTCAACAGTATCATCAGGAGGTGGAGGGGTGTTTGCAGCAGTTCTTGCTCCTCTAGGTGTAGACCTTGAAGTGTGGGGGTCGATCGGGTTTTCAATCCAATTGTTCTCGTTTTCTTCAGGTGGTTTTGAGCCTGAGGGATTTATGAAAATATTAGAGTGGCATTTTAGTATCGGTTTTAAAGTCTCCAAAGAAATTACTATCATTGAAATTATCCTGTATTGCACAGGGGGAGGTGCTGCAGCTGCAGGAACTGTAAACAAAGCAATGTCGTATATTGGTCTAGATGTGCTTACTCTGACGATATGGTTGTCTGCTGCATTTGAGATATACCAAAAAGCAGCTCATAATGGAGAACCTGCACAAGGATCTCTAACCTTAACGATTGGTATCGGGGCATTTATCACAATTGGTCTCGATTTAAGGATTGTTGGGATTGTTTTTAAGATCGGATTAGATATTTATTTGATATTCCATCAAGATTTGACTCCTGGTAAAATCGGGCCCTTTACAATAACACTAGATATCGTATTATGGGCAAAACTTGTTCTTACATTCCTTTTCTGGGATTTCGAGATTGGATTTGAATTTCGGCCTCCTGGATTCCCGCTAGAACTTTTACCGCCTCCAGAAAGCCCAGAGCTAAAAGAGGATGCGTTAGGGTATGACTCTGACAATGATGGCTTGTCAGATGCTCAGGAAAACGAAAGCACCTCCCTTGATCCATATAATCCCGATACAGATGGCGACGGATTAAAAGACAAGTATGAGTTAAAAGTTAGCAAAACGGATCCTGGTAAATATGATACTGATGGTGATGGATTGAGTGACTTCATTGAATGGTATGGCGTCCATTCTCCACCTAAAGCTGACCCAAATATTTACGATACCGATATGGATGGAATTTCAGATGGAGATGAGGTTTTACTTTATGGAACCAATCCTAATTCACGCGATACAGATATGGATGGGCTAACTGACTACTTTGAGGTGACAACTGACTGGGAAATCCCTTCACAGCTTGTTTTGGAAAATGATTCAGAAGAAAATATAATAATACACCACCAACCAATTACTCCCTCTGTAACAGCAGTACGAATCGGAAATAACATCTATAACAACCGTACAGATCCTCTAAATCCTGATACTGATGATGACGGATTATTGGATGGTCAAGAAGGAGAGTTTGGCCCATGGTGGGGTAATCTGAACAACTACCCAGAAGAATCAGATAAACCCATGTTACTCTTCAATAAGGGTTATACACACCCATTGGATAACGATACTGATGACGATTCTTTCTATCAATATTATGATGGATCCATCGCAGGGACTTCTGAATCCAAAGTATATACTCGAGATATGAGAGACGGTGTCGAAGTCAGAGGGATCGCAGCGACAATAATCGAAGATGGTGAGCCAGTCTCCAAAGTTTTCCAGACAAATCCTTGTAATCCTGATAGCGATGGAGATACAGGTATGGGGCGTGAACCAGTAGCTGGTGGTTTCTTAAATTCTGACGGTTATGAATTAAGTCTAGATCCTGCTAGTGATCCTCTAGACGCAGATACTGATGATGATGGATTAATAGATGGATTAGAAGGAACCCTCCTTTCTGAACGGAATGTGACCACCAACTTCTTTAATCCAGATACAGATGGTGATTCACTGCCCGATGGCATTGAAATTGCCTTAGAATTAGACCCAAGTGACCCCGACTCTGATAATGATCTCATATTAGATGGAGACGAGTTTTTCATTTATAATACTAATCCACATATGCCTGATACTGATTATGATGGTGTGGATGACTATTGGGAATTATTCTTTAGTCATTCAAACCCTCATAGTGCTGATAGTGATGGTGATGGATTAAAGGACGCAAGTGAGATTTATTTATATGGCACTGATCCTGTTGATGAAGATTCAGATAATGATGACATCACTGATCGAGATGAGATAATTGAATTTGGTACAGATCCCATGAATCCCGATAGCGATGGAGATGGTATCCGTGACGGCCCAGAGATCTTCCTTTATGAAACTGATCCAAATAACATCGATTCAGATTATGATTCTATCCTAAGTCCTGATGAAAATGGTGATCCAACATTCCTGTGGACGGATTATGATGAGATACAATTTGGTACAAATCCCAAATCTATTGACAGCGATAATGATTCCCTCTTCGATACCTGGGAATTATATTTAGCTCAAGGCGATATTCCAAACTTCGAGAATCTTCCGTTAGATGCATTAGATAACGATACTGACGATGATGGATTGATTGATGGCAAAGAACTCGTAATTGGTGAAATTGAAATCTTAGTTTTTCCATTTATAGCATACCAGACCGTTTTTCCACTACTTACTTCTCCTGTTGATCCAGATAGTGATGATGATAAGCTTGGGGACAAATTTGAAGTTGACAATAATATGAGGCCTGACTTGGTAGATACTGATAATGATACCTTGTCTGATTGGGATGAAATCTATATCCATGAAACTGATCCGAGGAAAAATGATACTGATGGTGACGGGATTGCGGATAATGAAGAGATCACATTTGCGGCGCCTGGTGGTATGGGTTCTGAGAACGAGTACAATCCCTTGTATCTAACCAATGCACTTGATCCCGACAGTGACGGTGATGGGTGGCCTGATGGGTTAGAAATTTTTGCTGATGATGGGGATCCTCGATATAATCCATATAACAACGATACTAACGCGAATGGTATTCTCGATGGATACGAACGGGATTTTGACCATGATATGATCTCTGATGGTGATGAATATAACACTTATAACTTCTACGGAACTGATGTTAACAATAATGGCGTACCAGATGGCTATGAGCATGGAGGATTCTTAGATTATAGAAATCCTGACTCAGATTTTGATGGTCTCATGGACGGGGACGAAATTCTTGTGTATGGCACACTTCCTTACACTGCGGATACGGATCTCGACGGTTACAGCGACCCCCTTGAGTTATGGATTGGTACTGATCCTCTCGAGTATACACTGGAAGAAGACTTTTTAGCAGCAGTTCTTCGATTAACTTCTCCTCTACAGATGAAAAACCCTGTACACAATGGTTCGTACTCAGTAGGATCAATATCCTTTGAGTTGTTAAATTTAACTGCTTTAACTCACGTTACCTTCCGATATCGGCAAGTATCAACTAGTGAAATCACAAATCAGACTACTACTACCACTAATATCCCAACAGCTTCAACAGCTACCACACCTGCTACAACACCCGCTACAACACCCATTACCACCCCATCCGCTCTCCCATCAAATACCTCAACTACTGATCAAACTCCCGCTGACGAATGGATAGGAAATTTCACTATGAAATATCAAGGATATTCACGTTGGACTCACAGCGCAAGAAATTTCGATGAGGGTGAATATGAATTGCAAATATTTGGAATAGCGCCTGCCTATAGTTATCCTACCTCCCCCGATAGGATTATTGGAACTGTAATGCTTGAAAATACCATCTATTTCCAGGTTGTTAAAGAAGAGATAGATTGGGGGCCAATTTTAATTCTAGGATTTGCTGCAGTTGTTGTACTAGCAAGTGCTGCCTTTGTTGGTTTTTGGCTTATTAGACGGAGACGGTTATTATTAGTTTAGGAGTTTATTACAATGAAAGATAGAGTATTAATTTGGATTGTTTTATTGATTGTTACATTTACATTAACTGGAAATAATCTGGTATTTGATTCTTTAGATATTCCAGATGATGTTACTAAGAAGACATTCAAATCGATTTCACAAACAAATTCTCCTGATGATATAGTCGGTCAGATTGTAAATTCCCCTATTTATCTGATAAATAAACCAAACTTAATAATAGCAGATAATATTATTGGCAACTTCACGAATTCTACTCATCCCTGTGGAATATGGCTTATTAATTGCCCAAACACGCAAATCTATAATAACACAATTACTAATATAACATCAACCTCAAATACGGCCTCAGCTATCCATATAGTGAACTCTGAAAATACGACCATTTGGAATAATACAATTGAAATGATAACCTCCACTTCTTCGGTAATCGGTTATCCTCGTGATATTTATGGTATTCGGATTAATAACAGTATGGAGACTGCCATCTCTGATGTGAAAATAAGTCAGCTAAAGTCTTCCTACGGAAACGGGTACGGAATCTCGATAGAATCGTCACAAACGAGTAAGATTAACGATTCTGAAATTGATGATATTAATTCAAAATCTTCTCATGGTATTCGTGTCTATAACAGTCCGTTTACAATTGTAGAAGACAATATAATTACAAATATCTTTTCTTCTACCTTGACATCATTTGGA
>JBHLPQ010000021.1:0-29658 GCA_048939265.1 Promethearchaeota archaeon
ATTTTAAAGAAATGAGATTTTTTTCAGCTTTCATTTTTATTCTCTGAATCTTCATCCTCAACGTTATATACTTCAATTCTATCGCAAAATTGAAGTTTGGAATACATGATAAGTTTAGGAAAGATCGAGGGCATCCTAACAGTCCCACAATGAGTAACACTTTTCACATATCGAGTAAAGACCTCCCTTGTTACATCAGGAAGGAATGTGAGCTTATCGATATGTGAAAAACTAACTTTTGCGTTTGCTTCCTCGAGATCAGCACAACCAATCTTTAGACGATCATAATGGTTGATTGATAACCTCTCGAGTGCAAAATTATTAAATGTAGTCCTGACTCTCAAAGCAGGGAGATCATCTAGAGATTCATCCAAATCTATAATTATATCTTTCATCATTTTGGTAATTGCATCACCGAGATTCATTCTTAGATTCTTGATCTTATGTGAAAATTGGTCATAGATATCACTATCAATTCCGCGAATAGTAACATTCTTTAATTTAGCTCTCCCCTCTTCCCAGCCTTCATCTTCATGTTCTAGACCTTTTTGTCCATCTTCACCTTGATTTTCATTCGGTTCGTGTTGATTCATCCAAAATACCTTCCTTTAGTTTGACTCGCTATATTTGTAACGCATGTATGACAAGTATGACAAAGCTTTAAAAAACCTTCGTTGTGGGTAATGTATAAATTTTTCATCTTAATATCTGATTTCACATCTTTTGGAGGTTATTATAATAATAGATCTAAACATAGTCAACGCTAAAGTCTTTCTTGAAGATGGACTCGTCGAAGCATGTTTAGGGATTGATCAAGGAAAGGTAGTAATAATCGGCAAAGAAAGTGCCATTCCTAAATCCCAAGAAACACTTGATGCAGCTAATAAGATCATTATCCCTGGAGGGATCGATGTCCACACTCATATTTTGGATTTAATCTTTGAGTATCGGGAAACTTTTGTTACAGGAACTAAAGCTGCCGCTGCTGGGGGGATTACTACTGTTTTAGAGATGCCACTCTGTATCGAGGGAAAACCTGTACTTGAAGTATTTGATATGCAGTTAGATGTTATGATGAAGAGATGTTTGGTAGATTTTGGGATAATTGGGTCAGCGGGCTACTCAAGTATTGATACCATTGCTGAATCGGCCCAGAGAGGAGCAGTAGCTTTTAAGACATTTATGATTAACCCCTCAGAAGAAGAAGTTGAACTTAAAGACCTTTCAGCAAAAGATGACTATTTTTTACTAAAAATTTTTTCTGAGATCGCAAAAACTGGCCTTGTTAGTAGTGTTCATGCGGAAAATGATGTTATTATCGCTAATGAAATCGCAGCATTAGTTTCACAAGGAAAAACAGATTTTAAGGCGCATACCGCTTCTAGACCTCCCATCTCAGAAGATGAAGCCTGTATGAGGGCAATCCTACTAGCACGTCATGCGAACGCAAAACTTAATCTTGTTCATATGAGTTCCAAAAATTCCTTTGAGTTTATAAGAAGAGCAAAACAGAATAACTGGGATGTTACGTGTGAAATAACGCCGCATCATTTGTTTCTCACGTCTGAAGATGGTGAAAAACTAGGGTCATGGGCTAAAGTGGATCCCCCATTAAGATCAAGATCCCATGTTGTTGCTGCGTGGCAGGCACTCAACGATGGAACCATAGATATGATCGCTTCTGACCATTCTCCTTATTCCGATGGCGAAAAAGATGTGAACCAAAAAAAAGGGAACTATTTTGAGGTTGGATCAGGGACAACAGGCTTAGAAACTCTTCTCCCTTTAATGCTTGATGCAGTAAATGAAAATAAAACGTCGTTGCAGAGGCTTGTTGAATCTACATCGATCACTCCGGCGAAGAGATTTGGATTATATCCTCGAAAGGGAACTATCACATTAGGATCTGATGCCGATCTTGTTATTATCGATATGAATGAAGAATACTCACTGAAAAATGAAAATTTGTACACGAAACCTAAAGTCACTATATTTGACGGGAGAAAATTAAGAGGAAAGATTGAAAAAACTCTTGTGAGGGGTAGTATTGTCTATGATAGTGGGGATTTTCACGTTGATAAAGGATATGGGGAGTTCATTACACCCTTGTCATTTTAAAAATTTTATTAACCCAAGCTTCAGTACAGCTTCCCCTTTTTTATTTTTAGATTCAAATGCTATCGTTTTACTGGTATCATCTTCCTCCACTAACCACCCTTCGGTAGTAAGTGTGCTATCCATAAGAACTGGCTTAGAAAATCTAACCTTAATTTGTTTGACCTTTGTGGGGTCTCCTTTCGCTACTTCATCGACAACTGCTTGCGTTGCAAAAGCCAAGGTACACAATCCATGCAGGATAATGTTGGGTAATCCAACTGCCATAGCTACATCTTTATCAACGTGAATGGGGTTATCATCACCAGAAGCAGCTGCATAGCGGACAGATTGATCAGAAGTAACCTTCATATCCTTCGAAAAAAGGATTTCTCTTTTAACCGTTTCTTCTTTTTTCTTTGATCTTTCTCCCTTCCTTGGTTTCTTAAAAAACATTCCAGCTCGCATTTCAAAAACAAGTTCTTCCTGGGAATGGCCTGTAACTTTAGCCCATAATATGTCTCCTGCTTCTTTAACATCAATGGAATCCAATTCAACTTTTGTCTTAATCTTGTCCCATGGTCTTAAAGGCCGATGATACAGGATTTCCTGTTCACCGTGCACCATTCGGAAGATATCAAGGTTTAGTGTGTCATCCTTAACGATTTGTATCATTGGATCAACCAACATAGTAACTGGAAATAGAGGCGGGATTGCTAACTTGTTCTCATCCACTTCATAATATTTTGGGTTTGTTTCGTTTGTAGCTTCGGCATAAGCCATTGTTTTCTTTGGTTCAACAGTTTCTATGGATCCTTCGTATGTTCTACCAACTATTCTAGGATCAAGACCACTATCTAGTCCCAATTTTTTTCACCTAAACATTTTTTGAACAGGTCATAGTATCAAGATTAAAAAGTACTCGAACAATAATATCTAATTTAGGTGTTCAATCTTGTCAGAAAAAGTTACTACATACATAGAAGAAAACCAAGATAAGTTTATCAAGATAAGTGACGAAATTTGGGGTTTTGCTGAGTTGGGACTTTTTGAAGAAAAGTCCTCAAGACTATTAGCTGAAACTCTTAAAAATGCTGGATTCTCCGTAGAGATGGGAGTAGCAGGGATGCCCACAGCGTTTGTGGCGAGTTATGGGACAAAAAAACCTATTATCGTTTTACTAGGGGAATATGATGCATTACCAGGACTCAGTCAAGCTGCTGAACCAGTCAGAAAACCCATCAAAGAGGGTGCTCCTGGTCATGGCTGTGGACACAACCTGTTTGGGGCTTCTTGTTTAGCTGCTTGTTTAGCTGTTAAAGAAGCAATCGATGATGGAAAATTAATGGGAACTATTCGATTCTATGGCACGCCAGCTGAAGAAAATGCTGATGGGAAAGGATGGATGATATTAGGCGGTGTCTTCGATGATGTGGATATTTCTTTAACTTGGCATCCATGGGACGTTAATTTTGTCATAGCAAATAATTTCCAAGCCATGTATAATGTCGTCTTTCGTTTTAAAGGGCAAACTGCTCATGCAGCAGGTGATCCGTTTAATGGTCGGTCAGCTTTAGACGCTGTTGAACTCATGAATGTAGGATGTAACTATCTTCGGGAACATATGATCCCTGATGCTCGTATTCATTATGTAATCACAAGAGGAGGTTTGGCTCCAAATATCATTCCAGATGAGGCGGAAGTATGGTATTATGTTAGAGCTCCTAGCCTTAAAGAAGTCAAAGTGCTTTATCCTCGGGTACTAAAGGTAGCAGAAGGTGCAGCTCTGATGACCGAAACAGAAGTCGATATACTCCTTCTTGGTGGTTCAGCAAATTTATTACCAAATGAAACTCTAGAGGAATTATTACATGAAAAAATGACAGAAGTAGGTCCTGCTGAATATACTGAAGCAGAATACGAGTTTGCTCGTCAGATCAGGAATTTTTTTCCAGAAAATTATTTTGATAATTATTTAGCAGGACTTCCACAAGAAGCCAGATCGTACTTTGAGCAATTCAGGGACAAAGAATTTTGTGATAAAATAAGTCCCATCTTCGGTCGTGGGATAACTCTAGGTGGATCAACCGATGTAGGAGACGTGAGTTGGGTGACCCCTCTAGCCCAATTTGCATCCGTTTGTAATACTATCGGAACTCCTGGCCATTCGTGGCAAGCAGTAGCTCAGAATGGAATGAGTATTGGCCATAAAGGGATGATCAATGCTGCAAAGATCCTTGGACTTGCGGTTGTCGAATTACTTCAAAATCCTGAACTAGTAGAGAAAGCACGAAAAGAATTTCAAGATAAAATCAAAAAGACACCCTTTGAAAGCCCCTTACCCGAAGGAGCTAAACCACCTATCGAATATTATAAACAACTGTATAAACAATAAAAAGAATGGCTCCTTACCTCCTAATAAAAACGTGATGAATCTTGGTGGGAACTAGCTTAGAAATTAAATCTAAAAAAACTAAAGACATCATTATCACAAAAATTAAAGGGGCTATTGCAGAGAGGAAAACAAGTGGACTGCTAGTTGTGTTCAGTGGTCAGCTAGACTCATTCACAACCGCGAAGATAGCAATAGAAGCGATAGGATTAGAATCTGTTAAATTAATAATTATTAGTGATGTTTCTGAATCTCGAAGAAAGGAAATTTCTTCTATTGCTACAAGAATGTTGAATATTCCCACCAAAAATATCATTGGATTTAATATCAACAAAATCTCAAGACAAATTGATGTGGTTGAAGGATTGATTCCCCAGATCCAGAGTGGTATTCCTGTTTCACGTCAACATAATATCAACCATTTACTTTTACGAACAGATCTTGTGAGAAAGATTGTCGAAGAGAAGACATATGCTCTTGTAGGGGAGTCAATATCAGATCGAGATAAATTCTTTCAACATGTTCTCGCTCAAAGTAAGGTGAGGAAACGTTTGAAAATTCTACTTGCTTTTCTGATGGCTGAGCGGGAGAATTCTTTGTTAGTAAGTAAAACAAATAAAACTGAGTGGCTTACGGGGCTTTTTACTTCTTTTGGATATGGCCACGCTTCTGATATTATGCCACTCGGTGATCTTTATCGAACACAAGTATTACAACTAGCTGAATACCTAAATGTCCCTAAAAAAATACGAGATCTCGCATATACGGATATTATGCCTGGAATTCAAAACAAGTACCAGTATTTCTTTGAAGTTGAATCAGATGATGTCGATAAAGTCTTAATTCGATTGATTGCAGGATGGGATCAAGAGAAAATAGCGAAAGACCTCGATTTACCTCTTGATAAGATTGAGAGAATAAATCACTTCTATCAGGTATCTAGATTCCAACGCCACCTTCCTATAATTCCGAAGATAAACTCCTAAAACAGGTTTTAACCATGGTTTCACAAGAATACCACGAACCAACGTTTTTTATTGACTCTGAATCCAAAACAGTAGTAAATTTAGCTCAGCAATTATCTGAGAACTATAATGACAAGGTCGAGTTAGCAATAGCGACTTTTAACTACATTCGGGATCAAATCAGATACACAATTGATGTAACTCAGTACACAACTCCAGAGGATATGAAGGGTAGTACCACAATTCAGAAAGAGATTGGATTTTGTATTCCCAAATCGGTTGCATTGGTTGCTGTGTTACGAGCAAATAAGATCCCTGCACGACTCCATTTTGCTGACATCATCAATCATCGAATTCCCTCACATATCCTTGAAATTCTTCAGACGAACGTTATGGTTTTCCATGGATACGCTGAAGTATATTTAGGGAAGTGGATAAAGCTCACACCGTCATTCCAAACACCACTTTGCGAACGGCATAATTTTCCTGTCTGTAGTTTCGATGGGGTGAATGATGCAACGTTTCAACCATACGATAATGCAGGGAACCTCTTTGTAGAATATATAAATGATAGAGGAACTTATGCCGATCTTCCTTATGATGAAATTTTTTCCACATTCCGAGAATTTTACGGATATCCTTGATACTACAGAAAATCCAGTAATTCGCAAAGCTTAAAAACAACTGTGTGCTAAAACACAAAATTCTATTTCTAATAGCCAAAAATATGATCTATCTACTTGGAGGATGAATCTATGAAAAGAAGAGATGTTTTACTAATAATTATTCTTACATTACCCGTTATTTTTTATGGAAATACTCTCTCTACTTTGAGTAAGCTAGAACCTCAACAAACTCATGATAATTCAGTTATTCCTTTGTCTTATAAACCCCAACACCAAATTCAAGAAGAAATGAAATACCAAGAAAGGCTTTTCCCAACAACTCCTGATTTAACCCTGAAAATTACCTCAAGCTCTGGTATAATGGGATATCAGCCTCATGATCCGATTTACATAGATGATAATTCGGATTTTGGGACACTAGGATTTTCTGGGAGTGGGACATTTAGCAGCCCTTATTTGATTAAGGAATTACAAATCATAAATGCCAGTTATGATCTAATATCAATTGTGAACACTACTGCTTACTTTAAAATTGAAGGGAATCTGTTAGATGGCGTTTCAGGGAGTAATAAAGGAATATATTGTCACAATATTACACATGGAATTATTTTCAATAATAGTGTTGAAAATTGTAATACCGGAATTATTATTGATTCCTCTTATAACAACACTATATTACGAAATCATGCGTACAACAATGAAGGGACTGGTATTCAACTCTTTGCTTCAACGTTTTCATCTCATAATAACACCATCTCTGGAAATACACTTTATAACAATTCCGTGAGAGGGTTTAGCTCTAATAATTGCCTAAATAATACCATATCCGATAATGTAATGTATAATAATGAATTTCAAGGTATAGGGGTCTTCTCATCCTCCCATGATAATATTATCTATAACAATACTGTTTCATACAACAATGGAAGTGGAATATTCATTTCGGGATCAAATAATACTGTTCTTTATAATAATACAGTATTTTCTAACAGTCTTAATGCTTATCTTGATCCTGATAAAATTAGTTCAGGAATCTCATTATACATGTTATCAAACGCTCTTGTATTTAATAACACTTCATCAGATTCTTATGATATTGGGATCGGGATTTGGGACGTTTACGATACTATTGTTTCGAATAATACCGTTTATGGTAATATAGATGATGGAATCCAGATTTCAAATGCAGATCAGACTTCAAATAATATTACCGTTTCACACAATCATGTGTCTAATTCTTACAATGGTATTTCATTGATTAATGCCAGCTATAATGTGATTGATGATAATGATATCTATTGTAACGGGAATATTAGTGTGTGCACACCTCTAGGTATCTCAAACGTTCTGTTTTCAATACAACAAGCAGCAGGGGGTAATGGTATCTTCCTTGATCCCTCTAATTACAACAATATTACTGGGAACAGGATTTACGATAACCTTGATAATGGCATTAGAATGGAGAATTCAAGCCATAATATCATTGATGATAATGAAATATTTAGTAATGGTGGCAATGGTGGCGGATCTATTGGTATTCTTGATGGTTTGTTTTCGATTCAACAGGCTGCGGGAGGAAATGGTATCTTCTTAGACCCTTCGGATTATAACAATATTACATCCAACTCTATCTTCAACAATTCTGGTGACGGTGTTGTAATACTTAATTCAAGTAATAATTTGGTTTACGATAACAACATTCATAGTAATGGTGGTAATGGATCTCCCATTGGAATTTCAGATATTTCATTCTCAATTCAACAAGGTAGTGGAGGCAATGGGATATTCCTTGATCCTGCAAATGAGAATCGGATTGATTATAATATTATTCATAACAACCGCTACCACGGTATTCTCTTGATAAACTCTGATCAAACCGCTGTGACTGGTAATTCAATTCTCTTTAATGGTTTGCATGGAATTTACATCGACTCTAGCTCGATAAATAATGATATTAATTCAAATGATTTCGTCTGGAACAATTTGAATGGTATCTCTCAAGCTTTTGACGCAGGATTTGAAAATGAATTTAGTATAAATTATTGGGATGAGTGGTGGAGTACAGACGACCCATATGAGATTGATGGTGGTGAAAATTTTGACTTTACTCCATTATCCACTCCACAGAGTGAAAAAACTGGACTTTTCCACTATATAACTCGACCACGAGTTACTTGTCCAAATGGGGGTGAATACATCAGTGAGCCAATCACAATTGAATGGGTTAAGGCTCTTGATTCAAGGGACCATACTGTTACTTACGACATCTATTATAGTTCTGATAATGGGATATCATGGACTCCATTAGTATCAGACCTTGAGAGTTACGATTTCGAGTGGGATACCAGTACTATTAAGGATGGTTCTAGTTATTTGATAAAGGTTGTTGCCATTTGTACGGCAGATCTGAGCATAGAAGACACTTCTGATTCCACATTTACTATTGAAAATGAGCCAGATGAAACAACCACAGAGGAATCAACCACAGAAGAAATAGAAATCTCAACATCAGAAGAAAGAACTTCTGTCACTCCTGCACCTGGTTTATTGTTATTACTACTTTCAATCGCCTTTGTGATGATTGTAAAACGAGGTTTGATTCGAAAAGTTCGCTAGAGAAATAATTTTTTAGATTGAAAAATTATACCCCTCTTCCCTTTTTTTAAAATATCTGAAACTTTGCATTAATTGGGAATTAAATTTAAAAATAAAAAGGGAATCTTAATACATAGCTACAACAAAGTCGGAGATTTCCACGTTCTAAGTTGTTTAATTCTTTATCCAATCAAATAAATTACTTTCGGAATGAATTATACTTGCAAATTTCTGAAATCGAGGAAATTAAACTCCTTTTTTTTATGGGTAGTCTGAATCAAGCTCTGAAAAGAGTCCTCGAGCTAGAAGAAAGGAGTGATGAAGATTCTTTGAAATTAGAATGTCAGAATCTACGATGTCTCATCTTTATTCAAATGGGTGACCCACAGGGGGGATTAAGGCTTGCTGATCAAGCTGTTGAAAAAAGTCAGCAACTTGGAGATCTACTATTAATGCTTGATGCAATGATTGCAAGAGCAACAGCTTTATTTGAATTGGGTGAATTAGATCAGTGTCTTAATGTCATAAATCAAAGTAATAACATTCTCATCGCCTCTAAAGCAAACAATCAACCTGAATATTCTCAGAGAAACTCCCAGTTAAAATTTCTAACTGGGAAGGTATTTCGGAAAAAAGGGGATTTAGACTATGCATTGGAACACTTAAATGAAGCATTAGCCGTTAGACAAGAACTTAGAAAAAATGGAGAACAAGAATTGGAAAATAAATATGCTTTAGCAGAAGTTTTGAATGTTATTGGAATAATTCTTGGCTATAGAGGAGAAAATGATTCTGCACTGTCTTACATTGAAAGCAGCTTAAACTTGTTTGAAGAAATCGGCAATCGGGAACAAATTCTAAAATTAACCAATAATATCGGTATGATTTACTGGTTGAAGGGTGAGCTTGACCAAGCATTAGATTTTTTTCAAAAAGGTTTATTTTTTAGTGAAAAAGTAGGAAATAAGAGAAATTATGCTGCTCTCTTGTCAAATATTGGTATGATTCATCGTAATAAAGGAAATTTGGATGCAGCTTTAAATTATTTCGAGAAAGGATTGAAAATTTACGAGGAATTGAGAAGCAAAAGCGAACTTGCAACTTTCTATAACAATATAGGAGCAATATACCAAATCAAAGGTGAGTTGGATGAAGCTTCAAAATATTACAAAAGAAGCTTGACAATTGGAGAAGAATTAGGCGATAAACTCGAGATTGCAACTAGCTTAGGGAATATCGGAGATGTTTTTCAATACCAAGGAGATAGTAAACGAGCGATAAAATACTACGAAAGAAGTTTGGCTTTATACGAGGAAATCGGAAATGATGTTAACATTTGCAGAATTCTTCTCATTTTGATACAATTACATGAAGGTTCAAAGGAGAGAGTTGAACACTACTTACTAAAGTTGGAGAAAATAAATTCTAAAGAATATAACAAGATGATCAATCAAATGTATAGATTGGGAAAAGCTATTGTACTGAAATCGAGTGGTAGAATTATAAGAATGGCTGAATCTCAACAATTATTTCAGGAAATTGCTCAAGAAGAGACATTTAATGTCGAATTCACATGTAGCTCCATGTTACATCTCTGTGAGTTGCTTTTACAGGAATATAAGGCTACTGGGAAAGAGGAAATTATATATGAAATTAAAAGTGAATTAGAGCAATTTCGTAAATTTGTGGAAAAGAGACATGTTTATCATTGGCTTGCTCAATTATACTGGCTTGAATCTAAGTTTTCTTTGTTAGAACTCAACATAGAACGGTCACGACGTCTTTTGTCGCAAGCAATAGCTATAGCTAAAGAGAAAGGGCTTGGAAAACTGGCTGTTCAGATTACTAGTGAGTATGATGATTTGATTATTCAATTTGGTAAATGGGAAGAACTGGTAACACAAAACCAGCCTGCTGGTAGCCCAACCAGATCTAAGATTTTTGAATTATCGCAGATTGAGGATCTGGTTGAGCGAATGATCCGTAGACGGCTCTACCATCAAGATGAAGCTGTATTAGATTATGCTGCGAAGGCAAAAGAGGTTATAGATAGATTAGAAGAAGTAGAATTCAAGAAAAACTCTTAATTTTGTCTAAAAATGATCAGAAAAACAGTGAAATGGTAACATGAAGAGGTAATCTATATGAAAGACCCAAACATGGATCAAGAATGTAAGAAAAGATATGAAGAACTACTTCCACGGATGTTTGATTATGTAGACTATTATGTAAAAGAAAAAGGTTCTGAAATTGCACTAATAGAATATGATACTGGAGAAGAGGTCACTTGGAAGGATTTTGCAACTAGTTCCAAAGCATTTGCTGCAAAATTACTTTCCCTTGGATTAAAGAAAGGGGATATTGTAGCGACATCACTACCTCTCTTGAAGGAACATGTATATTTGATGTACGCCTGTTATCGTATAGGAGTTGTAATCGCACCATTAGATCTCAGATTGAAAGCCTTAGAAATCAGTCGAAATTTTGAAAAAATTAATCCTAAGGTGTATTTCTTTCTAGGGAAGACTGAACAAGCAGATTTTCGGCCAATGATTGCAGAAGTGATGAAGGATCACAAAGATGTTTGCCAGTATTGGGTACAGTTTCAAAGAGAAGAAGATTTGATCATGGATGGGGCTATTGGAATCTCAGAATTTGTCAAAGGAATTAAAGGAACCTACATCAAATCGCTTATCACAGGAAAGGTGAGGAAAGCTCAAAATCAAGTAGATAAGCACGATCCGTGCCTAATTATATTTACAACTGGGTCCACAGGTTTTCCAAAACCAGCACTTCTTTCTCATGAAAGTATATTAGTACAAAACATCGGTCTGGCTGTTGGCTTCGGAATGACAGAGAATGATATAATGTGTGTGAACCTACCTCCAAGTCATGTCGGATGTACCACTGAACAGTTAGCTACGACCATTTATGGTGGAGGGATTTGTGTTATCCTTCATATCTTCGATGCTGAAAAAACCTTAGATGCCATTCAAAAATACAAGGTGACTGTACTGGGTCAAATCCCAGCTCTTTTTGCAATGCAATGGCGACTACCTAATTATAATAAGTATGATCTATCATCCCTTCGATTTGCTATCTATGGAGGACAAGCGGTAACACGTCCTTTCCTTGAGAGATTATCAACAATGGCTCCTGACTTTGGATCGGGTTTCGGATTGACTGAAAGTGCTGGATTCTTGACGTATACTCCACATGGTGGGACTGTTGATGATATCCTAGCTAGCATTGGTTATGACATGCCTATCAGTCCAATTTCAATCAGAGATCCAATGAAGCCAGATGGGTCTGCTGGTGATAAAAAAGCTTTAGGAGAAGTTGGTGAAATCTGCTTTTCAGGGCCTCAAGTGTTTCTTGGATATCTAGGAGATGAAGAAAACACAAAGAAGACTATTTCCACGGATGGTTACTGTTATTCTGGTGATTTAGGGTCATACGGGGAGAAAGGGCTTCAGTTCGCTGGCCGTGCCAAATTTATAATAAAACCTAAGGGGTACAACGTATTCCCAACGGAAGTTGAAGATTTCATTGAACAATCCTTCAAAGGTAAAGTTGGAACAGTAGCGTGTGTTGGTGTTCCGCATGAGGTTTTTACTGAAGGAATAATGGCATTTGTAGAGAAAGTTGAGGGTCAAGACCTTACTACTACAGAACTAGAGGAAGCTGTTAAAAACATCGCGGCTTATAAGCGGCCAAGCCATTTTGCGATTCTGAAAACTGGAGAAATTCCCCTTACCCGAGTTGGGAAAACAGATTATATGATCTTAAAACAGAAGGGGGAAAATATTGCACAAAAGCTTAGATCTGAAGGAAAATGGGATTCATAATCGCTATTAAGAACTCCTCCTTTCTTTTCCATTCTGGTGATGATAAATGACCCCTGACATACTCTTATCCAATGACGATGGCATCTACTCAAGTGGAATCCGCTCTCTCGGTAGTGCGATGCATAAACGTAACTGGGATGTTACTATTATTGCACCTCGTTCTCAGCGTTCTGCAGAGGGGAAAGCCATCACTTTTGACCAACCTGTGAGAATGCAAGAGGTAACCTTGTCTTATCTTGAGGGGAAACTTGGATGGCGAACTACAGGAACCCCTGCAGATGCGGTGATCTTTGGAGTATATCAGCGAGCAAATGAAAATAAACCTCCATTTGATCTTATTATATCAGGTATCAATGCGGGTGAGAACACTAGCGTACATTCTGTATTAACATCAGGGACTTGTGCTGTATCATTTGAGGCAGCATTACTTGGTTTTCCAGCTATCGCATTCTCGATGGATGTAGATGAACATCTCTTCTTCGATGATTTTGCTGACCCCCCAGGAATGAAGATTGCTGCGGAAACAGCTTGTGAGATTATGCAGAAGGTTTTAAACCAAGGCCTACCTGAAGGGGTTGATTTTCTTAATGTGAACTTTCCAAATACTATTTCTGAAGACACTCCAATAGAAATATGCCCAATGGCAAAAACAAAGTATCGGGATTATACAATCCGCCGAGAAGACCCTAGAGGAGTTCCTTATTACTGGATTTGGGGAGAAACACTTGATATTCCTCAGAACACGGATGCTTATGCTGTTTTAAAGAAAAAAGTTACAAGTATAACACCAATCAATCTTATGTTTGATGCGCGTGGAAATCCAAAGATCAAACAATCTCTTGATTTTCTAAAACGTGGATAATATGACTGTTGTACCTATGTATGTATCGATACTAACCATATGATATGATGTCACTTTCAATCGTTTGCCGATTTTCTTCCATGTTACAACCGAGGTTTTATATATATCAGTAGAAAGAATGATTAAAAACTTCTATATCGAAATAATGAATACGAGGTTGTTTATTTGAGTGATAAAGGATTTTTGAGTAGATTTACTTGGCGTGAGTATTTCCTCATTGGAGGATTATTGATTATTTGGGCGATTGTTGCATTTGTTTCGTTTGATGCTTTTGGAAGGAATGACATGACCACTGTAGGCTTTGCGCTGTTTTGTGGAGTCGTAGGTACTGGAGTCCTTTTGATTCTCATTGCTATTGTTGAAAGAATATTCTGATTCGGATCAAGTTACTTTCTTACCCCATTTAAGGAGGTGATCACTCCAAAATGCTGGTAAAGACCCTTAAAGACCTCTATAAGGACGGTAAGTATCAGGAAGTCTTAGACCAGCTAACCCAGAAGGGTAACAAAGGAGAATTCGCTTCCTTACCAAAAGACGAACAAATTGAATGCCTTTATTACAAAAGTCGCTCCCTAGGGTTTTTAGGACAGCTCGAAGACGCTTTACAGGTGGCAACAGCTGCTCGTGCGAATGCTGTGTCTCTGGATGATAAAACTCCGATACTGGTGTCGCTTATAGCTCAGCTCTATGCCTTATGGAAACTGGGACGTCTTGATGATACCTCTGAGTTCATTAAGGAAGGGAAATCTATTCTTAAGGGTTTAACCGCTAAGGAACGGCAGACAATGACATGGGTGGCCTTGTTTGAAAATGTACAAGGCAATATCTGGTATGAGAAAGGTGAGTTTGACAAGACATTAGAATATTGGAACCGAAGTTTAGCAATACGCGAGGAGATTGGTAACTTCCAAGATATTGCGGGATCCTTAAACAATATTGGCTTAATCTATCGTACTAAAGGCGATTTGGACAAGGCGTTAGAATATTATAAACGTGGTTTAGCCTTTTATGATGAGATTGGTAACCCCTTCTACATTGCTCTAGCCTTAAACAATATTGGTGATGCCTATCGTGCTAAGGGCGAGCTGGACGAGGCGTTAGAATATCTTCAACGAAGTTTGGCCTTAAAAGAGGGTATTGGTAATCTCCAAGACATTGCCACTACCTTAGACAATCTTGGTATAATTTATCGGGCTAAAGGCGAGCTGGATAAGGCGCTAAACTGTTTCCAACGGAGTTTGACCTTAGAGGAGAAGATAGGGAACGACATATGGACATCATATACCTTAGTCTATCTTATTCTTCTTGCCTTAGACCAACAGGATCAAACACGAGCACAAACGTACCTGAGGCAACTTCAACATATTCATACCCATACTCCGAATAAGAAAATCTATCTTAGAAGCCGGTTAGCTGAGGCGTTGGTCTTAAAACAGAGTAAACGGATGAGAGATAAAGTCCAAGCCCAGGTTCTCCTAAATCAAATTGTTAATGAAGAGGCTGTTTGGTTTGAATGGACAGCATTAGCCATAATTAATTACTGTGACCTCCTCCTCTTTGAAGTGAAATCTTTTGGTGATCCTGAAGTGTGGGCGGAGGCAAAAACCTTGATCCAAGAATTTTCCACTAAGGCTCAAGACCAACAAATGTTTCCCGAGATTATTGAGGCATTATTATTGCGCGCGAAATTTGCCATTATTGAAGGAGAGTTGCAACAGGCCCTAAAATACTACGATCAAGCTAAACTCACCGCCACAGAAAAGAATCTCGACTTACTGACTCAAAAAATTGCTGGAGAGAGGCGAACTTTTGAATTTGAGTTCGATAAATGGCAGGAATTGATTCAGCGTAATACGTCGCTTCAGGAGCGCCTCAAAATGGCTCGAATTGAAGAATATATCCATGACGCTATAAAAATGGCGGCTCAAACTTTTAGCTACCAAATGCCAATAGACTCTAGAAAAAAGTATCAACTTATCCATCAAGATTTATTAAAAGATACACCCGAGAAACTGAAATATGAATTTAGAGTTGGGATCGCACAAATTGGCTTACCTATTGAGAATAACTTTCTCAGTGATTATTACGAAGAATTCCATCCCCAAATGTTCAGACTTAAAGAAAATAAAGTTGAGGAAATCAATTCCAAAATTAAACATATGATTAAATTAGCCCATTCTAAAGAAATTAAAATTCTGTTATTTTCTGAGCTATCAATTGATCTCAACCATCACATGCTTTTAAATACATTACAGGAGTATTCTAGGATATACAATATGTATATTATTCCTGGTTCCTATCATGATCGTGAAACAAGGCGGAATATTAGTCCTGTTATCTCTCCAGAAGGTATTTTGTGGACTCAAGAGAAACACATTCCTGCTACAATAACGTATGAAGGCAAGAGGTTCACTGAAGGAATTGAGGTTGGTGAAAAACCCAGAAAGACAATAGTTTGCGATACCATTTATGGGCGTATAGCAATTATTATCTGTCGGGATTTTATGGATATGGATTTACGAGTAGAATTGAAAAACTCTGAACCCCCAATAGATTTGATTTTCAATCCATCATTCACTCCAGTTACAGCTGATTTTAAAGCTGCACACTTCGATGCAAGACGTTCCATTTATGCATATTGTTTCTTCGCAAATATTGCCGAATTTGGAGATTCACTGATTTATACACCAGAGAAAGAGCGTATTGACCGAACAATACCGAAAGGTGAGGAGGGTCTTATTTTTAAGGATGTCGATCTTTATAAACTCCGTTTAGAACGGAAAAAATGGGAATTAATTACAAATAAAGCTTTTATTCAAAGCACCAGATAGTCGCGTGTTCCCTAGAAAAACGGGTTGGAGAAACTAAACTTTTTATCATCCATCCAATGTGTAAGACAATATTTTTAATAAGAATTCTGAAGTAACTTGATATTTCATAATCAATGATTAGTTTTTTCTAAATCCGATTTGATAGTTATGAAGATAACCAAAGTTGAATTGTTCCACATTTCAATTCCCCTAAAATCTACTTTCTATCCTTCGTGGATTCCCGGATATCCCCAAACCCACAATCGGTTTACTCTTCTTCAGTTATCTACAGATGCTGATATCACTGGAGTTGCGTCTGGGGTAGCATTTGGAGAGGAACGTGAAGGACTAGGTGGACTTTTAGCTCCTTATATTTTGGGACTTGATCCTTGTGATCTTGATCTCGCTCATCAAAGAATAACTGAAGCTTCTTTCTTAGGTTGGCGGAATTATTGGATGGAAGCTGCTTTTTATGATATTAAAGCGCAAACAGAGGACATCCCAGTTTGGAAAATGCTTGGTGGAACTGATAAACCTATTCCAGTTTATTGGTCAACTGGAGCTACTTGTGAACCAAAACGTCATGGAAAGATCATCGAACAGGCACAACAAGCTGATTATAAGGGAGTCAAACTTCGGGTTAAAGCGAAGACTCTAGAGGAAGACACACAAGTTATAAAGGAAATACGATCCAAAGTGGATCAAGAATTCCCTTTGATGATCGATGCCAATCAAGGGTGGTTAGTTACTATTGTAGACCGAATACCTGCTTGGGATCTTGATCGTGCTCAACGTTTTGTCGAATCAATCAAGGATCAAAATATTTGGTGGTTAGAAGAACCGTTAGAAATGCATAAATATGAGGAATATGCGGAGTTACGTAAATCTAGTGCTATTAATATTGCAGGTGCAGAACTTAACGCTGGATGGCATGAAGCTAGGATGTTTTTACACTTCGATAGTCTAGACCTCTATCAACCAGATGTGACGGTTTTTGGTTTTCATGATACATTAAAAGTCATTAAGGAAGTCAAAAATAGAGGTTTAGGATTCAGTCCTCATACTTGGACTAATGGTGTTGGATTATGGATCAATCTACACACATGTGCATTAACAAATCGTGAATATCCATTAGAGTTTCCACATGAACCTAGTTCATGGACACCAGAATACCGCGATGGAATCTTAAAGTCTCCAATTATACCAAAAGAGGGATATTTAGAACTACCTCAGGAGGCAGGTTTAGCAGCCTCAATTGATTGGAAGAAAGTGGAAAAGTTTGGACGAAAATTTTTCTCTATGACTGAATCAGATCTAAGAAAAAAGGTCATGAAAGAAAAGGGTATAATTACTTCTCTCAAATTGAAGCGAAGGAAAGATAAAGAAGCAAAACAGAATTAATTATGAAGTAAATTGTAATTAAATTATCAGGAGTAAATTTACTTGAGTTTTCTGAAAGGATTGACTTGGAAGCAATTTTTTCTAATTGCTGGTTTAATCATTATTTGGGTTATTGCCCTTTTTGCCTTGTTTCAAGCCCTCATCGTGGTAGATATCTTAACAGCTGGTTTTGCAATCATTGTAGGTATTGTATTTTCTGGGATTTTGTATTTTCTACTCGCAATTATTGATAGATTTCTCTAAGAAGAAATATTTTCGTTTATCCTCGCAATTAGGAATGCAACTCTTATAAAGATGAGTATCATTGGAGCCTTTGAATTGCAGGATCTGGTTACTAAAGTTCTAGCAGGAAATCGACGAGCCATAGCACAAGCTATTTCATTAGTTGAAAATCAACCAGATAAATGTGCTGAGTTTATCGGGTTAATTTTTCATGCAACGGGAAACGCCTTTATTGTAGGGATAACAGGGCCTCCAGGAAGTGGTAAGTCGACTTTGATCAATAATCTTGCCATTGAGTTCCGAAAACTCAAGAAGAGGGTTGGAATCATTGCTGTTGATCCAACATCTCCATTTAGTGGGGGAGCGCTCTTGGGGGATAGGATTCGGATGGATGATCTACAAACCGATTCAGGTGTTTTCATCCGCTCAATGGGTTCAAGAGGTAGCTTAGGGGGGTTATCTCGTGCTACAATGGATGCAATTCGTGTTTTAGATGCCACTGGGTACAATATCATTCTAGTGGAAACTGTTGGTGCTGGTCAGAGTGAGGTAGAAATTGTTAAGACAGCCCACTGTTGTTGTGTTCTTGGAATTCCAGGAACTGGTGATGCAGTACAAGCTATAAAAGCGGGGATCATGGAAATAGCTGATATTTACGTGGTAAATAAATCAGACCGACCTGGTGCCCAAGAAATAGTCAATGAATTGAAATTATTACTAAGTATTGATCCATCTACAAAAGGAGAGGATCATTGGAACATTCCTGTCATCTCCACATCTAATAAGGATGGAACAGGGATTAGTGAGCTAACTGAAACTATCTTAAAGTTCAATGAGCATTTAAAATCTAATAAAGATTTTAGTCGAGAACGTGAATTAACACGTCGAAAGAATGAAATCTTAGAGATTTTAAAGGTCGAGTTTTTTGAAAATATCTTAGATAATCTAATGAATAAACAAAAATGGGAGAAAATTCTTTATGAAATTATAGCAAAGAAAACTGATCCTTATTCAGCAGCAAAATCCATTATTGATCCATTTCTTAGATGAATTCAATTAAGTATTAGCGTGAATACCAAAGGTAATAAATCTTATAATATTAGTTTAGAATATAAGTACACAATAGTTTATCAGACTACATTTGAATTATGATTGTAGAAGGTTTGTAATGATTTGTTAACATGGATAACCATTGTTTCAGTGATAAGTTTCGTCATTAGTGTTTTCATATGGGTTTGGGATTCCCAAGGGGAAAAGGTTCCGGAAAAATTTACCGTCCCAGCTATTGGTTTAACTGGAATCTCAGTCATGGTCAGCTTAATATTTATTGCTCCTCCCCATGTTTTTACTCATGGCGAAGTTCAAGTGATGATTGTCCTTTTTTTTGTTATCGTTTTTATCTTCCTCTCATTGGCAGAGGAAGAGAAATTACGGGTCATTTTATTTGGTAGTGCTCTTTCAGTTATTTTAATGATTATATTTCTTAACCAATTATTACCTTTAGAGTACTTAAAGGGATTATCAGAACACCAATTGGAAAATTTGACAGCAGAACAATTAGCTGAAGAATTTGGACGAAAATTACCGTTATCACTTGAGAACCTCATTGAACTTACCGAGGCTCCTGAATTATTCTTTGAGATTGCTTTATTTGGCTCGTTTATCGAATGGGAGGTAATTTCAATCGTCTTTGGGATGAGTTTGCTTGTTGCAGTGCTTACAGATACTGGACTCTTTGATATGGTTTCCATTCGCACAATTAAAGCTTCTCAAGGAGCCCCTAAGAAACTCTTAGTCTTGGTATTCTTCCTTACATTAATATTGTCAGCTCTTCTAGATAATACAACCGCTATTATCTTACTTAGTAGTATAACTATTACTGTAACGCGGGGATTAGATCTAAATCCCAAACCATACATTTTAGCTGAGGTTGCAGCTACTGTTATGGCGGGAATAATAACTGTAATTGGTTCTCTACCTGGTATTTTAATCGCGAGTACAAAAGCAGGCGCTATTCCCTTTACGACGTTCTCTCTTGTTAATTCTGTTTTTATAGGATTTGCCGTAGCTATTTCAATTGGATATATATTTTTAATTTTTAAAAGTGAACTAACTGTAACAGAAGACACAAAAATTGATCCATCAGTTGTAAGTTTCTTGGATGAATGGTCAGTAGTAGACTCTAAAAGGAAACTCTACCTAGGATCAGTTGTTCTCGGATTTGTTGTAGCGGGATTAGTATTATCCAGTTATATCGGAATATCTGTGGGGTTTGTAGCAATCACAGGAGCTATCCTTGCTATCATCGTTACGAAAGCTGATCTTGAGCGTGTTATTCATGAGATCGAAATGGACTCAATTTTATTCTTCATTGGCCTTTTTGTTTTAGTTGGTGCCTTACAGATTTCAGGGGTTCTTGAGGTCATAGCTCAAGTAATGCTTGATGTATCGGGTGGAGATCCTCTTATACTTGCAATTATTATTATCACTGCTATTTCAATCCTTAGTGCGGTAGTTGCAAACATTCCCATTACAATCGCATTAGCTGAGGTTATTCGTATTCTTCTAGATAATCCAGAGTTTGCTGCTCAGTCTGTATTTGGATTTCCTGTCGCAGGATTGTTATGGTTCACCCTCCTATATGCAGTTACGTTCGGTGGAGGTTTCACTCCCTTTGGAACTGTTACAGGTGTCATTGGGGTTCAAGTACTCCAACAAGAAGGGCATCCAGTTACCTTCATGGATTATGTGAGAAAAATGGCCCCCTTGAGCGCTATATTATTAATTCTTGGTTTTCTTTACTTGCTAATTCTTCAATTAACAGGTATTCTACCTCTATTATTGGGGTTAGTATAAAATAGAAATGAAATCTCCTAAAAAAAGAAGAAAAAGCATGAATTAGAGTTTTGGTTAAGTAAACTCATGCTATTTAATTCTTGGAGCCATTGGCTCATCACAATGAACTGGAATTGGTGCTTCTTTCGCACATGTGGCACAACTGAACTTAGTTTCTTCAAAGTCCATTGGTTCACCACATTCTTCACACACGGGGAAGTCTTGTTCCGTACCGCACTTGCCACAAGCAAGTACTACTTTGCGTTCTGAAACTGCAGCTTTAGTTTCAACGTGTTCTAAACCTTCTTTCCCTTTCGCCAATTCCGCATCTGATGGTGGGGTATCTTTTTCACTCATGATCATAAACTCCTGTATGATGACTATTAAAAAAGAACAGCTAGTTGAGCTGTTTTGATAATCGTTAGGTAGCACATATCAAATTGAGACTGCATTAACAAGTCATCACAGAATAATACACTGGCTTTCTGCTTATAAGTATTTGCAAAAAATACGACTTTAGATATTGTTATACCAACAATGATAAATCACGAGAAAACATTCTTTTATTGGATTGATATAGATAGACTTCGTACAAAAGGATCGAGGAGAACGTATTATAATGTCCAATTGTGCAAAAAAGAGCATATTTTTTACTATATTTATTTTCTGTTCATTAATCGTTTGCACTGTATCACAAACAAAAACCCAAGCGATATATTCAAACAAGTTTGATGGGAAATCCAATAATAGTGGATTATCTGTAATTTTGATGATTGGTGATGGAATGGGTTATGACCATGTTGATTTAGCACGTTTAGTCGAAGTTGGTGAAGGTGGTCGTCTTAATATGGATGAGTTACCTATAATAGCTGATGTGACAACTCAGGATTATGATGGTCTAGTCACTGATAGTGCTGCATCTGCTACCGCTCTTGCTACAGGAGATAAAACAAATAGTGGAAAATTAGCAATTGGTCCTTCAGGCGAAATTTTACCAACAATCCTAGAATGCGCTACTACGCTAGAAAAATCCACTGGGTTGATAACAACAACTGAAATTGTTCATGCAACCCCTGCAGGATTTTTTGCGCATGTGGCTGTAAGGTATGATTATCATGAAATCCTAGATCAATTAGTGGATGAGGCTGATGTTGATGTCATCATGGGCGGAGGAAGAGACAGATTTGATGAATTAGAAAAAGCAAAGATGAAAATAAGAGAGTACACCTTTGTAGAGAATCGCTCCCAGCTATTTGAGGTCAATGGATCTAGAGTACTAGGTTTATTCACTCCTGAATCTTTTCCTTATGAAATAGATCGTAATCGTGAAATTGTCCCTTCATTAGCAGAGATGACGGATAAATCCCTGGAAATTCTCTCTCAAGATCCAGACGGTTTTTTCCTGATGGTTGAAGGAGGTCTAATTGACTGGGCTGGACATGCTAATAATAAAACAAATGACGCTCTTGAAACAATTGAGTTTGATAAAGCTGTTGGAGTGGCAATAGATTATGTAAAGAATCATCCTAATACTATTCTTATTGTGACAGCTGATCATGAAACTGGGGGGTTAAATATTGTCTCAAATACATTAAATAACACGTTACCGTCATCCTTCAATACAGCAGAGGAGAACGAAGCGCTAAGAATTGCTCGAATTGAAAATATAACCCTTACGTATACTAGTACTAGTCACACGGGGAGGAAAGTCCCTTTTTATGGACTTGGGAGAAGTTTAGAGGTTTACAATGACACAACAATTGATAATACTGACATCTTCTATATTATGAAAAATCATTATTTATCTGATCTGGGTGCGCCTTTGATTTTACTTGAAACTCCCATAAACAAATCATATACAATTAATGAAATTTGGATGAATATTTCTCTCAATGAAACAGCTGATTGGTTAGCGTATTCATTGAATACTCAATCTAATGTTACAATGCAAAACAACAGTGTCTTACTTGTATTAACGGAGGGAACTTATCATTTATTCGTTTATGCTAATGATTCGCTAGGTAATATGGCCTCAACAGAAGTGATATTTTCAATAAATATACCCCAAACTTCATCGCCCGCAACATTTGCAGGAGTTTTTTCATCATTAAGCCTGGTATTATTTTCTATTCTGCGAAAAAAGGAAAATAAACCCTTTCATTAATCCTCAATGATTAAATCATCAGGGAACTTAAAGAAAACTAGTAAGGCTAGGAACATTGGAAAGAAAGCAACAATTCCCATGAGTAAAATCGGTCCCAAGGGGTCGTAGATGTAATAATAAACCCCTAATTCTGCAGGGTAATCGGGATGTAAGAATTTATCTTTTACAAATGCACCTAGGATAATTCCTTCAATAAGGACAGCTACAGCGATAGCTAATTTCTCAGTAAATTCTTGGAAAGCATAGTACATTGATTCTCTTCTTAAACCCAATCGTCTTTCCTCATCATCAACTATATCACCAACAATGGTTGGTGGAAAAATCCATAATCCTCCCATCCCGAATCCAATAAAACAAATCATTACTAGGGCGATGAATAAATTACCTGGTGAGACAAGAAAGAGGAAATTTAGGAGGAGTGGGATTGTAAATATAGTCATCGAAACAATAAATGCCTTCTTTTTTCCTAAAAATTTGGGTTTTGCTAAGAATCCCCAAACTGGAAAGCTAACTATAGCAACGACAATCCAAGGGGCAGTTACAATCATAAGCTCATCAAGATTGAGAAGGAGTACACTAACAGCAAAAAATGGCATTACTGCATTTAATATTCTGAAGGAAAATTGCATTCCTATTTGATTTACCAAAAATATCTGATAAGGTTTGTTTTGAAGACTTGTCCGTAAAGATTCAATCAAGGAGACTCGTGGTTGTTTCTCCATATCCACCACTGGAAGTTCCTTGATAGGTAAAACTGCGATTATTGTTACGAGAACAACAATCCCTAATACAAAGCTAGTTACGGAGAATCCAAGTTCATCATACATTATAGGCGCGATGACAACCCCGACAATATTAGCGAGGATAGCGAAAATATTTCCCCATACTGCTAAAGTTATACGTTCTTTTGATGTCGGAGCTATTTCGGGCATAAGTGCATAAATTGGTACAAAAACAAATGTAAATAAAGCATCAAAGATGGATATTATAAGGAAAAGGAAGAGAATAAAGAGGAGTTCTCCTAATCTCCCTGGAAAAAGAGTTAACACGAAAATGGGAGGATTGAATAAAAGAATGAAACTGATAGTCATGGGTATGATACCAATAATGACAAATGGACGCCTACGCCCCCATCTTCTCCAACGTGTGTTATCGGATAACCATCCTACTATAGGATTAACAAATGCATCTACAATCCTCCCCACCATTAAGGCTGTTCCCACTAACGCCCCTATTATTAAAGGATCAAGATTAAGCCCCGTCATTCCTTCGGTCAAGTAAAAATACAATACAAAACCTAAAATGGAAGCATTGATAATCGAAATCCCGAAATTACCAGTTGAATAAAGAAAGATGTCTCTTCTAGATAGCTGCCGTTTTTCATCATCAGCCATTACTGATTTCCTCTAAAATCTAGATTAGTTGAATAAAGGAAACTGTTCAGTCTCTGCTACCTGCGAAAAGGTAAATAAATATCATTAAAAGCTCTTTCAATAAGTACACTATATCATAGAAAAGCCAGAGTGCCATCAGTGCTGGAGAGGAAAAGGCTCGGTTTTCTAAACGCGCAAAATCGATGAACATGTATATACTGAAAATAATAGCGCCAAAGACGCTGATTATTAGGTAAAATATAGGATCTGCGCTTAAAATGAAGAATCCGAATAAAACAAGGACAAAAAAACAGATCACTAGAATAATGACTAATTTCGTTATTTGATTGATCCGTTTGTATGTGTATCCTGAAAATAGATACGCAGCCAGTACAACGATTGTGGTTGTACCTACAGCTCCAGCAACCAAGGCAACATCTAGAGCAAGAGCTATATATACTAATAATGAAAGTGTTATTGAGCTACAGATAGCAAAAGAGTATAATAAGATGGTTGCGGTAGATTCACTTAGTTGTGACCTGAATAATGTGGTAAATAATAAAATCATGATAATAACAAATTCACCCGCGCTTCCTATCCAATAAAAGATCATTGGGACATTTAACCATAACATTATTCCAACAGTGATACTGGCTAAGATAAAAGCTATACCTAAATGTCGATACGCTTCTACTTTTATATCGTAACCAACAAATTCTCTTGTACTAGGTGTATAATAGTATGACATTATTTTTTTACCCACCAAATAATCTAGGTCTATTAATTTATAATATCTTTCATGAGATCGATTGCAGCACTTACTTCATCAATACTTGCTCCATCTTCAATTGTGCTTAGATCTCCTAATTGTTTTCCTTCATAAACTCCCTTCATGATCCTTCGCATTATCTTTCCACTTCGGGTTTTTGGAAGCATTTTTACAACTTCTACCGCTTTTGGAGCTGCGATCGGTCCAACATCATTACGAACAACTTGAATGATTTCATTTTTCAGGTCTTCTGAAGATTCAAATCCTTGCTTAAGGACCACGAAAGCAATGACACAAGTTCCTTTCACTGGATCTTCAACACCAATGCAGGATGTTTCAGCAACTGCATCATGAGATGAAACAGCCTCTTCAATCTCACGTGTACCTAACCTGTGCCCAGCAATTTTTATAACCTCATCAGCGCGTCCTAGAACCTTAAAGTATCCCTCTTCATCTTGAATTGCATAATCCCCTGTGTAATAAAACTCTTTTCCTGGGAAAACCTCCCAATAGGTTCTTTTATAACGTTCATCATCGCCATAGACCGTCATTAACGTACCTGGAGGTAATGGAGGCTTAGAAACCAGTGTTCCTTTTTCTCCATTAGGGACTTCGTTCCCATTTTCATCAACAACAAGAAGATCATATCCTGGAGCAGCTACTCCTGCAAATCCTGGTTTTACTGGGAGATCTTCTATACATCTGCCAGTTAAAATGCTCCAACCTGACTCAGTTTGCCAATAATGATCAATAATTCGGGTACCGAGGGTTTCTTTAGCCCAATAGTAAGTAGGTTCATCGAGTGGTTCGCCTGCCAAGAAAAAAATCCGTAATGATGAGAGATCTCGTTCTTTGATCCATTTCATTGGAAATTTCCTTAGAATTCGTAACGCAGTAGGAGCTGAAAAAACAACTGTGACTCCATATTTCTCCATAACGCGCCACCAGGCATCTGGATTAGGATACACAGGTGTTCCTTCATAAAGAACTGTTGGAATTCCCAATAATAATGGAGCATAAATAATGTAAGAGTGACCTACTACCCAACCAATGTCAGATGTTGAGAAATAAATATCTCGATTAGGTTGACAATCATAGATTTGGGTCATTGAGGCATGTAAAGCTACCATATAACCACCAGTATCTCGAAGAACACCCTTGGGTTTTCCAGAAGTACCAGAAGTATATAGAATGTATGATGGGTCTGAAGAGTCCATAATTTCTGGTTCAACGAAATTCATACCCTTTGTTTCCAATAATTCATCCCAATCAAGGTCACGATTCTTAGTTTTCGGGAAATTTGGATCTAATCCACGATTTAATACAATAACGTTGGGAACTTCAAAAGTTGCTAACTCTAAAGCATCATCAACTATTCCTTTGAGTTTCACAATCTTGCCATTTCGACTTCCTGCTTCGCAAGTTAAGACTAGCTTCGGTTTTGCATCATCAATCCTCCCTGCTAGGGATTCCCGGCTAAATCCAGCGAAAACTACAGAGTGAATTGCACCGATTCGGACACATGCTAACATTGCAATGTGAGCTTCTGGAATCATCGGTAAATAAATTATAATACGGTCTCCCTTTTCAATTCCAAGGTTTTTTAATACACCAGAGAATCGATTGACTTCTCGATATAGGTGATAGAAAGTATAAACCCGAGATTGGCCTGTTTCTGGGCTTTCCCATATCACCGCAGCAGTCCCTCGTTTAGATCCCAGGGCATGACGATCTACCGCGTTGTAACAAAGATTCGTCTTACCCCCTACGAACCATCGAAAGAAGGGGTAATTAGAATCATCCAACACTTTATCCCATTTTTTGTACCAGTGAAGTTTCTCTGCTTCTCGGCCCCAAAATTCTTGAGGATTTTCAATAGACATTTTATGGGCTTCTATATATGATTCTTTATCTGAACTCAAAACCTAAACCGACCTTTTAGCATACTACAAGTTGGAGGTATGATTAGGAGTGTTTTCTATTCAGAATTTATAAAGAATTTTCTCACTTCATTTAAAATAAAACGAAATTCTTTTCTGTTGAAAAAGAGATAGGTTCTAATAATTTAATACGTACAAATTTGTTGATAGTAACTTTTTTTTCCGTATTTGAACGAGAAGAGGCTTTTCAATTGACCATTAAACTGATTGCCATCTCCGATCTTCATCAAGGCAATCCAGTTTCTCTCCCAAAGAATGTAAAAGTACTCCCTCAAGAAAAGTTGATTCGAAATCTAATCCAGCGAAAACCAGACGGAATTCTTATTGCTGGAGATCTTCAGGATTATATGTGGAATTATGGAGTAGAATCAAATCAAATTACCCAAATTAAAGGTCACATCAAGAATGATAGTGTACTTAAGGCTTTAAATAATGGTTCTGTACCCGTATTCTTTGTATGGGGAAATACTGATGTAATGGACTTCGAGAAAGACTTTTCCTATCAGGAAACCCCTGTGACTGATGAGATTCGGGAATGGTTTGGTGAGGAATTCCCAAATTTTCATAATTGTCACGATAAAGTAAACTATATTAAGAATATTCCCATCTTAGGATATTCAGATGCTAATAAAACTACAGATGATCATAGTGGTAAATGTTGGGATGAAACTGCTATTCAAGAAGATTTTGAGAATTTAATTCAAGACTTAAGCCAAGATGAGAGACAAAGGCTAATTTTTATGACACATTGTGCGCCTAGAGGGGTACTTGACTTTTCTAGTTTGGGAAGCTGTCACATAGGGTCATATTACCTACGGGAACTTATTGAAACTTATCAACCAATTCTATCTATCTTTGGTCATGTCCATTACTGTGGGGGGTATTCGGAATTTATTGGAAAGACCCAGTGTATTAATGTTTCTTCTTTTGGTCTTGTAGTTTCGCATGAAATCCTCTTTGGACAGAGTGCTTTCGAACTCCAGATTGATTCAAACCATAAAGTTATCTCTACCAAGATGATTGTCTCACATTATTGGGAAAGAAAATTGAAAAAGGCTTTCGTAGAGTATCGCCATTGTCAAGTATGCGGTAGACATACCCCCTTTGCCAGAAAACAGTTTAAAACCTGTCGTGTGTGCTTAGGGGCACGGAGACTATCAGAGATGAATTCCCAAAATTCACGGAAATAAAATGATATCAAGGAAGTAGATTAGGAATTACATTTTTTCAAATGAGTATTTTGACAAACCAAGCATTTCTCTCATTACTATTAAGTCTTGTAGAATCGAGGAATTAATCGGAATACCTTCTCTTTGTCGTTGGATCTCCATCTCGTACTCCTTCTCTCCAGCAGTGTATATTCTCGATTGTCCTGGTTCTCTTTTAGAGTTTCTTAAATCCCTAACAATATCCCCAGCAATCTTCCTAAAGGTGTCTAGAGGGAGGAAACTTTCAATGTTTATTGCCAGGAAGAAATGACCTAATTTATATCCCTTTTCAAGAGTTAGGTCTTTTAAAAATGGTCCCCCTGTCAGAGCTGCAGTGATAATTTCAACAGCGGTTCCATATCCATACCCTTTGTGTCCTCCAAGACTTTCTCCTGCTCCCCCTAATGGTAATAAAGCTGCGGTTCCTTTCATCAGTTTATTTAAAATTTCAACTGTGTCTGTAGATTGCTTTCCATTTATATCAATCACCCAACCTGCTGGAGATGGTGTTTCAGTTCTTGCCAATACTTCTATCTTCCCTCTCTGAGTAATCGATGTAGCACAATCAATTAGGAAAGGAAACTCCTCATCAGTCGGACAACCAATTGTTAGAGGATTTGTACCCAACATTGGCTCAATACCAAAGGTTGGGGCTATTGAAGGCCGAGCGTTTGTTAATGTTATACCAATCATACCTTCTTTGATGGCCATTAATGAATAATAACCAGCAATACCGTAATGAGTTGAATTTCTGACTGCAACCGCGCCCGTACCATATTTTTTTGCCTTTTTAATGGCTAAATTCATTGCATGATAACCTACGACATGTCCCATCCCATGGCCAGCATCGACTAGAGCTGTGGTTTCTGACTCCTTAATGATTTCAAAATTTGTAACTGGTTTTTGGATCTCCGCTCTAATTCGATCATAATACATTTTTAATCTTTGCACTCCATGTGATTCTATTCCCCGTAGATCTGAAGTTATGAGGACATCAGCACAAATCTTAGCGTCCTTTTTAGGTACTTCAAGTCTAACAAACACATCTTGCATGAAATTATGTAACGTCTTTACATCTATGTAAATGATTTCTTCTTTCATACTCGGTTCCACTCAATAAGGCTTGAATTATATTGAGTTTAGTAAATTTTATCAAATTTGTCTCGATCTATTAACCCTCTAACTAATAGATTTATATCGCTTCAAAATGCACCTAGATCAGAGAGAATAATTGGTTGAGTCTTATGACGAATCATGCATTGATAATCCTTGATACGCAATTGGGAAATTTTATTGATCCAAAATATCCGATTTTTAAAGGAAAAGTGTTAATCTTAAAAATAAAATCTTTAATTAACAAAATGCGTTCTGTTCAAATCCCAGTAATATATATCCAACATAATGGTAGCAACGGTGATCCAGATGAACCAGGGACCAAAGGATGGGAGATACATCCTTCTATCGCGCCCCATAAAAGGGATCTAGTTATTCAAAAGTCAACTCCAGATGCTTTTCATGACACATCTCTCAAGAGTGAACTGGATTCTCGTGAAA
>JBHLPQ010000022.1:0-29631 GCA_048939265.1 Promethearchaeota archaeon
ACTCTTTGACCTCATCATCGCTGATCCTCCATTTGGAATTTCGTTTAACAAGTCAAGCCACGAATATGGAGCTGATGATTATGACCTCTATGAAGATAGATTTACCCCTGAATCTTATTTCCAGTTCTCTAAGGCGTGGATCGAAGCTTGTTATGAAGCATTAACCAAAAACGGGAGTTTATACATAGTTTCAGGATGGACGAACCTGCAATATATTCTAAATGCTATTGATGAATCAAAATTTCACATGTTAAACCATGCTATCTGGTTTTTTTCGTGGGGTGTGTATACAAAAAGACGATTCGTGACAAGCCATTATCATATTCTTCTATTAGTGAAAAATAAGAAAAGTTATCAGTTCTATAAACAGAAACATTATGATGAAGACGTGTTTTTCTGGCCAGAGTATAATCGGGGAAATGATCCACATCGTATTAAGGGACATCCATGTCAATTGCCAATAATTCTTTTAGAAAAGTTGATTCTCACATCTAGTTCACCTGGTGATCTTATAGGTGATGTCTTTTCAGGAAGTGGAGGTACAATCTTAGCTGCACGTTTAGCAAATCGAAATGTAGTTGGATTTGAAATTAGAGAAGAATATAAAGATATTATATATCGAAAAGCACGATTCGGAGAACCTGTTACACCCTCAAAAAAGCAAGCCACTTTAGAAAAGTTTTTACGGTAAAAAGTTGATTGACTGTCAGATCTACCCCCTCTAGTGGAAAAATTTTTTTCTCGATTTAGTATACGTTCTTAAAGTGTAATAGCTAAATGGATTAATGATCACAATGGTTCAAGAATCTGATTTGGTGATTGTAGGAGGAGGCCCAGCTGGTTTAACTGCGGCGATTTACGCAGCTAGAATGGGTTTAAAGACAACTGTATTCGAAGCTGAGGCCATAGGGGGTGTTGCCTTAACAGCAAAAGAGGTAGCGAATTATCCAGGCTTTGTATCAATAACTGGGCCCGAATTAATGGATAAGATGAAAGCTCAAGCAGAACATTGTGGAGCAGAAATTATCCTTGACACAGTAACAACAATTGACAAAACTAAGATGGTTATTAACACATCTAAAGATAGTTGGCAAACAAAAGCAGTGATTATTGCTACTGGATCTAAGCGCCAGAAACTTGGATTACCAAATGAACGGGAACTTGAAGGGACAGGATTATCTTACTGTGCTATGTGCGATGGTCCACTACACCGAGGTAAAGTTGTTGGTCTTGTTGGAGGTGGAAACACAGCTGCCCATGATGTTATCTATTTAGCTGGTGTCGCTCGAAAGGTTTTTCTTATTCATAAAGAAGAAAAGCTCGATGTTGATGAGGCTCTTGCAAGCCAAGTCCTATCGCATAATGAAGTCGAACCAATGTTCAATAGCAAGATTGAGGAAGTTATAACTAAACATGAGAGTATACGAAAACTGGTCGTCAGAAATCTTCAGACAAATGAGACTTCCGAAATCCGAGTGAAAGCACTCTTTGTTGCCTTAGGGGAGGATCCTTTTAAGCTTGCAACACTAATTGGGGTAAAAACAGACCCCTCTGGCAGCATTATTGTCAATAACAATCAGGAGACAAATGTGGAAGGTATATATGCTGCTGGGGATGTAACAGGAGGTATTAAGCAAATAGGAACCGCTGTTGGAGAAGGGATTGTTGCAGCTCAGAAAGCAGGGTATTACGTTAAAAGGAAAATAAGACAGAATCATGCCTAGAATGGGCATTAATTTTCTGGAAAGTAGAGCCTAATGTTACAGAATAAATTCCCCAAAATCATTACTTCTCTTCCGGAAGTAGATATTCCTATAAAAGGAGTTCAAGGCTGGATTGCTCAAGGAAAAGATTTTCAGGTTGTCTTTTTTGAGATAGAACCTGGAGAAATCCCTCCGCATAGCCATTCTGCCCAATGGGGAATAGTCATAGAAGGAGAAATAACTTTAACCATAGAAGGAGAAACTAGGAAATATAGAAAAGGTGATAATTACTATATTCCAGAGGGAGCCGTCCATTATGCAGAATGTCATACCTTTGTACGTGCACTTGACTTTTTTGCAGAACCAAATAGGTATAAAGTAAAAACTAAGGATTAGGAAAGGAAAACGGTCTCATTGATCTGATAATATTGAAGGATTAGTTTATTTAATTCTTGAATTCCCTCATTTTCTACATCATTATCACTAGTGACTTTTTTAGCTAGCTGAACTATCCTGTGGAATATGTGATCATTGAAATCAGGTTTCTTAATAGGAAGTCGTTTAAGATTATGAATGGAAATAGCATTCGTATATTTTGAACCTAAATTAAATTGACTTTCATAAAACCATCGATAGAGAGATGAATTGAGTACTGAAAGAATGTAATAGAGTATATCAGGGTTATCATTATAATATTTCGGTCTTAAATTTAGATTATAGACATTTTGAGTAGTCCAGTATCTATTTGAATCATATGCAGCACACAGGTAAGGTTTGATCTTTTGCATTACAATCTTTGGTGATGTATAGATAAAGGGGTTTTTTTTGGATCTGAATTTAACGGTAGAGTCAATGAAATGGGTATTATGGATTGAAAAAGCTTCAAAATCATCTCCAGTAAGAATAGGCTGAGTATGAGAAGAAGTAGGTTTATTTTTGATTATAAATTTAATCTTTAGACTGCTTTCATTTAGAGACTGTTTACATGTGGAACATATGATACTAGTTTTCCTACTTGACAAAGGAACCCATTCTGTACAATTTGGGCAGTACATAATCCCCCCTCGTTTAGACAGTTCCTCTCCTCTTCGAATTGTAAGAAAATGATCTAGAGAGGTAGAATCCTTCTTAATTAGCTGAATTAGTTGATTGGATTGTGGATCAAACTCTTTTATAAAGATATAATCAATATTTGTTAAATAAAAGTCTTGAGGAACACGTATCTTTCCATCTATGAGAACAAAATGATCTGAAGGAATATTATTTTTATTATGTAATCCTATTAATGAAATGAACTCTTGAGTAACATCTTGGAAAAGTCCATGGAAATCAATAGAAAGGATCTTAAAATTAGTTAACAGAAATTCTCGCAAACTAGTATATTGATTGGATCGTGCAACGTTCTTAGGAAGAAGATACGCCAGCATTCCAGTGTTTGGTTTTAATAGGCTAGTAGCTTGATAAACGAATAAAGAGAAAGTATTGAGATTTCTCTTAGGACATTTTAATTTAAATTTATTATAATAATGTTCTCGTTGGTCTTTGGTCAATTTTCCTCCCCAAGGGGGATTCCCAAGTATAATATCAAATCCAGTAGTAGTAGGAGGAAGATTAGTCCAATCTGACAATGAACTCTCTAAAAAATCTCCCGTAATAATATTTGTGCATAATATCTTCTCCATGGATGATAACTCAAAACCAGATACAGCTGTACCAAAGAGTTTGTGACAAGGAGTGATTGCCTCAGAATTAATCTCCATCCCAAAAAGATTCGTTAATAAAAAATCAAGAAAGCTTTCATCAGTATCTGTTTTGTCAAGGCCCAGAATGTTATTGATTTTTTCTCTAATTGCGTTACCTGTGATTAGACACGCTTTTAAAAATTCACCATCCCCCACTGAGCCATCAAGAATCTTAATTCCATCTAATATGTCGTTTAATCTTTTTATTATTAATAAATCAGGTGTTTTTAACAATTCTTTTAGAGACGTGAATTTAGAATGAGTTTGAAAATTAATTTGTGTTATTAGAAACTGTTCGATGGCTACTTGCGTCAATGACTTCGCTAGATAAGACGGGGTATAAAATGCACCCAAATTTTTCCTTTGACGAGTCTGGGGATCCATATGTACAATTATCAAACTTTTTCTTTTTTAATATTGGCATCTATACCCAAGACAACTCCTCCAAGTAAAATGAAAGGTTGATATAAAATGCAGTCAATACTAGTAATAGTCACAAGTAATAATCAGAAAATGAAAATATAAAGGTAATAACATTGAATCTATATAATTATCCACATAATTCATTCTGTTAAACGAATACAATGATGTTTAATAATGAAGAATACATTTGTTGTACTTAATCGTTTTTCACCGCGATTCTTTAGGAACTGTATACGAATTGGACTTGGAGAGATCGCTCTTGGAGAAGCAGACATTGATTTAAGGATACCAGTACTTGGTTCTTGCATTGGACTAGCATTTTATGTTCAAGGTTTACCAAGAGACAGTAGAATCGCTTGTATGGCTCACATAATGTACCCTAGTTCTGTAAATCCAGTGAATCCACAACATGATGAAATAGGTTTGGGAAAATATGCTGACAAAGCAGTAACAAAAATGATTGCGCTATTAGAACAGCGTGGTTATCAAAAAGAAGACATCCATGCCAAGATGACTGGTGAGATTAATTTTGATAGCGATAAAACAGAATATGGAGAAAAATTTTGGAAAACGAATACTTCTGCTGTTATTAAACAGTTGAGGCGTGAAAAGATCCCATTAACTGCTTCTTATATAGGTGGATCGAAGATGTTGGAAGCAGTTTTCCATATTAGAGAGTACCAGCTACTTGTGACACCGATAGGAGAACCAACCATCATTTTATAACAAACTCAGGTATAATAGGAAGTCAAAATGAGCTATTACTCTAATCATGAAGATGTGGAGAAAATTCAGGAACACCTGAAAAAGGAAGGATTACCTAATACTTATTCACGAGATACATTTCTTCTTCATCTACACAATAGAATGAGATCGAATAAGTGTTTGAATTATCAAGATTATTTGTTATTATTGAAAGAAAATAGAAATGAAGTTTCTTTGTTTAAAAAGGATTTATCAATTAATATCACAAGTTTTTTTCGTGATCCCGAGGTTTTTGAGTTATTTCGGGTAATGATTGGAATTTACATTAAGGAAATAATCAATCGAGGAAAAATCTCACGGATAAGAATTTGGAGTGCTGGTTGTGCAAATGGATCTGAGCCCTATAGCATTTCGATAATTCTCCATCAAGTATTACAACATAAACTATCAGATTATAATGTCAAGATCTTTGCAACTGACATTAGTGAGAGCATTCTTTCTATAGCGCGAACAGGAAAATATCCTAGTTCAATGGTTAATGACCTACCTGAAAATAATTCAAGACAATTCTTTACAGAAACCAGTAATTCTCATTGTCGTTTGAAGTCGTCCATTAGAAAAATTGTGCAATTTGACTATCTGGATTTATTGACTGATTCTCCTCCATTCAAGGATTTAGATGTTATTTTTTGCCGTTATGTTCTGATGTATTTTCAGTCGTCACAGAGAAACGTTTTAATCAGAAAATACTATGATTTACTCAAAGCAGGAGGTTTTCTTATACTAGGAAGAACTGATCCGATTCCGTTGTCTCTACAGGAACTTTACAATCCGATCTCAATTAAAAAGGGAATATATCAGAAACCATTAAGTGAAATACAACAAAAATTGATTTTAGACAATCTTCCAGTAGAGGAATATTTTTGTGAATGGTGTGGAAGACCTTTTAATAGGATAAAAAGCTTACGATTACATATAGAGCATTCACCATGTAAACTCGGACAATTTCAATGTTACGTATGCAAAAAAGAACTTTTCAGCAAAACAGGCTTGTTCGGGCATTTAAAGTACACACACTATATAGATCGCAGTAACAAAATCTCACGAGTATTTAATGAGATCCCACAATATTAGGATAGAGTATCACTGAATTATGACCTATATTCTAATACTCATTCTCACTAGAAATACTTGGAATCTAAGATGAGAGGTTTAACTCATGTTTTCTGCGGGATTGGCTTTGTCAGTTTGTTGCTTGGTATCTTTAATACACCAATCATCTTATGGGGAGTTGGTACTTTCCTGATTTCACCCATTTTTTCTCGAATACCAGATCAAGATCAGAAAATCGCACGAATTACATTTAATCAGATTGTCCCTCACCGTGGAAAAGGAACGCACAATTTATTATATGGTCTCCCCTTATTTCTTTTAGTCTTCTTACAAGATTTACCTGTCGTAGGCTCCTTATTGGTTATGTTGATTGGTTCTATCTTTGGAGCTATTTTTATTCATTCTTTTGTTGATGCGTTTAATTATGGGGGTGTGTGGATTGCTACATTTAAAACAAAAGGATTTCTGACCTGGGATTCCCTTTTGGGGAACTTCATCTTCAAAGTTCTAGGAATTTTACTCTTTCTTTTTTCATTGCTTTTCTATATAGACATAAATTAGATAGTTGATATTAAAATACCAGCTTAATTAATCACCTTTTACGGTAATTCTATGAGATTAGAGCGATTAAAAGGATATGTAAAGCTTTTCTTAGCTCATCATCCGATTTACAGGTATTTTCAATCTCATACAATCCAGATCGGTGGTTTATTCCTTTGTTTGGGTTGTACAGGATTTTATAGTGGAGTACTAACTGGTGTTATACTCATCATTTTTGGGATGTTTCAATTTAATTGGTTGTCTTTAGTCGTGATTTCAACTGGGATGTTCCTACCAACGATTTTTCGGGTAATACAAATTCCTCCATTTTCTTCCAAAAAAAAAGTTTAAGGCTATTATTCCGGGAATTGTTAGGTTTTGGTGTTGTAATCGGTATGATTTCCATTGTAAAAGCTCCACATATATTGATTGGGTTATTTCAATTTCTGTTGGGAGTGGGATTATATTTAGGAATTGGAATAAATAGAATTAGAATGAAAGCAGGTGGTTTGAATGCGAAGATTATACCTATACAATGTCGGTGAATTGTCCAGGTTATTCCCCTTTCAATCTTGTAAATAAAACTAAAGAATAATCTCAATGGAACAATTTCTTCGATTAATAAATTATAAATGAAGAGATTGAGGATTCAGGGAAAATTAATATTAAAAAATTTAAGTTCATACATGAAGGGACGAAAATGGCAAAAGCACTCTATTTGGATGATATGATGTTAAAAGAATTTGAGGCAGAAGTAACTTCTGTAGAAGGGAAATATATAGTATTAAATCAAACTGCGTTCTATCCTAAATCTGGAGGGATCGCGAACGATGAGGGAACTCTGATCAGAGGATCTGAGGTTTTTAATGTAGTCTATGTTGGTAAGTTTGGGGGTGAGATTTCACACGAAGTAGATAAAGAAGGGCTTCAAGTCGGAGATAAAGTCACTGGTGAACTGGATTGGGAAAGGCGCTATAAATTAATGAGATATCACACCTCTGCTCACGTATTAAGTGGTGCTTTCTATAAGAATCTTGGTGCCAAAATTACTGGGAATGATATCTCATCAACAGATCAAGGACGGATCGATTTCAATCTTGAAAATTTCGATCGTTCATTGATTGAAGAACAAGTAGAAAAAAGTAATGAGATCATACAAGAAGATCATCCAGTGGGAGTTTATTATCTACCACGTGCAGAAGTGGAGAAAGATCCCGATCTAGTTAAGCTGGTTATGGGGATTCCCAAGGGTATCAAAAACCTTCGAATAGTTGACATCAAAAATTTTGATCGCCAACCCGACGGAGGGTGTCATGTTCAGTCTTTAAAGGAGATTGGGAAGATAAGCATAAAGAAGCTTGTTAATAAGGGAAAAAATAACCGAAGACTCTATTTTACTATCGAGTGATTCCGACAGATGATTTAATGAGAGTGTGTGTTTTCGGAGATTTACATGGGGAACCTAGAGAAGTTCCTCCTGCTGAAGCATATTTATTAATTGGCGATTTCTCTGAATACTTCGATACTAGCAAACCAATTTGGAAATTCTTTGTCAAGTCACTCATTTCACGCTCTGTTGAAGAAAAGAAAAAGATGTTTTCTTCTGGAAAAATGGTTCAGGCTCTTGAATTGTTAATAGAATCTTCTATAAAAACCTTGACCGTTTTTAATGAGCTAGGGATTCCCACATATTATGTCACAGGTAATCGTGAATATTATCCTGACTTCTTGATAGAACAGCTTGAGTTAGACGTTTCCTTATTTTCAGAGAAATCAGAAAGACTGAAGAATTGTAGTTGTATCAACTTGAAGGGAATTAAATTAGGAGAAAAGAATATTCTTGGTATTCCTTATATTCCAACTGGCTTTCACAGCGATGATTGGAACTTACCTGGATTTGAAGAGCAATGGATGCAGTATGAAAGGCAAATTGAAGAGTACTTGCTTATCGCCCCATCTTCCGAAATCATCTTAGCTCATAATCCTCCCTTTGGAGTTCTTGATGCTCATTTTGATGGAACCCATCTTGGAATTAAATTCTTCAGGGACTATATTTTAAAGAATAATCCTGAATTCTTCCTTTGTGGCCATGCCCACAATTATTATGGGGAGGAGCAAATCAACAAAACACTTGTTAAGAATCTAGGATTTAGAAATTTTGAATTCTTAGAGCTTTAGTGGCTGCTGATCCAATAGTTAGAGAAATCGTCATTTTATTTTCAGAGCCTCCATTATTAGGAGGGGATCTCCCTCTTTAAAAGGTGAGAACTGAAAATCACAATACTCATTCTGGATTGAAAAACCTGTTTCTTCTAATAATTGGTGAACGTCAGTTCGGGTTGTAGTAAAAGCTGATGATCGTTGTTCAATTTTTTCAATTAATTCTCCTTGTTTGTAAGTTTCGTAGATTAGTAGTACATCTATTATATCATCTGGAAGAATTTTAGTACCAATAAACCGTTTATATTCATATTCTCCTTTTTTGATAGTATCGATCAACGACAACGGAGATTCCTTCATCCCTTCAATATAAATGTCAAAAACAAGCTTTCCCTTAAGCCTTAAATGGTGATTAATATTTTGAAACGACTTAATTCTCTCTCTTTTAAGGATATGATCAAAGCTCCCAGAGAGGAATGCAACTTCAAAAATTTCAGTTAATTGAAAAGTTTGGGCATCCCCGGTTATTAAAGTAATGTTGTTTGCGAGTTTAGGGAATTTATTCATTTTTTTAAGAAATTCCCTTCGCATTGCAGGAGAGGGTTCAATACAGACAACTTTAACTCCCTTCTCTGCTAAAAAAATCGCGATTCTTCCAGTCCCCGCCCCAATATCTAAAACTACTTCAGTTTCCTGTCCATACTTCAAAAAAAATTCCAAGTTCTTTTTGTTATCGAATAGGTCGTACAAATGAGCAGCTTTCTCGTATCCTCTATCCACTACCATTTTAACTCAATTCTCACTTTTCAAACTATTTTGTAAGTAATTAACGGTGAAAATGGTGATTCTTCCATGGATTAAAATCCAGTCATCTAATAACATTTACTTAGATGAAATAATTAATATTCCCTATAGGTATTATTCTTATAACAAATGATTTTAGTCGTTTAACGATTTTTGCTAAGATTTCCTAAATTATTTCTTCCAGATTCAACAAATGAATTCTAGTGGTTTGCTAAATCATGTTATCCAGAGAGGGCATCATCCAGTTTCTAGCAAATTTAGCAACACTGTCAGTATTTACATACGTTGCTGTTTGGGGTGCCGAAATTGGATTATCTGATCCAGAAATCGCTCTTGCTGCGCTTCTCTATGGCTTGGTAGCTTTTAGTTCTGGGGCCTTATCAGGACGTCTTTCAGATTTAGTGGGAATAAGGAAGATTTTCGTTATAATTGGTTCTATTGTAGCTGCTATAACCATATTTGGCTTAATTATCCCCTATAAAATCGAGTTCATTCTTTTCAGAGCACTCAGTGGTATTGGTATTGGTATGTTTGCCCCTGCACTTGTTGCATTAGTCTCTGATAAAGGTGATAGAATTGGTAACTTCTCAGCATACGGCTCTTTAGGATGGGCTCTAGGAGTTCTTATCAGTGGTGTAATTGGCTTATTCTGGTTAGAGGGAATATTCATCTTTGCTACTCTTGCATTCATAGGAGCAGCTGTTATAGCATTTACTCTGGAGGAGGAGGAAACTAGCTCTAAGAAGTATAAGGATTCGGTACTAATAGTATTTTGGGAACGAAAAGAGATCTATCTTGCTTTGGTCATAAGACACAGTTTCGCTTCAGCAATTTGGGTTTTTTGGTCACTCTTTTTAATTGACTTAGGAGCTGACACCTTTTGGATTGGCGTTGTACAATTCACTAATGCCGGCACACAAGTAGTCATAATGACTAAATTTACTGATAAAATGAACAGTAAAAGAATGGTCTACCTAGGATTACTATTTTCAAGTATTAGTTTTTTCTCTTTCACGATTCCCCAAACCTTCTGGGGAATCATTCCATTACAAATCATTCTTGGATTTTCTTGGGCACTACTTTACGTTGGAACATTAAGGTATTCTGTAGAAAAGAGTATGTTTGATAAATCGACCGCCGCGGGTATAATTACTAGCATTCTACCTATATCGAATCTTGTCGGGTCTTTCATTGCATTGATCATTACTTCAGTAGGGGGGGGCTATACTGATATAATGATAGCTGCAACAATAGCTACCCTTATTACCTTTGGTGGTTTTATTCTTGTGGAGAGGAGATCAGTTAATTTAGCTTAAATTCTCGCACTTTCTCAATGTACTCAAGAGATTGGTGGCGAAAATATGTATCATAAAGATTGGCATAAAGACCCCCTAGTTCAATCAATTCATCATGATCCCCTTCCTCGACAATCTTTCCATGATCTAAAACAATAATCCTGTCTACATGCCTAACAGTCCATAAGCGATGAGCAATAATAATACTAGTTCTTCCTTGGATCGTCTTTTCAAGAGCTTCCTGAATCCTAGTTTCAGTGAATGGATCCACAGAAGCAGTTGCTTCATCTAAAATTAAAACTGACGGATTTTCTAATAAAACTCTGGCTAAAGCCACAAGCTGTCGTTGTCCCATTGAAAGTAATGTTCCTCTTTCTCGGATGTTGGTTTCAAGACCATGCGGCAAATCTTCCACCCAGCTTGCTCCTCCAGCTTGTTCTAACGCCCAAAGGACCTCCTCACGAGTGGCCTCTTGTTTCCCATATTTTACATTATTTTCCAGTGTATCCCCCCAAAGGAAGGGGACTTGATGAATAATACCAATGTGCTTTCTATATGCTTTTAGGTCATAATCCCTGATACTCACGCCATCAATAAGGATATCACCATCTTGGAATTCATAAAATCTCGTCAATAGCTTTGCTAGACTAGATTTTCCCGCTCCTGTATGCCCTACTATTGCTAGGGATTCCCCTGGTTTGACTATTAAAGAGAATCCATCAAATACTTTAGCAGCAACATCCTTCCCTTTCTTTTCAGCATTTGAGGCTTTATGTTGATCTAAAACATCTTGACCTTTAACATAGGAAAATTCTAAATTATCAAATATAATTTCCCCATTTATTTTTTCTGGAATTATATTATTACTTTGGATTACAGCGGGAGGGGTGTCAATTAAAGCAAAAATTCGTTCTGAGGCAGCTAAACCTGATTGAAAACTCGGCCAAAAAGAAGCAATTGTTAAAAGGGGGAAAAAGAAAAGCTGTAAGCTTTGTAAGAAGAGAAAAAAATCACCTGCCTTGAGATCACCGTTCAAAGTCGCGGTTCCTCCCATTATAATAAGAAGAGCTAAGGCAATTCCTTGAATGGTCCCTAAAACAGGAAAAAGGAAGTTAAATAAAAATGCTCTTCTTCTATTAACGATGTATGATTGTTGATTAACGTCCTTAAATTTCTCATATAGTTTGTTTTCTTGTCGAAAAGTTTTTGCTATTTGAATACCTGAAAAAGACTCTTGTACGAATGCATTAACTACTGCCAATGCCCGTTGTCCTAATAAAGTTAATCTTCGTGCTATTTTTCTGAAACCTAACGTGATGATAAAGATAAAAGGAACTAAAATGAGGATTGTTAGAGTCAAAAAAGAATTTATACTGAACATAACCCAAAACATAATAAGAACGAGAAGTAGAGAGGAACTGGTCATCATTAATTGATTAGCTGTCTGACCAAAGTCTCGAGAGTCTGTATTAATCCTTGAAACAACTTTTCCTGTAGGGTACTTGTCAAAAAAGGACATGTCATGATTTAAAACAGCAGAGTTCACGTCTTGACGTAAATTGAGAATTATGTCACCGATCACCTGAGCGCTATATAATTGTCTAATGTAATTAAACACCCACCCAAGAGAATTCAAAATTAAAGTGATTATTATTAAAAATAGAACGTATACTTGTTGTTCTGTTATGCTAGTTGTCCCTTCAAGCTTATTAATTGCTTCTCTAGAGATAATTGGAATCAAAGAGTTTGCAATGCTTTGTAAAAATATGAAGGTTATCACTAAAAACATAATTTTTTTGTAGGGAGCAAAATATCGTAAAACACGTTTCACTAGGTCACGATCTTTATAGATTCTATCATATTCTTCCGCAGCTAATCCAATTCCGAACCCCATTAGATTGTTACCCCCTCCAATAATGCTCTCTCATTTAAATCAAATCTTTTGACAAAGATTTTACGATATTCCTCAGATGTTTGCATTAGCTTTTCGTGAGTTCCTTTTGCGATAATCTCTCCTTTTTTCATTACAAGAATTAGGTCAGCCCACCTAATCTGACTCAAGCGATGAGTGATCAAGAAAGTAGTTCTATTAGAAAGTATTTTAGTCATGGCTCTTTGTATCTTATCCTCAGTGTCTGAGTCAATTGCAGAAGTTGAATCATCTAATATTAAAATTCGGGGGTCAGTTAAGAAAGCTCTAGCTATCGCAATACGTTGTCTTTGCCCTCCACTTAATTGAACTCCGCGTTCTCCAACCTCACTCTCATAACCATCTGGAAGTTGCTCAATGAAGCTATTTGCTTGGGCTTCCTTTGCTGCCTTCCTGATTTCATCGAGAGAGCTTGTTTGACCAAAAGAGATGTTTTCTGCAATTTTATCTGAAAATAGAAATGTATCTTGCTCAATATAGGATATCTGATTTCTTAATGACTCCAGTTTCCATTCTTTTATATCAATTCCATCAATTAATATTTGACCTTCATCTGGATCATATAATCGTGAAAGCAGTTTGGTTAATGTTGTTTTTCCTGATCCAGTTGTCCCAACGATAGCTACTGTCTGTCCAGGAGCTATTGCAAAGTCAACATTAGATAAAACTTTTTTATTTGATCCTGGATATTTAAATGAGACGTTGTTGAATTTTATTAAACCATTAATGGTTTTTTCCACACCATGAATATTTTCATCAATATCAGATTCTTTTTCCATTATATCAAGTAAGCGATCTGCCCCCGATACAGCTAATTTAATTAATGCAAAAACCCAGATTGATATAAAGGTCGGAAACCTCAGATTAGAGATTAAACCTACATAAGAAATAATCATTCCAACGGTCATTTGTTCATTAAAGAAAAGTAATATTCCATGTCCTAATCCAAGAGTTATTGCAAGCCCGATTAATAATAGCGGGATATACCTTGCCTGAATTCTTCCTTGAAGAACGAAAGCATCACGATAACCTTGAGCATTGGTAAGATAACGTTTCATTTCGTATTCTTCTGTTGTACTGCCCTTAACCACTTCTATTCCAGAAAGAGTTTCATTAAGTATAGTGTTCATCTGACCAAATTCAAATCGTAATTGGTCGCTTACTGGCCCCAATTTTTTAGTGTATCCTCTTAAAGTAATTATAAAGAGAATGGTGAAAAGAATGGGAGTTAATAGGAGCTCTGAAGGATAGAAAAATAAAATAAACACAATTGGGGTAATTAAATTCATAAATGATTCAAACAATAATGAAAGCCCAGGACTGATCATAAAATTTAACATACGAACATCATTAGTCGCTCTTGCCATGATGTCTCCAATACGTTGAGAATCATGGAATGATTGGCTTTTCCCAAGTAAATTAACATAAAATTCATGGCGTGCTTCTTTCTCCAGTCGTTGAGCCAGCGTTTCTCGAATGAGATTTGTTATCAGATTAAGGATTGGTGAACCAACCGCAAAAATAGTAAATAAAATAGCATATATAAATAAGTTTGACCCTTCTCCTCTTTTGAATTCATCTAAAGCTATTCCTATAATTACCATCAAACTAGAATTCATTATTGCTGTTAAAATGGTTCCTATGAATATTGCAAATACAATGAGCTTATTTGTTCCTGCAAACAAATGAGCAATGATCCACTGACGGGATCCTTTCTGTCTTGCCCTTGCAAATTTATCTTTTTCAGGCAAAAATTCAACTTTATGATTTATTTGCAAGGTATCTCCTTCTGACATTTTACTTATTCTTTTCCTCTCTTTCTTTCTTCATATATCAGAAAGAGAACAAAATTTTAACCTTTTTATTGATTTAGAGCGAATTAGGATCATCCTCATATTTCTGTCTGACAAGGTAGAAAAGTGGAATTACAACCTGTATTTGATACTTAAATCCGATCGATCTTCCGTGGATGAAATCTAGGTTTGATTATTATCTCTGCAGTATTTACATAATCTGATTCAGAGGCTAGATAGTAGCATGCATGAGCAACATCTTCAGGCTCCATACTCCACTCTACTATATCAGGTTTCTTGCCTCCAAACCCCGTAACTACACTGCCTGGACAAATAACTGATACTTTAATCTTATATTCCTTGAGGTCTTCTCTTAATGACCAAGTATAGCCTACAACAGCATGTTTTGAAGCAGCGTATAATGTTCCTGTTTTAAATCCATTTTTTCCTGCTATACTTGCAATGTTGATAATTTGACCTGATTCACGAGACACCATGTGGGGAACAACGTATTTTGTAGCAAGAAAAATCCCTTTGACATTGACGTCAAATATATAGTTATAATCTTCCAATGAAAATTCATCAGCTCTTTTGAATCTCCCTACTCCTGCATTATTAACCAAAATATCAATTTTCCCAAATTCATTAATCGTCTTTTGAACTAAAGCTTTCACTTGAGCTTCATTAGTTACATCAGTGGGGACAATTAGAGATTTAACTTTGTATTCCTTAATCTGGTCCTGCAGCTGTTTGAGTTGCATTTCATTCCTTGAAGCTAGGACTACATTGATATTATTTGCAGCAAATTTTAAACTGATAGCTTTCCCAATCCCTTTGGAAGCCCCAGTAATAATAGCGGTTTTCGTTGTTTCACTCATCAATAATCCACCAATAAATCATAAAAACGCTTAATTAAAGCAAAAAAAATTTTGAAGAAAAACATCACTCTAACAAAATCGTTTTTACTGATATTCTCAGTCGAATAGCAAATTAGGAAGAAGAACAAATGGCTGAATCGGAAACTTTCACTATTAGTATAAAGAAAACAGGCCCAGTACAATTTACGACAACCTTTGATAAAGAACATTATCCCCAACTGTTATTCGATGAACCCCCAGAGTTTGGAGGGGAAGAGAAATATCCTGATGCTTCCAGAGTTTTAACTGCAGCGGTTGCTAGCTGTCTTTCAGCTACTTTCACGATGTGTTTGGATAGAGCAAGAATTCCAGTCGAGAGTATGGAAACCCTGGCAAAATGTACAATAACTAAAAATGAAGAGGGGTATCTAAGAATTACGCAGATTGATGTGATACTACTTCCTATATGGAATTTGGATATATCAATTAAGAAGAAAAGTCGTTGTGCGAAGATTTTCAAAAATTATTGTATAGCTACTAATGCGGTTACTAATGGAGTACCAATTACTGTAGATGTTCAAGTAGATTAATTATCCCAACAAGATGGATTGAATTTACTTCTGACTTGCCAAACCTCCACATATTTCTCCTCCATCTATAACAAAACACTCTCCAGTGATGAATTGTGCATCATCAGAGGCAAGAAAAGCAAAGAGAGCGGCTACTTCTTCAGGTCGACCAAGTCTATTCAAGGGAATTTTCCTCTCAAATTCATTTATCATTTCAGGAGTATATTCTGCCTCCTGCATTGGTGTTAGGATGAATCCAGGGCATATGACATTTACTCGAACTGTAGGAGCTAATTCCAGTGCCATGGAGCGAGTTAATTCAATGACACCAGCTTTTGAGGCATTATAATCAGTATAATAATGATAGCCTCTCATACCATTTGTCGAACCCATATTCAAAATGACTCCTCCACCACTTGTTAACATTCTCTTGGCAGCTTGTTGAGCTACAAAGAACATACCATTAAGATTCACATTCATAACCCTACGCCATTCCTCAGGGGTTATTTCCATGAAAGGATGTCGAATACTAATTCCAGCGTTGTTAATTAAAATATCTAATCCACCAAATAATTCATGTAATTCGTCGAAAGCTTGAACAACATCTTCATGGTTCGAAACATCAGCAGTAATTGTCCCACTCAAAGCTGGTAACTTTTTCTTGATCTGTTGATTAGCCTGATCATCAACATCTAAAATAACGACTTGTGCTTCTTCCTCTAGAAAGCGTGCTGCTGTTGCAGCACCGATTCCCCTTGCCCCACCAGTAATTAGCACTCTTTTATTCTGTAAACCACGCATGATAATCTCCTTAACCTCATTTTTTTGGAAAAAATAATTCTTCTGTGAAGAAAGACTGGAACTTTGAGAATTGTGTAAGTTCAAGTCGTTTGACGGCGGTAGCAATTGTACTAGCCTCGCCACGAGCCTCCATAGACAACAAAAACGCCCTTCCTCCTTTTTCAGCCGTATTCCCTTGAATGATAAATCGATCATTTGGTAAAGGTGGTAACAAACCAATGACCTTTGCACTATCTATATTGAGTTTTGACCCAAACACTCCCGCGATATGGACTGAGTCGATATTTTCTACTTCAATATTAAGATGATCTGTTAATGATCGTATAGCTGCTAAAGTTGCTGCTTTCGCTTTTTGGATTGCTTCAACATCACTTCGTGTTAGGAATATTTCTTCATTACTATCATTTTTTTCAGAGGGAACGAGAACTAGCTTCTTAATTTTTTCCCCAGAAGGAGAAAAAAGTTGTCCCCGATAATCTAATTGGCCATGAAGTAATAATTGAGCTAAAATGTCAATAATACCTGTTCCACATATTCCTTTAGGTTTATTTGATTGGATTGTTTGATATTTATAGTGACCCTTCTCAATTTGGAATTTTTCAATAGCTCCTGGTATTCCTCGCATACCACAAGTGATGTGTTGTCCTTCAAAAGCACCTCCAGCGGCGACTGATGCAGCATAGAGGTTTTTATCTTTTGACAGAATGATCTCAGAATTTGTCCCAAAATCAATTAATAAGTGGATGCCTGCTTTTTGACCAAAACCAGTATAAAGGACGTCTACCACAGCGTCGGAACCAATAAATCCGCCAATTAAAGGAGGCATCGTAATTCGTGCTTGATGTGGAATACAGAGGGATTTTGATTCATCTATATCTTTAACAAAGAATGATAGAGTCTTGGAAATGACAGGTACAAAAGGTGCGCGAGACAATCCGATAACTGCTAAATTCAAAAACAAATGGTGCATTACTGAGTTTCCAACAACAACTATTTCATAAATATTGCCGGAAGTTGTATTTGTTGATGAAGTTAATTCCTCAATTACTTTCGAAATTCCATTAAAGACTTTTTTTTGGAGTTGAAGCTGATCTGACGATGAGGATAAAGCGTGAGTCAATCGACTCATAATATCTCTCCCAAATTCGATTTGTGGGTTGATAATCGAATCAGCACCGAGAATAATTCCTGTTTCAAGATCGATTAAGGTAACAACAATTGAAGTTGTCCCTATATCCACAACAGCTCCTAAAATAGGGGATTTTTCACCTTCGAGCTTGATTAACTTGCTTTTTTCTCTGTCTATGATTGCATAAACTTTGCCATTATTTTCCCGTAAAATACTTGCCATTTGATATAAAGAATCAGAATCTAATTGTGTTAACGGTACAACACCTTTTAGGCTATCTGATATACGAGTAAAATCGTCTTGAGCGTTTTCCAGAGAAGGAGGTATTACATTTAACGGATAACTCGAGATTCTCGGATTAAACAAATATTCTAACTTGAAATCACTAAAAGAATCCTGGATCTTATATATACTGTCTTTGTGTTCACTTAAATCCAAAATAGTGACCTTAATCTTCTTATCTTTCGGTATTACTTGGCACGCTAAGCGAATATTTTGAGAGATAGAATCTCCTAATAATTTGTGCTCAATTTCTGTTGGTAAATTAACAGCTTGATGTTGATCCTGATTTTGAATTTTCACTCGACACTTTCCACACTTACCATTCCCTCCACAAAGTGAATTGATAACATTTCTCCCCAATCCTTCATGAATAATAGTTAAGAGGTTACTTCCGTTTGGACAAAATTGAATACTTTGATTGATATTAGTGATTTCTATTACTCGCAATATTGATTCCCTTCAGAGAACATTTTCTCTTGTCTTGAAATTACTGGATTGGGTATATCAATATTTTGTGTTTTTAAATTCTTTAAGCTTAAAAATCCCTGTTTTGGTTTTTATTATTATAATCAACGTAATTTCAACTTGTATGTTTACAGATAGAAGAGAAGGGTCTTGGCAAATGACAAAAAAAGGGGAAATTAAAGAGTGGTTATCACGGATCCAGCATGGCCCAGAAAACCATCAAGAATTTTCAATAATCTTTCGAGATTTTGATGAATATGTTGAGCTCACATTTAATGAATTTATGGAACGACGGAAACTAGATAATATCCCACTGCATCGGATTTCTCAAATTCGACGTCAAAGCATTCCAATTTATACGAGACCAAATTTTTGTCCACATTGTGGAAATCCTTTGCAGAAGGATGAATGTATTAATAATTTTTGTTTAAAGTCTGGATAAGGGAGATTTGAGTAGTTTGAAACGGAATCCTTGATCAATCGTGTTTCAATTTCTTAGAAGAAGAAGTTTAGAGATTTTTATCTGCCTCAAACTTCATCTTAAAAAATCCAGAGTATATATTTTCCATATTGCTGTACATCAGTCGAAAAAAGAGGGCCTTGAAAAGTGTCAGCTGAAATAATAGTCACAGACTCCCTGACTAAATATTATGGAAAAATCCGAGGGATTGAAGATATTTCAGTAAAAGTTCCATCAGGTGGAGTTGGATTCCTCGGGCCTAACGGAGCGGGTAAAACTACTCTTATCAGAACCTTACTTGGTATAATTCGGCCAACTCGAGGTGGTGCTCAGGTATTAGGATATGATATCCGACGTGAAATTAATCAGGTGAGAGATCGCATTGGTTATATTCCCGAATTTAACACCGCATTCATTCCTGATGCAACAGCTATGAGCTTTGTCGCTTTCTGCGGAAGGATGAACGGTTTGTCCTTTCCAGAAAGTAAACAGAGAGCTAGCGATAGTCTCTTTTATGTAGGGCTTGGAGAGGAAAGATATAGAAAATTAGACACTTTTTCTCTTGGTATGAAACAAAAGGTTAAATTAGCTGTTGCTTTAGTTCATGATCCTGAAATAATCATTTGTGATGAACCAACCAATGGATTAGATCCATCAGGACGCGTTCAGATGCTTGAATTAATTCGAAATTTACAGAAAGATGAAGGAAAAAATGTTATTCTTAGCTCACATCTTCTTCGAGACGTCGAACAAACTACTGATTATGCCTTAGTTGTATCAGAGGGAAAAATCCTTGCTCAAGGAAATATACGAGAATTAACAGCTAATAAACGTTCAACTGTGAGTGTAAAGGTGAAGACAGAAAGTACTAGATTTTTAGAAGCTCTTGAAGCAAATGGAATGAAAGTGTGGACTGATGGAGCATTTATTGAGGTTGAAAAGGCTCCTGATATTGAAAAAGATATTTTTGCAACTGCATATAAATTAGGAGTTGATATTCGTTATCTTGGAAGTCGGTCGAGAAGTCTTGAAGATGTCTTTGTTAGCCTTTTTAAAGAACAGGAGGTTCAAATTCAATGAATGAACCAACTAAAAGTTCAGAAGCATATGTTAGGAAATTTGCTTTTCGACCTTTTGATGGTACTCGTCGTGGACGGATCTATAGGATATGGGCAATTGCGTGGCATTGGTGGATCCACGAATGGAATCGGTCAAGAGCGGTAAAAGTTCTAATTGGTTTTCTAATATTCACTTTTGTGATAACGAACATGTTTGTTCTTTTTACGAAGGATTTCCGACTTAATCCACCAATAGGTATACCAGCTGTCACTCCCGAAGAACTATTAGAGGATAGTCTCCTTACAATGGTTCGTGGGATAGTTAGTTTTGGGATATCATTTTTTGTGGAAACTAGTGACAGTGGAAGTGCTGAATTCAACTTTGGAGGCACTAGTATTTTCATATTAATTTTATTGGTTATGGTAGGATCGGGTCTTATAGCTGATGATATTTCCAATCAAACAACTGAGATTTATTATAGTAAATTAGAAAGACATGAATATGTTCTTGGTAAATTTCTCGCATTTTTTATTTTTGGTAACATTGTACTTACTCTTCCCTATGTCTTTGAATTCTTTTTGCTATTCGTTGGAATCGGGAACATCGATTTATTCACCGTATTACCAATTTTCGTACATGTATTCGTGTTTACTGAAATTATTACCATAACTTATTCAGCTATCATCCTTGCTTTTTCTTCTCTCACGAACAGACGATTATACGCTGGTTTAACGACATTTATGCTAATGTTTACGAGTAATATGATTATAAGCTCCTTAGCGTTCTCGGGAGACAGTGCAGGTTTTGAGATATTCCTTGATGTGCTCACTCTTTTGTTATTAACTTCATATATTCTACTTGGAACGACAGAAATCGATTACTACTCTTTTAGGGGCGTTCAGACAATTAATTTAGCTGATGGTGTTGGCATTGAAAATTGGATGATTCTCGGTGTTGTCGGTCTTTACATCTTGCTTGGGTTTCTAGTTGTCGTTTATCAGGTATATTGGAGGCATTCAAACAAATGATAGATCTACACGAGGTGTCAAAATCCTTCGGTGATGTGGTAGCAGTTTCACGCTTGACCATGAGTGCAAAAAGTGGAGTCACAGGATTTCTTGGGCCTAATGGGGCTGGAAAGTCAACAACACTCAAACTCATTATGGGAGAAATTCGTCCTGATACTGGAACTGTTCGAGTATTTGATGAAAATCCTCTAAACAATAATATATTAAAAAGGCAAATTGGATATGTTTCTGAACATGACGATCTTTATCCTTGGATGAAAGGTAAACAATTCGTATCCTCCCTTGCTAAGTTAATTCTTCCCCGAGAACAAGCAGAAACTGCTGCTAAGGAAGCTTTGGCGAAAGTGGGGTTGGCTGTTAAAGGAAAACGTATCAAATCTTATTCAAAAGGTATGAAACAACGTCTTAAAGTGGCAGCAGCCATTGTTCATAATCCTGAGTTGTTAATTTTAGACGAGCCATTTGGAGGACTTGATCCACTTGGTCGACGGGAGATGAAGCAGCTTGTGTCTAAATTGAACAGAGACGGAGTGACTGTATTAATCTCTAGTCATATTCTATACGAGCTTGATGAAATGTCAACTCGAATGGTTCTGATTCATAGGGGCCAAACCTTAGCTGAAGGTCCCCCTGAAGAGGTTCTCAACCTTATAGATCAATTTCCACACCAAATTTTATTCCGAGCCCCACGAACTGAATTGCAAACGCTTTCAAAACTCTTGATTGAAGAGGATATCATTAAAAGTGTCACTTTTCCATCAGATAAAGCAACACGAGATCTTATTGTGATTACTGATACTCCAAGCTTGTTTTACCCCACAGCTACTCGATTGATCGCAGAGAATGGGCTGTTAATAAACCATTTAGAGAGTCAAACGGACAACATTGAAGCTATTTTTGATTTCTTAACGTAATACATTGTAGGTGAAAAAAGTAATGAGTTTAAGTGCTACAAAAGAAACACAATCACCATCTATGCTTACCAGAAGTGTCTTCCTAGGACAAATATTTCTTGGTAAAGTTTTATTTGATAAAAAGACTTACATTCTGATTTTTGTTAGTATTCTCCCCCTTCTCCCCTATCTTAATACGTCATATGCAACCGTAAGTGATTATCTAGAAATCATTGTTGTAGGTGATGAAACCAACATCTTTAACTTCCTAATATTGCCTCTTATTTGTCTTATTCTAGGAATATCTGCCATATCAGATGAGAAGGAGAATAAGACGATCAGTCAACTTTTGACAAGGCCTGTTAAACGTGAAGAAATTGTCCTAATCAAATGGATCACCCTTCTTATTATAGGGGTTGTAATCGCCTGTTTGGACGCGTTGATCATTTATCTCGGGTTGTGTGTCATAGTAAATGATTTTACCATTTTTCAGCTTGATGTTTTGATCGGAACATGGTTCTTCGTAGGATTATGGGTCGTAGTTTACAGTACGATATTTTTACTCTTAGGAATAGTGATTGATAAAAACGCTTTAGGCTGGGGATTAGCTATTGCCTATTTTGAAGTTTTCTTCGGCCAATTTATCTTTGGTTTCGCGGGCGGTGGTCATACTCCTTATTCAATATCTAACCATATCTACCATGTAACAGCAGAATTCTTCTTAATAGACTATTTTGAGTTTAGTATCACAGATTTTGAACCATTTAATTCCCTTATTGTTTGTATCGCGTTAATTATGGGTTTCTTGTTGTTTTCGATGTTAGCCATGCGTAGAAAAGACTTTCCATAGGTTCTCTTCTTATTTTTTCCCTAAATAGCAAAGAGAGTTTTCAATAATACGTTTTTGAATGTCATTCCTATTCTGATGAGTAATATTGGCAACAAGGTCAACAACTTCTGGCATCAACCCAGGATGGCCTATTCGTCCCTGATATTTGACGTTACCATCTGATTCAGTCAATAATCGATTTGAAGGGACGGATTTAATCACTTGTTGATGCTTGCGGGAGTAGTTCAAAGCTGGCCCACAGGAGAAAAAGCAATCTAGATCTACAAGTTTTTTCAAGATCCTAGATGGGCCTGAATACCAATGAACACAACAGTTCTTACCTGGAAGAGTTGTTGATTCAATATGAGTTGCAATTTCTTCTTCTGCTCCTTTAACGTGGAGCATAATTCTCAGATTTCGTTTTTCTGCCTGTTGAAAGAAGAAATCTAGAATCCTCTTCTGGTATGGATATCTCTCTTCTTGAGAAATAAAGTGAAAATCTAATCCAATTTCACCTAAAATTAGAATCTCTCTATTTTCTGAAAGAAGATTTTCAAAGAGTTGTATCTCCCCATATTTTTTATGGGCTTTCCATGGATGAATTCCAATAGCGGGGATAACCATGTCAGGGTATTTCTTGGATAGTTCAATTGATTGAAGAGATTCTTTATAGTCTTGACTGACTGAAACAATGTACATGAGTCCCTGTTGAGACCACTGCAAGATATAGGTATGAATATTTTTAAAGAAATAATTATCAGGTAGATGACAGTGGATGTCAATATAACCAGCAATCATTTTCTGATATCCTATAATTCTCTATGATGAATTCCTCTTTATTAATAAATCACTATATGATTTAGAAATCAAGTCTTTTTCTGAGATTTTAAATAATTTTAAAAAAAATTGGCACTGTTCTCGTAGTTTAGTAATTCCGATGCTACCATTAATATCTATAGCTTCTACCTCCACATATGAACCCAAATGCTCTACTTTATCAATATGGAATTTGATATTATCTATGAAGTAGATAGCTCTTTGTTTATTCACAATTACAAGAATACCCAAAGATTTTGTCAGAATCTCTTTTAGAAGAGCAGATGAATCCGAATTAACGGGGAATAAAGTAACGTTTGACTGTTTTGGTACTTTAGAATCTTTTCGATCATAATAAATCAAGGCTTGTTCAATTTTTCCTTCTCTTAACTTCAATCTCCCCTTATTTACTTGAAAATAAGTATCTACTTGATAATCTACTCCCTTAAAGTCAGCATTTCTATAAAGAAGTATTTTTTTGATTGCTTCGAGATCCTTACACCAGGCTTTAAATTCTACATTAATGTGTACCATGATAATCAATTCTTAAATTACCAAGATAAGCTTAAAGGAGGGAAAGGTCAAAGAAATTAATTAGGGTTCTTAAACTAAGTTAGAAAGAATCAAATCCAGTCGCACTACCAGCTCCTCTGGAGAAAATAATCCAGTTAAGAGTATTGTTATACGTGTTACAAATAATAAAGGCGGGATCTCCAATAGTAATGCTAATGGTTTATCTTAGAACGACTTCATTACGTAGAACTTTTGCTAGATACCTTAACTTGTATCCTGATCTCTTTGCAGGGAAGTTAGTTGAAGGACTATTTCTTCTAAAGAATATAGGAAAAAGTATGGCTTTGATTTTGCCCGAAATGCAAAAACACAAAGGAAACATTGAAGTATCAATTCTTGAACCGCTCCGAATAGAAGATTTCTTAGAAGATTCAGAGCTAGGAAGGATGGCCTCTTGGCTAAAGGACAAAAATCGTGTTCACAATATATTACAGAACGAGAAAGAGGAACTGCTTCCTCAAGAAATAACCGACCTATTACATCAAGTGAAGAGAAAACGTTTCTCCATTCAATGGAAATTAACGTAATTAGAGGAGGCCATACCAAAACCTTGGAGGATGGATAGTGGTTAAGAAAAAAATAGATAATAAGGAAAGTGTTCTCCATTCTGCTGAAACATCGTTAATCGATCATCTTAAACAACTTAGTTCCTTACCAGCACAACCTCTGAAAAAAACAGATCCTATAGCACGTATTCTGCAGAAATACATTAAGGATTGGAGAAGTGTGAAGAAATGACCTTACATATTACTCTGGAAAATATTGGAGGGATTGAAAAGGTTGAGTTGGATTTTAAAGAAGGAAAAAATCTAATCAAAGCACCAAATGCAGCAGGAAAAAGTTCGCTTGTCCGAGGATTTGAATTATTAAACTTACCTCAAGAAAAGATTGAGGCGCGAAGGTATTATCTCAATCTTTTTGCTAACAAAGGGCGAGTTGAGTTACAACAGGAAGGAAAGATAGTTTGTGACAGGAAGTTTGAAGTAAAAAGAGGCAATAAACTAGAGGTAAACGGGAATCCATATCATCCAGAAAACCAAAAAGCTAATATGTTCACCCTAGCAACTCCTGATAATGAACTCATAACTGCAATCACTACTGGAAGGAAGCTGGAGAAGCTATTAACACAATATTCTGATGTTAGATATTATTCATTCTTAATTTCGTATTTAAAAACTCAATTGACAAATCTGAAGAAAGATTTACGTATTTATCTAATGTATGAATCTGATATAGGTAATATGCAGCAAGAGCATTCTCAGCTAGAGCAGGAGTTGGAAACAGCAAAAATTGAGCGTGAAACTCTTCCTGACATTAACATAGAAGAGATTCAATCATATTCAGAGTTAGAGAATAGGTATCATAAGTTATCAAAGGAGGTTCTCTCCCTTAAGAATGAAATAGAAACAGGTTCTGATATAATTAAGTTAAATATGGCCAGAAATCGCGATACAAAAGCCCAAATTAAATCAATGGAAGAAGAGATCAAGAATTTCATGATAGAACATCCAAGTGTCGATCAGGAGATTGCTCGAATAGCGGATGAGATTAGGGAATATCGACGTTATTTAGATGAGGTAAGGAATGAGAAAAATGAGACGGAAAAATCTCTAAAAGAGGTTAGGAACTGGATTTCCCTTTCACAAAAAATGCCTGATTTGAAGAAATGTATCGTTTGTGGCCGACCGTATACAGAAAAACATGCCAAAGCACGTGAAGATAAATTATTAGTTGATGATTCTCATCTCATGAAACGGACTCGTGAATTAGAGTTTCAAATCGATGATGCTGAACGTCGAAAAGAAGATCTAGAAGTATTAATTCATAAAATTAAGAATGATAATCAAATAAGAATCAATAAGGCAAAACAAGAAATTAGACGATTGCAAAAAGAAATTACCGAAAAGAAAAAAGAAATTGAATCTTCTGAGCGAAGCTATACCCAAAAAGAGTCTGAATTAAAGATTCTCGAGAAATCGATAGATCAAGGCCGAGCTGATTCAATTAAGTTAATTAACGAGCTTGATGCAAAGATCCAAAGAATCATTGGGAAAATTGAACAGCTAGATAAACAGATAGATGAAAAATCAAAACGTATTGATCAAATCGACCAAGTGCAATCAGAATTTAATTTCTACACTGAATTACAAACTTATTTAGAGGAACGGGAGAAAATAGTCAAGCTAGGTGTCATTGAAAACTTCAATCATCAAATCAAGAAAGTCTATCAATTAATGTCTTACCAAGATTTTGAGGATATTCGAATTGATCCGAATTTTAGCTTAATTGTTAAACGTAAACGACGGGGAAAGATGATTGATCAACCAATAGAAAGTTTAAGTGATAGTGAACGGATAACAATTGCACTTATCGTGATGTTGGCTGGTCGTGAAGAATATCTTCCAGATTATCCGCTTTTCGTGTTAGATAAGGTGACTTTAGATTACGATCCCACAAGATTCGAGATGATTCTAGACTATTTAAGTCGTCGCAAAGTTCCCTATACCTTAGTTACTTTAGCTCAAAGCATTCAAGAGGGTAGTGGAAAGCTTGAGATCGAATACGCATAAATTACGACTGTCTTAGCGATTCTTTTAGAACCAGAATGTATTAATCCCTTACTGCGATGGCTTCAATCTCTATACGGGCGCCTAAAGGTAGCGCAGCAACTTGGATTGTTGCCCGAGCTGGCGGATCAGAAGGAAAGAACTTTGCATACTCTTCATTTACTGCAGAAAAGTCATTCATGTCCGCCAAGTAGATAGTGGTTTTTGCGATGTCACTTAAAAATGCCCCTGCTTCTCCTAGGATCGCTTCAATTTTATTAATTATCTCTCTTGTTTGAGTTTGGATATCTGCATCTAAATTAGATGCAATTTGTCCAGAAACAAAAATTTGTTTTGTTCTAGAAGTCTCAATTGCTGGTGAGTAAGGTCCAACGACTTGTCCTACCTTTATTGATCTTTTCAAAGTATTCCTCTCATTTATTCAATTTCATTTGGTAATTCTAATAATTTTAATTTTGTTTGTGGGTCTTCTTCCCGAGTAACCTGAGGATCTAAAACTAAAATTTGGATTTCACAAGTAACAGATACAACACAACCAGGCATAATATGTCCACCTACACAAGATCCATCAGCTCTCCCAAAGACCCCATGTAGATGAACTATCTTATCTAAAGCAATATTGCCAGTTAAAGATAAAAGCTCAAGGTTTTCTGAGAATGTATTTGTAATATACTCAATCCCATTGAAGAAGCCAATTTTCGCTATGGAAACAGCACCAATCCCCTGAACTCGGCCTGAGCCTATGTTATGATGTTCACAGAATTTTTGGAGGGATTCAAGAATATCTTCTCCTCGAAAGAGGCGGAGAAGAAAACTTTCTTGGTTAGATTGATGAAGAAATTTCATTTTAGACTGGTCTCCTTTCCATGGAAAGATTTTACAGATAAAGAGAGTTAGATAAGTACTTGAAATAATATTCGAAAATCTTCAAGGAATTATTCTGACATTGTGATATAGAAATTTCTAATCCTTATTCGCTCAATAACAAGAAAAATATAAGTAGAACTTTAAAAACAATTAGAATTAGGACACCAGTTCATTATATAACTTATAATATGTATTAAATTCGTTTAAAACGAAATTTAACAGATTCTTAAGGTTATACTTCACAAACTCAAAGAAAGATTTTTTAAGAAGAATAATTCTTGTCATTTAGAATTCCTTTTAAATTCTCGAAATTAAACATAGAAAGTGATAGTTAATTTGTGTTAAAATCAAAAAAAACGAAATTTCGTATGTCGAGAAAGGGAAAATAAGAGGTTCTTACCCTTGAAAATGCACTGTGATAGTAATTGTCGGCCCTGCGTGCTAGATGGGGGTCCTAGCCGTGACCTTGACGATAAAAACGCTTCATTCATGGCTCATTTTTGTCCTCATTGCAGATCCGCCTTTTTTTGTGAAATAGGTGTCGTGCGTCAATTTTCATCCAATAAGGTTCAGTACTTTTGCGTAGATTGTGGTACAAATCTTGTTACACAATCTCTCGAAGAAATAGCTTTGGAAAAAGCTCGTTTCTTAATGGATAACAGTAAATTAAGCAAAAGTGGAAAGTTTAGACCCACTCTTATTCAAAAGAAATTTGGGAGACCTGTTGAGACCCTTTCTATGCTGTATGACACTAAAACAACCAGTGCCTTTCACCAATCTCTCATTACTGAAATGACTCGTATCTCTGGGCTTACACCTCAAGTTGTAAGCAATTTTGCTCAGGATTTCGGAATCGGGGAGAATGTGATTTCAAATCTTTCTGGTGATACTGAAGCTATTCTTCTGACCTTGGCCAGCGTTTCACCTAAATTTATTGAGATACTTCATTCAATTTTAATTGGTCATGATCCTGAAGGACTACCATTACGGTTTTCTGTATTCGCAAATAATATTTCGGATATTGTCTTTATTCAACCTGCACGTTCTCTGGTGGAATCTGGTCCTTACGATTTAATAGCCTATGATGGACAGGGTATGCGAATCTGGGTGTTTTGTGTTCGCGGAACAGTTGATTCAAAAGATGTCGAAAAAATTGTCGGCCCATTATTGAATCAGGATTTAGAAGAGTTTAAAGGGTTATCTAAAATCTGTATTGTCGGGCAAGGGTTTTCGTGGGTTGCATTGCAAATAATGCGAAAGTATCGTGGAATAGTCGTTCGAGGAAATGGTGAAACAAGATCGATTCCATTTGAACTTTGGAAAGAAAAGACTATTGAAGATCGACCTGATATCATCTTCGAAAATATTCGACTATAACACCTGTGGTGTTTTCAATGAGTTCATCTTCATCAGAGGCGACGTTAACGGACTATTTTAGAATTGTCTTTCTTGGAGGTTCAGGAGTGGGAAAAACGACGGTGATTCACTGGATTCTTGATCTTCCATTTTCTGAGGAATACAATCCCTCTATCGGAGTTAGATTTCATAATGTAGATACTATTCTTGGAGAAAATCAATATTTTCTACAACTCTGCGATGTTCCTAGTAACGATGTCTACTCTAAATCAATTAGTTCATTTTTGAAGACAGCAACCGTCGCTATTATAATTTTTGATTATAAGAACAGAGATTCTCAACTGGAAATTCAAAAACTTTATGGTACAGTTACTAATTATTTATCTCCACAACAAATTCTACTAATTGGCAATAAATTTGAGAAGGAAAAAAATGAGATTCCCAAACCATTAAGTAATTGGATTAAATCACAAAATTTAGCGATTTACCCCATTTCTGTTCGAGAAAACATTGGAAAATCGCTTCTTATGCAAAATATCGTTCAGATAATTGTTCATGCTTCCAGTAATCAAGAATAAAAATCGTCGAAGTCCATCATTTCCACTCTTCATTATTACTTCGACAGGAAGCAGTAACAATTTCACATTCCCACCACTCTGATCCTGTTTGAAAGGGACAAGCTTCGTCAGTTACTTGACAATTATTGTTTTCGTTTAAATAAAGACAAAGACTTGTCATAATTAGACGAAGATTCATTTTTTCTGGTCGTTCACCAGCTTCATAACTTCGGTGTAATTGATCACGGATTTCTTGATAGTTATGTACTTGAACAGTAGTTAGAATGCTTCCAGTCTTAAATGTTATACCCCCCG
>JBHLPQ010000152.1:0-9272 GCA_048939265.1 Promethearchaeota archaeon
ATTTTGTTGTATGAGAATATTCAATCCATCCACGAGTTCGAACATCGCCTATACCCTCGACTCGAAGGTATGATTTTAAGTCATCTACCTTGAATTCAATAATTCCATTCATTAAATGTTTTAAAGTTTGAACTTCTGAGTCGGAAAACATTCCATGATCCATACAATATAGAGAAATTGCACCCATGCGTTTGTTACGACTCGTAAGGGTTTGTAAAAATCTGAATGTTGACATTGCATCTGTATACGTCATAATGGTTGATATAGAATGAGTGGCGATTTTATGATATTTATGATCTTTTTGGATTTTCTTTTGTAAGTTGGCAACTGCACCACCAATTTCATCTAGGTCGGTTGGTTTCTCAATCATGACTGAGTTCCTTTCTTCAACATCTATTCCCATACTCTTGGAATAAGCATCAACATATTTCAATAATCCTTTCTTTTCATAAACATCAATTTTTGGTATTACAAGCTTTAATCCATCTCGAATTTCAGATGGAGACTTATCAGTTAAAATAAAAATGCCAGGTATACCCTTTCGTAATCCTTCAGCAACAAATAAATTTAATAAGACCAGAATTTTGATTCTTTCCTCCACATTCATTGAAAGTAACTCAAGAAGCATATTCTGGGCATTCCCTTTTTCAATAAGTTTTCTACTCTGCATTAATAAGAGTGCTTCAGCAAGTTGGGTTCGAGATTTTATAATTTGATTGTTGAGGTCAGTCTTTAGATTATTCAGTGTTAGAAGTTGGTTTTTAGCATTTTCTAAATTCCCAAGCTCCAAATTCACTAAAAATAAATTGAATAATGTTCTCGTTATGTCATTTTTATTTCCTAGCTCCTTTCTTACGGTCAGAGCTTCGTTTAAATAACTTAACGCTTCCTGAAAATCCCCCTTTTCCCAATATAGTTCTCCTATAAAATCTAATGCCCAACCTTCGGCATTTCTATATCCTAATTCACGAGTTTTTTCTAATCCAAAAATGAAGTATTCAATTGCTAAATCTGGTTCTCCTCTCATTCGATGTATTAGTCCCAACCATGAAATTGGAAAATAGACATGTAGCGTCTTATTTAATTCCCAAGTTTTCCACGCTGCTCGGAAATTTTCTTCTGCTTCAATTAAATCCCCCATATTTAAAAAAATCCGACCAAGTGTTCGTTGTGTATATCCTAATACAAACAAATTTTCTCCTTCCTTAGCCAAATTATTCGCTTGAAGACCATACTTTTTTGCGTTAATCAAGTCACCTTGCTCACAATATGAATTAGCAATATGTCCTAGATTTAAGATATAATTGTAGATAAAGCCTCTTTTTTGGTTATAATCTGCACTTAATTTTAATAAACCGAGAGCTTGTTGGTAATCTCCCATTTCAGAATAATACATTCCCTTAAACAATAGACCTAAACCAACCAGCCAGTCGTCGGATTTTAATTGCTGAAGAGCATCCAGACCATATTGTAGATCAGGTAACCCTTTTTTAAAATCACTAGTATATATTGAATTTAATCCACTAAATAGAGATATTAATGCTCTGTATCTTTGCAGATCTGCTTGTTCCATCTGTTTTGTTGTATCTAACAACTGTGTTGCTTCTTTAAGTATCTGAGCATTTTCTTTGATACGTCCAAGAAAGAAGAGTGGAATTGTTTTAGCAAACAATCCCATTAATTGGACTTCAGAGGACAATTTTTCGAAGTGCTTGCATTCTTCCATTATCTCATCGATAAGAGTGAGCGATTGTGTAAAATTACCAATAATTTCAAATATTTTACTTTTAAGAAAAACAAGCTGGCATTTCTCCTTCCAAGTAGAAGCTTCTGTATTAACTTGTAATCCTATGAATTTCTTAAGTTGTTCATCAATGATCTCCAGAGCTTCTTCAAATTTTCCTTGATGAATAAGCTCCTTAAGTTCATCGTTTTGAGAATACATGCCCATTCATCACATAATTGTGGCTAATTCGCTAGAATTATGAACTAAACTATTTCCAGGATTTGATCGAATACTTGAATATAATCATCAAGGATAAATTTGTAACTTCTAGATAATGAAAAATCCACAAAATTGTCTGGAGGTATATCAGGCACTAAGTCTCTAAGATCATCGGAAATTATTATGGATTCAGATAAATTATTTAGGTCTTGAACCCATGTAGTCTTTAAACTCAATGTGGGTGTCAAAATCCCGACTCTAGGGTGGTCGGTTGGCACAGTATAGGAATCCTTCAACTCAGTTTCCTTAACAGAACGAAATGGTTTCTTTTTAGCGGTGATTAGTTTTTCCTGAAATATACGATTAATCCTCTTGATAGTGAAAATCAAATGGCTTCTATTATATCCCTCAAAAGCTAGTAAATTTATGCCATGTAGATAAGAGTACTTATCATCATATTTTGGACCATGAGGAGAATAGAAGTGTTGAGCAACCCCATGATGTTCTAAATACCTTGAAGTTATCACATGTATACTAATGTTAAAGGTATTATTCTGGGAACTCTTCAGTAAATCAGTAGACCAACCAAATACTTCTGTCACCCGGGTTTTAATATATTGATTGAATGGATACTCCTGAAAAGTCGAATATGGAGGTAGGTCCTCTTCTCCTTCTATCCTCTTTTTTCGATCTTCCACCATGTCAATAAAGACACATTTCAACTTTTTCATTATCATTCCTAACTGTAAAATCTAGTTTATCCTATAAAAATATCTTTGCAAGATTATAATAGACCTTTTGGGAAAGCTCTAATGTTTTGATACTTATCCGTTCGTTTGTTCCGTGAGCCAGACTGGCCAGATGACTCATTGGAGTTTCTGGGTCAAAGAGAGAGAAACCATAGGCGTCAACACCCTGTTCACGGAAAAACCTACAATCAGAGACAGCAGGCATAATGAAAGGAACAAGTGAACTGTCAGGGAATTCTTGTTTAACAGCTTTCTCCATGGCGGTAACAAATTCTGAAGAAGCAGGACTTGCATTTCCATAAGAAGTAAACCCTCCTTCTTCAACAGTCATTGATTCGATTGTTGCTTCTGCTGCGAGATCTCCCAATGCTTTTTTAAGATGTGTAACGACATAGTTATCATCTTGACCTGGTAGTGTACGAATATCTACATCCATATAGGTAGTAGCAGGTATTACGTTCACTTTGGTTCCTCCTTGGACAATATTAGGAGATATGGTCATTCTAGAAAGACCATGAATAACTTTAGCCATTTGTGGATCCCTTTTCTTTAAATTATTGAGGGTGAAGGATAGTAGTCTCTTATTTGTGAGCATAAAACGCTGAACAAACCCTAAATCTAAACCTTTGGCTAAATAGCTTAGATATTCGGTTGTTAAAGGAATTTTTGAATCACAATACTTCCTTAATCTAATGATTCCTTGAGCAGCTTTATGAGCGGCATTATCTGAATCGAAAGGCATAGATCCATGGCCAGGTGTTCCTTTAAAGGTAATGCGTTTCCAAGCCCCTCCCTTCTCACCAATCATAAATGCTAATTTCCCTGGTGCAATAGAAAGCCCTCCCGCCTCTGTAACTAGATAATCGGTTTTTACTTGCTCTGGATGGTTTCTCAACATCCATTCAGCACCAAAAATACCACCTGCTTCCTCATCACTGACTATTAGTAATATCAAATCCCCTTTGGGTTGAAACTTCTCCTTTTGGAGTTGAATAAAGGCTTGTACTTGTGTTACAACAATATAAAGCATATCTAGAGCCCCACGTCCCCAGACATATCCGTCTTTGACAGTTCCAGAAAAAGGATCTACCTCCCATTCATCAGGGTTCTCAACTGGAACCACATCTACATGAGCAGGTCCAAACATTAATTTGGGCCCATCATTAGTACCTGGAATGCGTGTAACAAGGTTCCCCCTATTCGGAGCAGATTCATAGACTTGACACTGAATATCGCGTTCCTGTAAAAAACGTTGAATAGAATGGATGGATTTTAATTCATTTCCGGGAGGATTGACACATTTATTCTGGATCAGCTCTGAAAGTAATGATATCGATTCTTTGATGTAATTTTCCATTATTATCACCAGTTAAGGAAATACTTGCAGTAACACTAGATTTTTTATAGAATATTTATCAATTTATTTTTAACATTCGAACTGGTTGGGTTAAACTATCACACGTAAACTAGCTGTTAGAAATTTCGTGATTATAGCAATTATATTTTTCTCGATTTCAATTCAAATAAGTAAAAACTATGCTTTCTTTACTCTTACAAACAACCCGTTTGAATATAAAGTTAACAGTGGGGATTCTCGAACTTATGAATATACAAAATTCCTTGATAACCGATTAAATAATCCATCTCTGGTAGAATACACAGTTATAGATATTGACGGCGAATCTCAAGTTTTAACAATAACAAGTGGCACGAGGTTTGAAATAACAGTTACCAATGTAACAAATAACGAAATTTCTGGAATCAGAACAATTAATGAAGTAACCTATGAAGAAGAAATGATCGATTTTTTTGTTATACCTATGACGAATAACATGTCATTATTGGCTGAATCTTTCAATGGAAGTACCTCTTTTGAAGTCCGTGGTGATCAAATCATTGAACAGTTGAACGAATCTTATTTCTATTCTGATGGAATATTCTATGATCTTAATCGTGCAAGAACCTCGATTTGGGACAAAAAAGGATGGTTAAATTATCAATCCATTCGTGTCTATGATAGAGAAGGAGTTTATTATGAACTTGAGTTCAGAGTGTCTTCTCTGAGTGATATACGGAATTCTAATGAAATTATTGGTTTTCTACTTTTAGGTGCCATTCTAGCCATTTTTCTCTTTCTGCAATTCACATCTAAAAAAAATAAAATCTGATATACCACCTAATTATCTACTGTTACGAGAAAACTACGACTCTCCCCTTAGGGCCTATCTTTTTTCAGAAGATAGGTTATTTAATTAAATGGTAATATACTTACTAATCATATCACATGGTGAGACGTAATGTGTGACACCTTAGTAGCTTTGAAAAACAGTACTGTTGATGGAAGTGTTCTGTTTGCAAAAAATTCAGATAGATTAGTGAATGAAGGCCATAGTCTCTTATTCTTTCCTCGTAAAACACATGATCCTGATACAAATGCCGTGAAAACAACAAACCTTGAGATCCCTCAAGTTGAAGAGACATATGCTATTCTTCTGTCATCTCCCTACTGGATATTTGGATGTGAAATGGGTACAAATGAGTATGGGGTCACTATCGGGAATGAAGCGGTATTTACTAAGGAACCAGAACAAGATCAAGGTCTTCTAGGAATGGATTTCATCCGTCTAGCCTTAGAAAGGGTAAAAACTGCTACTGAAGCAACAAACCTAATCATCGATCTACTTGAAAAATATGGTCAAGGAGGAAACCATAATTGTCCAGGTTACCCTAAGGGAGGATATCATAACTCATGGTTAATCGCTGATCTTGATGAAGCCTTTGTCTTGGAGACCGCAGGTCGCTTTTGGTGTGTTGAAAAGGTAAAAGATATTAGAACCATATCCAATGCTCTTACAATCGGGAAGGATTTCGATCGCATCCACCCTGATGCAATCAAATATGCAGTGGAAAAGGGATATAGTAAAGAAAAAGAATTCCACTTTGCAAAAGCTTTTACGGCAGGGAGGACTGATATAAGAACTTGGGGTGGTAAGGGTCTAAATAGACATAACTTCACAACTCAAAAGCTTCTTGAAAAGAAAGGGAGTATAAACGCAGCGTTTATGATGGATATACTTCGTGAACATAATGTCAAAGATCCTAAAAAGTGGAATCCCTCCAAAAGCTCATTTAATGATATTTGCATCCATTGTAGGCCGATCTTTGTTATAAGTCAAACGACAGGATCATTAGTTTCGCATTTACACCCAGATCTACAAACACATTGGGTTACTGGAACAGCAGCTCCTTGTACTTCCCTTTTTAAGCCTGTTTTCATTGAGACAGGACTCCCTGATATTGGACCTAGTCCAACAAATAAGTATGATCCAGAAACTATGTGGTGGCAACATGAACAGGTTCATCGTGCGATTCTGGAAGATTATCAAACAAGAATTCGAACAATTAATCCAAAAATCGAACATTATGAGAAGAAATGGATCTCCAAAGTTAATGAAGCGAGATCTAGAAAAAATACTCAATCACTCGAGCAATTTAATCAAGATTTAGTTAAATTATCAAGTGAGGCATTTAAAGAAGCACGGAAAATCGAAAAGAATTGGACTTCAGAGGTCAATGATGTTCCAATCAAAAAGCGCTCTGGTGGTTGGCATTATCGGCGATTATGGCGAAAAGAGAATTCAAAAGCTGGTCTGCAGCTAAAGGAGAAAGTTAAATAGCATAACCAACGAGGTATTGCAGTAATACCACCTTTTTAGTAGATATGTTACATTGTATTTTTGATAGTTTTAACACGGTTGTGATGCATTATTACTTGTAAAATGGTTGTTAGAAATATTTTAATTATTTCTATAGTCTTATTCCCATTGACTTTTCAATTAGATCAGACATATTCATTTTTTGGGACTCCCAGTGACCCAGTTGAGTATAAAGTTGGTATTGGGGATTCTCATATTTACAAGTATTTAAATATCTATGATAGCCGATTGGATGATCCATATAAATCATATTTTGATGTAATAGCTTCAAACGGTAGATCTCGGACTTTTACTATAGAGAATGGTTCAGAGTTTAAAATAACAATTACAAACGTAACCAATGATGAAATTTTTGGAACTAGAACTATTGATAAAGTAACCTTTGAAGAAAAACAGATAGATTTGTTTATTAGACCAATGACAAATAATATGTCATTGTTTGCTGGGCATTATATTGGCGAATATACATTTTACGGTGGGAGAACAATTGAAATCCGCGATAATCTGATTATTGAAGAGGTAATTGAATATTCTTTCTATTCTGAAGGGGAGTATTATGATCTTAATCGTAATACAACCTCGATATGGGAGACAACTGGATGGTTAAATCACCTATCTATTCGCATATATGACATGGAAAGCGTTTATTATGAAATTGAGTTCACAAAACAGTTACCTCAACGTAATGTATTGAAACCTAATGAAGTGACTGGTATTATTTTGCTTGGAGTCATTTTCATTATTCTTGTTTATTTACAATTCGTCTCTAAAAGAAAAAAACTGGTATAAATTTAGGGGGAAAATTTAGGATTTAATAATATTGTCCTCTCACTCTATTAAGCCATTTAGTTGTTTCAAGAACTAAGAGTGGTATCAAAGCAGCGATTATGCATAAGAACCAATCACCAACGTCAAGTGCAATAACGTCAACATATAAACCAAAGCCTTTGATTAAATTCTGAGAAATGACAGGGAGATACATTAGGAATAGATGGATTGGTATGATCGAAAAGGCAAGGACATAGGTATACCAATAAGAATCCTCCTTAACTGCCTTCAAGAGAGATTTATCAATACGTCTAATAGACAGAATTATCAGTGGGATTGCTATATACAAAATTGTATGCATGTATGTCCGTGCTTTGGCATGATTCCAACTTTGAGGTCTTAGGTTTCGGAGATCTGTTTCATCCTGAAAAACTGGTATGAAAAATTCTTTGTTGAAGTTACTCACAGGAATGAAATTGAAGTATGTTCCAAAATAGACTATATAAATTATTGTAGCTAACGTAATTGCTGTTAATAATAATGTAAGAGCTAATCTTTTGTTAAATATTCCCGCTGTATCGATTGGATCACGTTCCATGATATCCTTGGGAATTCCATCAATAATTAAAGCCAATGGAGGGAATGTGTGCGCAATACCGAATATATAGGCACGTTGAAGGTGATCCATTAATTCAAAACCTGGAATAAATCCAGAAATGAATGATGCACCAATATAACACCCAGCTTCAGCTAAATTTGCACATATATAAAAGAATATAATAACTCGAATCCTTTGAAACAGGGCACGGCCTTCTCTGATTCCTGTCACAATTGAATTGAAAGAATCATCCGCAATGACGAGATCAGCAGCTTGTTTGCTTACCTCGGTGCCAGCAATCCCCATTGCTATACCAGCATCGGCCATACTTAGTGCAAGGGCATCGTTAACTCCATCACCAGTCATTGCTACAACCCGATTTTGCTTTTGATAGCGTGCAACAATTATTTGTTTATCCTGAGGCGCAACACGTGCAAAAACTCTTGTATTAACGAAATCTTGGTCAGCGAGCTCAGCAGCCATCTTCCCCTCATGTGTCTGGTGTTCTTTTTGGTGCACCATTCCGATACTATTCGCAATTGAAGAAGCTGTAATAGGACTATCTCCAGTAATCATGATAGGAACGATTCCTGCTTGAATTGTTTCATTTACAGATTGATCAACGAGGTCTCTTGGAGGATCTAAAACTGCAACAAACCCAAGATAAGAGAGATTAGTTTCTATTTCCTCTCGTTCTTCTTCTCCCTTCTGTGGGAGCTTATCGGTGATTTTATATGTAAGAGATAAAATTCTGTAACCTTGACCTGCAAGTTTTTCCACATTCTCCATTATCTTCTTTTTGTCATTCTTGGTAAGAGTTCTACTGTGTTCTTTGTACCCAATGGAGTCACATCTAGGCAGAAGAACTTCAGTGGCCCCTTTACAAAAAATAAGAAACTCAGGTTCTTTGGTTTTGAAAACTTTACTCATGCGTTTTAAAGAAGAATCAAATGGGTATTCTCTCTGCAGTTCATAGATTTGTTTAACATTCTCTTTCTCTATAGCAGTTTTGTTAAACACTGCTAGGAGAGCACTTTCAGTAGGACTACCTGTCCCAGAATATACGTTTTGTTTTGTTGCCTCGATGTACTCTTCAATTATTTCACTATCGTTGTTCAACATCCCAGATGTGATTAACATGCCTAGAGAAGAGTTTAGTTCAATAACCTCGGACTCAATGGAACGTGCTGTCTTCTCATCTATCTTTTCCATATCTTGTTCTAACTTTACAATTTTGCCCTCAGGAGAATACCCCAAACCAGTAACATAATAGTGTTCGTCCGTAGTAGCATCCCAAATTCGTTTAACTGTCATTTGGCCCGCAGTGATAGTACCAGTTTTATCAGAACATAAAATAGAAATCCTTCCCAAACTTTCAATTGAAGCCAAGTTTCTTATGATCACTCGGTGTTTAGCCATGGCAAGAACACCAGTAATTAATATAATTGTTGTCAATAAGGGGATATTAATCGGAACAACACTCATAGCTTTAATGA
>JBHLPQ010000306.1:0-3120 GCA_048939265.1 Promethearchaeota archaeon
TTATGATTACCACTTCTAAAGAAAGAGATAACAGCAAATAGATCTAACGAATGTTAGAGCGCGAGCCGAGCTCGCGGCGTCCTATATCAGACGAATGGATAGTAACATAGCCCTCAAAAAACGAATAAGATTCTTGATTTATAAATTCCACCATTATGGCGAAATAGGGAAATATTGTTTAGATCTTGTGAGACACCACAATCTTATTCATTAATGCAAAATGCTTAATAAGAAAAAGAAACTGAAATTTTTGATTCAGATTATCTGACTGGTCTTTAGCGGAGAATAGAGTTATGTATCATAATCAAAGCTTAACTGAATCCATTGGAGTTATTGGTACAGGTAAAATGGGAACTGCGCTCATTAAAGGATTATTAAAGGAGAAATTAGTTAAACCTGAACAAATCTCTGCTTATGATATTTTACCTGAGATTGTCTTGGAATTGGTTGAAGAAACTGGAATTAATGCTGCATTGAATAATTTACAAATAGTTAAACAATGCAGCATTATTTTCATTTGTGTTAAACCCCAAGTATTCGAAACCACTCTAAAAAAGCTTCAAACCCACTTCACTAATGATCATCTAGTTATATCAATTGCTGCTGGAGTTCCATTAACAACAATTGAACGGTTAACGGGTAATGCGCGTTGTGTTCGCATAATGCCAAATATGCCATTCCAAGTAGGAGAAGGTGCAGCTGGGTATAGCTTAGGAACCAGAAACGATAGTCGAGATCCTCAAATTGTTGAACTCGTATTTGGCTCATTAGGAAAGGTGTTTCAGTTCCCAGAACATTTATTAGATGCAGTCACAGGATTGTCAGGCACAGGCCCTGCCTATGTTTTTGTTTTTATTGAGGCATTGGCAGATGGGGGAGTTTTAGCAGGATTACCTCGTCGTGAAGCTTACATATTAAGTGCCCAAACAGTAATGGGTGCTGCCAAACTCCTCTTGGAGCAAGATGTCCATCCAGGGGTACTTAAAGATGCTATCATGTCTCCAGGTGGTACGACAGCATCAGCATTACAATTGATGGAGGGGCGAGGATTTCGTTCCATTCTCATAGATGCTGTAGAAGCTGCGACAAAAAAATCACAATTCTTAGGGCAAAACAATTTATCATTATCCGATCGTTGATCAGGCAGGAATTCTTAGAAAACTGTTCAGGTGATGATGTTTGATATTAGAACTCAAACCTAATGAGTATAATTATATCAAAACTCTCGCAGATCCAGTTAAATTCCATCTTGTTATTAATGCAATAATAGATACCAAAATTCCTGGTCGAATATGGGTAGATGACATCAACAATCCAAAATCAGCATTAATTTGGGATTTACGCTATTCTCTCTATCTTTTTGGGAGAGAAGATAATATCAATTTCAATGTAGCTCTTAAGAAAGTTTTCACTGAGGAAATTTCTCCAAATGCTTTAAAGGAAGGTATTGAACAGTTCTTTCTGATATGTCCTGAGGCTTGGAAAACCAAGATACTAGAAAACGAAATAATAATGAAAAAATCACGTTTAAATACTATCCCTCGCTGTTATTATTCTCTTCAATCGACTTTGAGTATTGATTGGAACCATCGATTACCTCCTGATTGTCATATAGAGTTTGTTGACAAACAATTGTTTGGAAAATCAAGTCTTAAGAATTTTAGCTATTTAATGGATGAAGTAAGGGATATCGTTGGATCTGTTGAAGAGTTTCTAAGTAACGGAAACTTTGGATACTGTTTGATCCGTGATGAAAAGAAAATTGTTAGCTGGTGTCTTTCTTTCCTATACGGTTCATTATGTGAAGTCTGGGTGCAAACAGTCACAGAACATAGAAAGAAAGGCTTTGCTACACTTACTGTGGCTACTTTTGTAGAATATTGTCAAAATAACGATATCACAATAGGATGGCATAGCAATCAAGATAATCAAGCTAGTATTAAACTCGCAGAGAAAATTGGTTTTGAAAGAACAACAAAAGAATATTCATGGGTTTTTGGAGATTACTGAGAGACATTCTGTCATAATCCAATAGTGATTACGGTTTATGCAGTCTAATTATTGACCAAAACTCTGCTAATGGCGTCAAATCAGCATCAGTAAGATTGTCTTCCTTAGGGTCCCAACCAAATCCCGTCTTCGCTTCTCGAGGGAGTTTTACAATCATCCATTCAATGAATTTAGTCTTTTTTGAAATATCTTCAACAATTTCCACCTTGGGTTGAAAAGTTCTGAATCCAACCTGGACTCGTACCTTTTCAGGATTCGCTCGAATATTTTTAACCCAATCGGTTTTCTCTCCACGTGCAGCGGCAATGTGGATTACTCCATCTACTCTATGAAACTCCAGAGGATTTCGTCTGGTTTTCCCTGAACGACGACCAATTGTAGTAAGTAGCAATATAAACCAGCCAATCCCGAATAAAGGTAATATACGGAGACGGTAAAGCGGAATTACTATTTTGTTTAGTCTTCTAAGCCATTTATAAGAACGTGGAAGTTCTTTCCCCTTGTGATGCATTAATCGATCCATATAAGTGCCAGGTTTTGGGAATATGACTCTCTTTTTTGGGGAAGGAGATTGAGATTGATTCAACTCTATCAACTGCACGAGAATGATTAAATATTAAAAGAATATTTTATATTAGGGGTTATTCAGTCACTTGTTTTAATAACATTGGCTGATTGGAGAATATCGATTTTTAAACTAGTTTAATCATGAAATATGTATTTAGTGTATAAATCTTAGGTGAATAAGATGATTATTGATACTCATTGTCACGTATGGGAAGAGGAATTGGTATTAGAGGATTTACGTAATTATATTCTCTCGATGGCAAAGTTCTTTAAAGCTGATCCCAAATTAGTCTTAGATGGAAGTGCTGAAAGATTAGTAGATGAAATGGACGCTGCAGGAATCGATAAAACAGTGATCGTTGCCCTTGATTATGAATTTCTCTTCCGTGGTCAGATTACTTATCAGGAATATAATGACAGAGTCGCAGAAATGGTTAATCAATTTCCCAACCGATTAATTGGGTTCGCAGGGATTGATCCTAGACGAAGAGAGAAAGCTTTAGAAGAGCTTGAACGATGTACTGAAAAATTAAGATTGAAAGG
>JBHLPQ010000307.1:0-3104 GCA_048939265.1 Promethearchaeota archaeon
AGAAAATACTAAATTAAGCTAATAAAGGACGGAAACATAAAGAGGTTAAGTTAATTCGTATTAGTGGAATTATCATGACATTTAATGCAAGGGGGGTAATATTTGATTTGGATGGCACATTAATCGATTCAATGGGAAGTTTTTACATATTAGTCATCGATAATCTTAAACGGAGGGGCATTAAAGTTTCAGAAGAAGCATTAAAAAAAGTTGGTAGCGAATTACTACAAGATTATCAAACTCCGCCATCAGGACAAGGGTTAAAACTTGTAATAAGATTATTTTGGATAATTGGGAGAAAATTTGGTCTTTCAAGATTCAAAGCAAGTAGTTTTACTTTCGAATGTGTTTCAAAAGCGAGAAAAGTTTACCATTCAGCGCCATTATTTCCAGATACTAAAAAAATATTGACTCAGTTACAAGAGGCTGGATTTCAACTCTGTATCTATACAATGGCTTCACGGAAACAATTGAAAGAGAGTTTAATAAAGCGTAATGTTGTTCATTATTTTAATCCTAAAGGTCTTATATCACGTGATGATGTCAAGCGAGCAAAACCAGATCCTGAAGGGATTTTTCTTGCACTTGAAAACTGTTCGATTGACCCCTCAAAGAGTTATTTCATTGGAGATTTGCCTATTGATATAATTGCAGGAAATAATGCTGGAGTAACTACCATCGGATTAACTACAGGATTGCTAAACAAAACAGCACTCCAACAATACAGCCAACCTACTATTATTTTTGACTCTTTAGACCAGGCAGCAGATTGGATTTTAAATAGATAAGAATATAATCACCCATATTTCTCATCGCAATATTAATTTCTAGTAAATCTATGTACCAAAGAATAATTATTTAATTAACAATTCATATCTTTGGAGTTTTAAAAATGACTAATTCTTCTTCAGACGACGTTTTCACTCATTTGACTAGGTTTGGCAAGTCAGTTGAACCAGAAATGCGAAAATTCCTCTTAAAGGGAGTTCATTCAGAATTTCAAGACTTAATTATGTGGCAAACAGATACAGGAGGGAAAAGATTACGCCCTGCGTTAACTATTATTTTTGCTCAAGCTTTCGGAGCATCTCCAGATACACAGGAGGTATTAGCTGCTGCAGCTGGAATAGAGCTTATTCATAGCTACTCTCTAATATTGGATGATATAATTGATCGTGGGGAACTTCGTCGTGGAAAACCAACAGTGCGTGCAAAATACGGAGACGAATTCGCTATTCTAGCAGGTATTATTTATCGTGAAGCCATCTATGAAGCCGCTAAAGCAACAGGTAAACATTTTAACGATACAATTTCTATATATTCCAATACTATCCGCAAGCTAGTTGAGGGAGAACGCTTAGATATCCTTTTCGAACAAAATGATGAAAGAGCTCATGAATATTTCTTATCTAATCGTTATCGTACAGTGACATTAAATGATTATAATGAAATGATTGCAGGAAAAACAGCTTCACTAATTTCTGCTGCATGTAAATTGGGTGCCGTTGTTGGAGGGGCTTCTCAAGATGAACAAATGGCTGCAGAAAAATTTGGTTGGTCAGCAGGAATTGCTTTTCAGATTGCTGACGATTATCTAGATATTTTTGCTATATCAGACAAATTTGGGAAGGAAGTATATAAGGACATTATTGAACAGAAGTTGGGAAATTTTGTTTGCATTCAAACAGTTAAAGCATTAAACAAAGAGGAAGCAAAAAATTTTCAGGATTACTTACAAGATTCTTCTCTTTCGGATGAAGATCGAATAAATAAATGTGTTCCACTGATAGAAAAGGCAAATGTGAAAAAAGCTGTTATAAAAGAAGCAGAGAAATGGGCTCAAGAAGCTAAGACGGCTCTAACAACTATTGATTTTAAAAAAGAAAAAAGCAAAACCCTCTTAGCCCAATTAGCTGAATTTACAGTGAGAAGAGCGTTTTAAAAGAGAACGGTTTATTTTTTTGTTGATTGTCTTTCGAAAAATTCAGCTATATCATCTAGCTCTTCTAATCCCTTTTTCAGTTCACTTTCTAGTTCTTGAATCTTTATCTCTAGAAATTCAATAGTTTTAGTATTGTCTTTTTGTGATAACTCTTTGCTACAAGTGGTACAAATAAAACCCAGTTCGAATGCATCAGAAAATGGAACAGGTGTATGTCCCTCGTCACAGACATATAACAAATTTCTTTGTTCATAATCTAAACGTTGGCGTAATTTCTTGATTGATTGTTTCCTACGACTTATTATCAAATCAAGAATTCTTTCATAAATGGGGCTCCAGTAATAGACGAAGTAACCAGTTTCTCGATCTCTGACTCGGCGGTAACGGGCTAGGGACCGTTCATTTAACTTATATAATGATTTTCTAACTTCCTTCAACGCAATACGTGGAATTTCTTGTGTCTCATCCTCTTTCGATACTTCATGAGATTGTTCTAGCTCTTCATTGAGGATATTGACCATTTCTTCGTCAGTTATCTCTTTACGATCGAGAAGCACATTAAGAACTTTTACTGTTGTTTCATCTGTTAATTTTAACATGATATCATTAAGTTGAGAATAAGACAACAACAGCACCTTATGGGACGATGAAGATGATATCGAGGTATCTAAAAATTTTCTAATTCTTTTAGCGCTGCCATAATTGATTGGGATTCTGGTTTTTTTATCTTAACCGCAGAAGGTTCCGTGATCTTATCCATAAGAGAGGATAAAGATTCAGAGGATTCCTTCATCCGCACACGAATTAATCCTAGTTGAGCATCTGGTTCAGCTACAACAACCAAGATTCCTCGTTCACCACTCTGCGCAGTTAGAATCTTCCCGTCATTGAATTCAGCAAGCATTATTCCTAGCTCTCCTAATGTGAGAGCACTCCCTTGTTCTGCTGCTCCACAAAATACAGCAGAGGCAATTGCTCCAATACTTTCGAGGTCAAAGGCTCCCATGGTTTCTGAAACTAAGAGTCTAGAAGCTCGTGCGATTGTCAATCCAGTTCTATCACCCAATAAGGTGACTTTAATAGATGTATCGCTCTTCAATAATCGAGTGAGTTCCCGGTGTATTTCGTCTCTTTGCACCATACGGTCTTCACCTAACTTTCT
>JBHLPQ010000023.1:0-29074 GCA_048939265.1 Promethearchaeota archaeon
ATATGATCTCTAATAGTTAATACAATTCCTGGACCTAAACATGCCCCACCTAACCCAGAACCCCCTCCTCTGGGATGGATCGGTATTCCTTTGTCATAGGCATATTTTATGACTGCTTTAACGTCTTCTTTATCTTTTGGGCGTACGACACAAGAAGGCACAATCCTGTAAACACTGGCATCGGTACTATAGAAGTTGCGTGTAATATCGTCAATCGCTACTTCCCCTTTTACTCTTTCTTCGAGATCTTTCTTAATTATTTCGGGTTCAAGCTTAATATCTGACATACTTTCACTTCTTTTCAAATGAAAATATAATATTGGTTTGTTATTGTCCCAAAGCTTTACAATTGTTAAATCTTTCTTAGAATACTTAAATTGTTAGAATAGCTATTAAATAATTGAATTATATCCATTAGTGTTTTAAATCTAAAAGAGATTATATCTAGGATCAAAAAACAGACTTTGAAAGGATAGTATCAAAATAAAAGACTACATTTCCTAGTGGGAAAAAGAAGGAAGTTGAAATGCGTTCATTTCAACTTTAAGTGAATTATTCTTCGTTAAACCATGTGGATTTACAGGGCTCAACTTATAGACATTAAATGATTTGAAATCTAAACTTTCTCCAAACCATAAGCATCTCGAAGCACTTGAGTAGGATGATATATCTCCTTATCAACATTAAGTAGTTGAAGTTTACATGTCGGACAGTCAGTAATTAGAACATCAATATCATCTCTGTTTGCCTCTGGATATAAGCTTCTTTCAGCAATCATCTGGCCATACTTATAATTCTTCGATTTAAAACCCCAAGATCCTAGTTGGCCACAACATTCTGTATTAAGAGGAATTACATCGATAGTATCTATATTTTTCAGTAGATTGACTGTAATTCCTTTACTTCCAGTACTAAGAAGGTGACATGGTTCATGATAACCAAATCTAAGTTTTTCTCCTTTTGTACCATTAAAATCAGTGTTTAAATTCCCCTCTTCTTTGAGTTTGAGGATATAATCAGAGAAGAAATAGGTTTTGTCTTTAACCAGCTTTGAGTCATCGTTACCAACGAGTGTATCGTGTAATTCGTCCTTGAGAGTAGCGAAACAGGAGCTACATTGAGTAACAACATCATATCCTTGTTTCACATATTCAGCAAAGATTTTTGCGTTCTTTTTACCTTTCATTACTGCCACGTGACCGAGACCATTGGATAGAAGTGGAATTCCGCAACAATATTGTTTATCAGGTACAACAACCTCAATATTATTCTTCTCTAGAACTTGGACTTCTGCAATTGCAATGTCTGTATTTTCGGTGTAATTAGCAAAACAGCCGTGAAAAATAGCTACTTTTTTTGTAGGATTTGTTGGTGGTGGATTGGATTTTCGATATTTCTTAAACCACTTTTGGAAAGTATTTCTACGAAACTTTGGAAAGTTCGCTTTATGGTGAACTCCTCCAACGAGTTGCATCATGTATTTATTTGGACCCCAAAGCCCTAGATTTGATAGAGGTGCGAAAGTACTTCCTAATCTAGCAATAAGTTCGTAGTTACCTGTAAAATAATGCCCTCTTGGGATTTTCCCAATATAAGGCCACTTTGATTTCTTATAGTGCATGATTTTTGCATCAAACATTGCCTTGGGTATATTTACTCCTGAAGGACAATCAACATTACACATCATACAACCTGCACAGTCTTCGAATACGTGTCTAGCTTCTTTTGAATACAAAATGTTAAAATCTAATTGTCCTGAGATAATACCGCGCATTAAGTTAGCTCGAGCCCTTGGGGAAGCTAGTTCTCCTGTACTTGTCTTTTTAGCCCTATATATTGGACAATCTCTTTGGGGGGTTAACTCAACTGTACATTTACCACAACCATGACATGATTCGATAACATCCTTGAATCCCCATTTGTCATCCCAGACTAAATTTGGTTCTATATCTAATGTTGAGTACTCAGCTCCAAAGCGTAAGTTTTTTATTAAAAGGTCTTCTTCCTCTGTGATCTTTTTACCAGGATTTAGAATTCCATTTGGATCAAATTGTGCTTTTAGTTTCCTAAAAACTTCATATAGATCTTTTCCATACATTTTTACAATGAAGTTTACCCTATCTAGCCCATCATTGTGTTCACCAGAAACAGCTCCTCCTATGCTGATAACATACGAATTTATTTCATCCGCTACTTCCTTTATAATTTGTAAATCCTTTGAGTCTTTTGTATCAACAAATGGTCGTGTGTGAACAAGCCCTTTTGATGCATGACCATAGATCGCCGCTCGTATTCCATGTTTAGGAAATACTTCCTCTCGTAATTTTGTCATATAATGCCCCAAATGTTCTAGAGGAACTGTTTGATCTTCTACAAAGGCCATAATTCGACGGGGTTCACGAACTTTCTGAAGTAAGGGAACTGCATCTTTTCTGACTTTCCAAAGGTTTGTTTGTTCATCAGGATCATCAGAGTACCGCATATCAGTTGCTAGTTTTTCTTGTTCAACAATCAATTTTCTAGTTTTTTCAACTTTTTCTGCTCGGATCTCTGGATCTGGGTCGTCAAATTCGATGTAAAGGATATTGTCAACAATTTTAGGGATAAACTGTTTCAATGCAGGGTTCATTTCGATACCAAATTCAATAACACTCTTCCCAAGCATTTCGATAGCAGCTACTCCTATTTGATTTGTCATTAAGTCTACAGCTTCTCCTGAATTTGCAAGAGAGTCGAAATCCATGACCACTAATGTTTTATCGGTGGGTTTATCAATGAATTTAAGCTTGGCCTCTACAACAATTCCTAATGTTGCCTCTGATCCTAAAAATGCTTTTGATAAATCAACCATATTGTTATTTACCATATCTCTGATGTTATAGCCACTAACATTCATTTTAACTTTAGGCCATTTTTGTGAAATAAGATTTTGTACCTCTGGATTATCAATCAATTCTACTACTGACTTGTAAAGCTTTGCTTCTAATGTATCAGCTGAAACTATCCTATTATATTCTTCGGAATTTATCTCGATTGGACGAGTCTTGATTTCTTCACCATTACTCAAAATGACTGTTAATTCTTCAACAAAATCAGCCATATACCCGTATTTCGCAGCATGTGCCCCTGATGAGTTTGTTCCTATCATACCTCCAATCGAGGCATAATTTTCAGAAGAATTATCAACATAAACGATTTTTTTGAACTTTGCTAGTTTATGATTCAAATTCCCACAAATAACCCCAGGTTGTACGATCGTATAAGCTTCTTTTTCGTTTATTTCAATAATTTCGTTCATATATCTTCTGAAAGCAAGTACTATTCCAGGTCCTAGACTTGAGCCTGTTAATCCCGAACCAGCTCCTCTTGCGTGGATTGGAATCCCCTTACTATTTGCGTACTTTATTACTTCTTTTACATCTTCTTTATTTTTAGGATAAACTACACAAGAAGGCACTATTCTATATACACTAGCATCAGTGCTGTAGAAATTCCGACTAATGTCATCAATCGCAATATCCCCTTTGATCCTAGATTTTAAATCCCTCTCAATTGATTTTGGATCGAATACGCTCTCTAGCATACTATTTCACTTTCTTTCCGTTGGAAATGGTCGTAGATGTCTTGGTTTTAATTTTGTAAAGGTTTTTATCTTCGCTTAAAAACTCTAACGCTCAGAATAAAGGAGTTTGCCATTAACTATTGTTAAATAAATTCCTTACGTTAAAAAACAATCGAAAAAAGAAGTAGTTATGAAATAATTGAATTATATCCGAAAAAAGGATAAGAAAGCCCGAGAATATTCTTGTTCGTATTTGTACTTCACGATATAATTTTATTAAAAACCAGACGAAACTTTTGATCAAGGTGGTTTTTACTGTATCAGCCAATTGATGTTGATGAAGTCAAAAAAACTACTCCTGATGCAGCACTGTCTCATATAAAACCAGGAGATCGAATTTTCGTTGGAACAGGATGTGCTCAACCTCGGTTATTAATTCTTCATCTCTCCAATATGGAAACTCATACGGAAGATAACGAGATATATCATGTATTTTCCTTTGGTTCAGCTCCATATGTCAAGGAACAATATACAAAACGATTTCACTACAATAGTTTCTTCATTACCGATAATATAAGAGCTGCTGTAAGAACAGGTAGAGCTGATTACACTCCTGTATCATCAAGAAAACTACCAGAACTATTTCAAAAGAAACTTCTCCCAATTGATGTCGCCTTAGTTCAAACTTCTATGCCAGACGACTCAGGTTATGTTAGTCTAGGAATTAGTGTTGATGTTACTAAGTCAGCTGTTAAAAATGCCCAGTTAGTAATTGCAGAGCTCAATTCTGAAATGCCTGTAACTCATGGTGATAGTCTAATTCATGTTTCAGAGATTGATTTCATGGTGGAAAATCATGCCCCACTACAAGAGTGGGTTCCTCCACTATCGACCCCTCAAATTGAACGGGTTGCGAAAAATGTTGCTGCGTTGATAGAGGATGGCTCAACTCTACACTTTGGTATTGGAAACGTACCAAATGCTGTTCCAAAATACCTTTTAAACAAAGTGGATCTAGGGATCCATTCCGAAATGATAACAGAATCTATTCTTGATTTGATAGAATCAGAAGTCGTTACTAATTCAAAAAAAGTGATTCATAAAGGAGAAACAATTGCTTCATTTTGTTTAGGAACTCAAAAATTATACAACACAATAAATGATAATCCCAAGTTCAAATTTTATACTTCAGATTACGTTTTAGATCCAACTATTGTCTCAAAAAACCCTAAGATGGTAACAGTCAACTCTGCATTGGAAATAGACCTTACTGGTCAAGTTGCAGCTGACAGTTTAGGTCATTACCTATATAGTGGTATTGGAGGAGCTGTAGACTTACATAGGGGAGCTTTAAGATCAGAAGGGGGAAAAGTGATTATTGCCTTACCTTCAACTTCTAGAGATGGCCAAAAATCTAGAATTGTATCACATTTATCCTCTGGGGCAGGGGTTGCTATCACACGGGCTGATATTGAATATGTTGTTTCTGAATATGGAATTGCATATCTTCATGGCGCTACTCTGAGAGAACGTGTTCTGGCTATGATTGAACTTGCACATCCCAAGTTCAGAAAAGAGTTGTTAAATAAAGCAAAGGAGTTTGGGTATTGTTATCAAGATCAAATATACAATGATCCCCCAGATATCATGTTGTACCCTTTAGATTGTCAAGAATATTTCACATTGAGACATGGGCCTATGGTCCGGATTCGGCCTATTTTAACTAGTGATGAAGATAAATTGCGAACGTTCTTTTATTCTTTAGACGATCAGAGCAGATATTCAAGGTATTTTAGTGCAATTAGAGCTTTACCCCATGAAAAAGCACAGAAAGAAGCGAATATTGACTTTTCAAGGGATATGGGAGTAGCTGCATTTCTAGGACCAATATCTTCTGAGAAGATAATCGGTACAGGTCACTTCTACATTCTTTACGATAACCAAACAGCCGAGATATCTCTCCTTGTCCACGAAAAATATCGAAATAAGGGGCTTGCCAGATTTTTCCTTGAATATCTTACAAAACGTGCTCTTGAGCGAGGTATTACACGTTTCGTAACAGAGTTAATTATGGGTAATCGTGCAGCAATTCATTTACTAAAATCCTTTGCCCAAAGCGGGTTAGCGAAGAACGCAAGAGTCGAAAGGGCTGATGAAGTCACTATCCTCAATTGGGAGGTGCCAGAGTTCCCAGAGAAAATTGAGCAAAAAACTCTGAGATATCTATTCGAATAGTCTTTGAATCATGCTAGAATGAAAGCCAATGCCATCGTTATGCCAAAAGCGAAATGGGTAAGAATTGTCATTGCATTAGCAGGTTGCAGCTCTTTGATTAATTGATAATTTTTTCTTGCCGTAAGTATTGCTTTTGATGCTAAGGGAAATGTGATGAAAGGCAAGATTAGGGATAAAGGGAAAATCTTACTTAAAATTCCAACGAAGAGAAAGAGGTATGTTATAATCATTCCTGTAAAATAGATTTTAATGCCAGAATTTTTTCCTAAAACGACAACAAGGGTATTTTTGCCAGCTTCTTGATCTGCTTCCTTATCTTGAAATTCGTTAAGAAATAACACCATCGCGATTAAGAAAGCTATCGGAATCGAAGCTGATAAACATAATCCCCAATTAATATAGCCTAATTGAATGAAATAAGCACTTATCACTCCTAGAGGTCCAAAACCAACGAAAACCGCAATCTCTCCTAGTCCCCGATAACTAAGTTGAACAGGTAGGGCAGTATAAAATAAACCTAACAAAACTGCAATAACAAGAAAGAATAATAACAAGTATCCTTCTGTATGAATAATAATTAGGACTGTAGTAAGAATACCTACTAGGTAACTTATTACTGAAGCAATCAGAATCTGATGGGGTGCCAATACATCATTCTGGATCATTCGTGAACCACCATTGAATGGAGAATAATTCTGATTCACATCATCAGTAGATTGATCAAAATAATCATTGGCTAAATTTGTTCCAGCATGAATTGCTACTCCTGCAAGGAGGGTTAAACATCCTAAAAGAGGATCAAATACTCTAGCATCATACCAAGCAATCGCCATTCCGAGTACAAGGGGAACAATCGAAGCCGTGAAAAAAGGTGCTCGGAGAGCCTGAATCCAAATAAGTATTCGACTCATAAGAGATTGGTTTAATGGAGTCTGTGTGGTTTCTATATTAAGAGAAAGGTCACTCATTTTTAAAAGGGCTCCTAATCCAATTATTGACGAAATAATTTCCAACTAGATATTTAAGAGATGACTTGATAACTCCCCGTTTGCATCGTTTACAAAGTTTACCAATACTGGAAGATATTCAAATGCCACGAACAACAGTTTTGTCCATAAGAATCAATAAGAAAACTAGAGAAATTCTTGAAAAAAATGCAAAAATTTTGAATCTCAAAGTTAGTGTATTAGCTGCACGAGTTTTAGAGGAGAGGACGGAATCATGGGCAAAAGAATATGCTGCCAGGATATTTCACGAACTAGGACTCAATGAAGAAAAACTGGAGGAATACTATCAATGACTGGCTTATTAGAAATCTTTATTCTTGCCATACCTTTACTCCTTACAGCTGGTTTAGCGTTCCTTAATTTTTTGGTTTTTTTTAGGAACTACCGTCAGATAGAAGAAATTACCATGCTCCATATAGCGATTACATTTCTCCTTGGGGCATCAATCTTTGTCTTCTTATTCATAGCAGTCGTTATTCCCCAGGCTTATCAGCTACAACTTTTTCTAATCACAAATATGTTCGTTTGGGTTCTTTTTCTTGAAGTTGGAAATGCTTACTTATCAGCATTTCTCAATCGTTCCCGTGAGATAGAACGATATCTGTTACCTGTTTTTGGTGCGGCTATTGGATCAGCTGCTTTAGTTGCTATTAAACCTGATATTTATCTATTAGAGATTACTTTAAACATTGAATTATTAGTATATTTTTTAGCAATGATTTCTCTCTTATACCTTTTTATCAGAGCTGTTATTCGAATAAATTCTGTTCTTGATCAATTCGAAGGCGAGGAACTCAAACTGCTGGAATTAACTCAAATAATATTCCTAATAGGATCTATCTGTGCAGGATTTACATTTATTACTTGTTTCGCGTGGGTAGTGATCAAGGGAGTGCATAATCTGTCTTTAAATATAGCAGCATGGGAATTAATAGACTGGTTGACATATCTAAATTTACCAATGTATGCAGGAATATTACTAGGGGCCTTACTTCGCTCTTTGAAGATAGATTTCAATCAAATTGACGTTCCAACGATTCTGAATGTTCTTGATTCCCCTCAAGAGTAATATTCCTAAATTACATTAAATATCGAGAGAAGAAGATTAAAAGCAGAATACTTAAACCTTGCACAGAAAATTATTCACATGATAAATTTAAGGGTTGAATTGACTCCAGATGTGTCTAGCAATTCCAGCGCAAGTTAAGAAATTTATTGACACTACAACGATTATTGCTGATTTTGGAAAAGGAGTAACCCGTGAAGTTAGTACTGCTTTGATGCCTGAGGAACTTAAGATAGGGGATTGGATTTTAATTCATACAGGATATGCTGTTTCTAAAATGGAACCAGAAGAAGCACAAGAAACTCTAGCTATGTGGGAAGAGATTTGGAGACTGGAGGAAGAGGAGAAAACATCAACCAGCGATCCTTAGTTGATCAAATCAACATACTCGAGGGATTGGTTCTCCCACTGGTTTATCAAGAATCCGATGACCACCTATTGCGGTTTTCATAAACACTTTACCTGTTCTCTCCTTTCGTGCTTCCCCAATTATTGCCGCATCTTGACCTAATGGGGAGGATCTTAACGATTCAAGAACTATATTCGCATCATCAGGATGGACTGCGATAATCGCTTTCCCCTCGCATGAGACATTTAAAGGATCGATACCAAAGATTTCTGACACAACTTTGACTTCTTCTGAAATAGGTACTTGACTTTCTTCAATCCAAATAGAAACAGATGATTTCTCTGCCCATTCTGCTAATACTGCTGTTAATCCTCCTCGTGTTGGATCTTTCATGGCATGAATGCGATATTTTAAAATTGGTAAGATTAGGCAGCTTAATGCCGCAACATCTGAGCTAAGAGAAGTCTCGAGCTCAATTCCTTCACGACTTACCAACATTGCAAACCCGTGATCTCCTACAGTTCCAGAAGCAATTATCTTGTCACCAGGGTGTACTAATTTGTCCATAATTCGTTTTCCAGCAGGAAGGACTCCAACTCCAGTTGTATTAATGAACATTCCAGCTTCTACCATTGTACTTTGAGGTAAAACTTTCGTATCCCCCGCAACAATACCAATATCATGTTCAGCAGTAATTTCTGATATTGTATCAATAATTTCCCCTAATTGGAAAAACTTAAATCCCTCTTTGATGATTAATGCTAATGTAATAGCGATGGGTTTTGCTCCCATCATCAATAGATCATTTATTGTGCCTGTTGCTGCCAATGTGCCAATATTACCACCTCGAAAGAAGAGGGGTGAAACAGTGTATGAGTCTGTAGTAACAACTAGATCTTTAGCCGAAACATCAAACGGGATAATAGCTCCATCATCATAAGATTCAACACCAACACCTTCTAAAACCCTCTTAATTTTAATTCGGTTTGTAATAAAATCTAATAAGATATCCATCTTTTTTCCTCCCTGTCCCATGTCTAATTCGACAATTCTGTCTTCTTTTGATGTTATAGCCATGATCTTTTTCTCACTTATTGATTTTAAGACATGCTAGGAATGTCTGTTCTGTAATCATGCCAGTAATGATTAATATCTAATCTTTAATAAAAAGAAAACCACTTTTAATAGACACTTAAGGTCAAAAAAATTGGAGAATGAGGCCAAATGACTGATCAAACCTATGATTGGGTGTTATATAATGCAAATATTATCACTATGGATCCAAAAACCAAATCAGCTACAATGATAGGGATCAAGGCTGATAAATTTACCTACGTTGGTGAATATCAATCAAAAATAATTGAGAGGGCAATATCTGTATATGATGCTGAAGGCCAGACGATAATCCCGGGATTCATTGATCTTCACACACATCTTTGGAAGGAAGCTCACATAATTTCCATTGATTTAGGGGCTTGCCAGACATACGAAGAGGTAATTAAGAAGCTCGAAAATGAAGTTAAAACTAGGAATCCAGGGGAATGGGTTTTTGCTTCAAACTGGGATGAGTCGAGATGGAAAGACCGAAAAGAGTTTCTCACAAAAGACGCACTTGACGAAATAAGCCCCAAGAATCCTTTATATACACACAGAGAAGATGGACATTTAGTTGTAGTAAATTCTCTCGCTCTAGAGAAGCTACCCATTTCAGATTCTGATCTTGGTGTTGAAAAAGACTCCTCAGGAAAACCAACTGGAATTCTAAAAGATGTTTGGTTAGATTTAAGTCCATATTACAAAGAAAAAATACCAGAAAGTATAGAAAAATCCTGTAAAATAGCAGCCTCGAAAGGGATTACATCAGCAGTTGATAATTTAACAATAATGCCTTCTGAACAACAAAACTTAATGAATGCATATTTCCAGCTCGATCTAAAGCAAAAATTACCCATTCGTGTCTTTCTTAATCCAACACGAGAATTGATGAGCGAGTTTAAAAAACTGGGAATGAGCCGAAATTGGGGTTCATCAAATGTACGGTTTTCTGGATTCAAAGGATTTTATGATGGCGCATTGGGAGCCCATACTGCTTTACTCACTCGTCCTTATCAAGATGCAGAAGGGAATGGAGATCAATTCTTGGACGAAGACGAACTAATCTCCCAGATAATTTTTGCAGAAGAAAATGATTACACCCTTTGTATTCACGCGATTGGGGATCTGGCCATTGAAAGACTTCTTTCTTGTTATGAGAAGGGAATTAAAAGAAGTGGAAAAGACTCAACTGCCCTTAAACACCGGATTGAACATGCTGAGATGATTACTGATACACAAATTCGAAAAGCTAAAAACTTAGGAATTCTCCTTTCCATGCAGCCGAATTTTCTAAAATGGGAATATCCTGGTGAACTCTATGAGACACGTCTTGGTGAAGGGCGATTTATGAGATTAAATCGATATTCAACCATTCTAAAGGAGGGTGCGATGTTATGTTTTGGTTCTGACAATATGCCCCTTTCTCCGTTATACGGAATTAGGCAGGCTACAATCTTCCCAAAACCAGACGTAAAAATTTCTATAAAGGAAGCTATTCGATCTTATACCATTAATAATGCTCAAGCGTTATTTATGGAATCTGGATTGGGGAGTATCACTGTAGGAAAGTATGCTGATTGTGTAGTTTTATCAGAATCTCCCTTAGAAATAGATCCAGAACATTTAACCGATGCTTTGATTGAAAACACAATTGTTGGAGGAGAAATGGTTTTTTCTAAATCTTAGAATGGCTTTCTCTTCTTTCCACTTATTCCCTCTAGATTGATTATGAATAAGATGTATTATCTGATGTGGAAACAAAATGACACTATTAGAACTTGCAGAATACCTTAAAAACCTGGCAGTGATGAAATATCCAGATAAGATTGCTATTATTGTACTTTATGGCTCTACTGCGCAAGGAAAGGATAATCGATTCTCTGATCTCGACATGTACGCAATTCTAGATAACAATACAGATACAGATCTTCCTTGGGAATTTATTTTTCAAGGTCATACGGTAGATTTTTGGAAAATGGATTGGAAACAAGCTGAAAAGATGGCTTCAGGAATACAAAATACAAGTCCTTGGTCCGTCTCAGCTGCTTTATTTAGTAAAGGTACAGTTATGTACTCTAGATCTAAAAAACATAAAATCCGTTTTGACTCACTAGGCGCAAAAACTCAGCGTACAGAAGAACAAAATCTCGCTCAGATAATAAAAAATTTCAATACAGGATATTCTCACCTTGAAGAAATAGCAATAGCGAGAAATAAAGAAGATCTTCTCTCAGCTCGTTGGGCAGTATGGCAGTTAATAAATAAATCTGTTACGAATCTTTCCCTTCTAAATAATTCCTTTTTAATGAAAAATTGGGGAGCAAATCTGTACGAGACATTTCAATTCTCAATTTTACCTCACAATTATTCAAAGTTAGTCACAACTCTTTGTACTACAGATAATTTTGATGAAATGGTTGAGTTAGGGCGAAAATTACTTTGTGGTATACGAGAATTGGTATTGGAAAAACAACAAGTTGTCATGGACAAATCTACTAAAGAAAATACCTTTAAAAATTATAACAGTATGAAAGCATATATCAATAAGATTCTATCTGCTTGTTATAAGAAGGATATATTAGCAGCTAGTTACGCTGCCACAGAACTCCAAATATGGATTGCTGAGGAACTTGCTCAAAACGAGGGAAATCTAATTGTGAATGTTGATAATTTCAACTTCTTTACGGAAATTAAAGATTTCTACAATCAATTAATGTTACCTAATCTTATGGAGGGAATTACCAAGGGAGATTTTCAAAAGATAGAAAAGAATGCTAAAGAACTTGACCTAGGTTTACAGAACTTCTGTGAAAGCCAGAACATAGAGATTTCACGATTTAATAAAATTAAAGAAATCCAACAATATCTAAATATTGAGTGATTATTATGATTTCAAGATCTAAAGTGTTATGCACTCATAAAATTCCTGAAACAGGTTTGAAGATACTAAAGAATATGATGGACGTGAATATTCTAGACGAACACCTTCCCATCAATTCTCAGCTGCAAAAATTCCTGCCAACAGCTGATTATTTAGTACCACTTCTATCTGTGCAAATAACGGGAGATTTGATGGATTTGGCTCCATCACTTAAAGGAATTGCGAATTACGCGGTTGGATATAATAATATTGATATCGAAGCAGCTAGAAAAAGAAATATTCTTGTGACTAATACTCCTGATGTGTTAACAAATGCGACCGCTGATCTTGTTTGGGGATTAATCCTCGCTGTAACACGTAGAATCATTGAAGGGGATGAGATTTGTCGAAAAAACGAATTTCAAGGATGGCTACCTAGCTATTTACTTGGTTTTGAAATCACAGGAAAAACCCTTGGAATTATCGGTTTGGGCCGAATTGGAGCTGCTGTGGCAAAACGAGCACTTGGTTTTGATATGAAAGTACTCTACCATTCTAGAGCTCGTAAACATGATATTGATAGAGAGTATAACCTTATATTTAAAGAGAACCTTGAAGATATTCTTAAAGAAGCAGATATAGTGAGTCTCAATGTACCATATACCCCTGAGACTCATCATTTAATTTCTAGACATGAATTATCCCTCATGAAAGCTTCTGCTTATCTTATTAACACAGCACGAGGTAGAGTCATCAATGAGAAAGATCTCATTAATGCGTTAAAAAATAATTTGATAGCTGGAGCAGCACTTGATGTATTTTATGATGAACCCTCTATTCCAGCTGAACTTCGAAAACTTCCCAACGTTGTCTTGACTCCACATATTGGATCTGCAACAACTCAAGCACGTAATGCAATGGCTAAACTGGTAGCAGAAAACATTCTTGCTATAGAACGAGGTGAACAACCTCCCAATCTTATTCCTGAAATGAAGTAACTTCCTCTTCTTTACCTTTTTTCTTTTTCATTATTCTACTTATTCTATTAAGGATCTCGTTCCAATTTATAAAAATGAATCCTGCAATCAGTAGAATAGTGAGAATCCATACAATCGCGCTAAGTACTATCTCAGAGAATGTAGTTTGTTGAATCAAGCCTGTTTCTATTACACTTAGATTAATTCCATAAAGTCTAAAAAATAAATGGCCCAGAGCTGTTTCACTGGCAGCAGAAGCCATAAAAGCAGTTGTGCATGTAAGCGTAACCTTTCCTATGAAACAAAATAACAAAACCTTCCAGAGAGTATAATTTGCAAATCCTACTACTATCATAAAGGCATCATCTGGTAGTGGTGTCGCAGCAAACAGAAAAATCAAAAACGGTGCGTATCCTTTTTCTACCCATTGATTCATTTTTTGTATGTTCGAGGAATCTTTTAATGTTTGTTTTCCTGCTTTCCCCAAAACCCATGCGGTAAGCTCTCCAATTGATGCTCCTAGGCCAGCAGAAAAACCAAGGATAAGCAGCATCAAAGGATTATTATGAAAATCAGGGAGAAGACTGATTAGAATTAGTGCAAAAAGATAAGGAATAGGAAAAATAATTGTAAAATTGCCAAATATACTGATAACAAATACACCAATATTAACGCCTAGAATACCAAATTCATTATAAAAGCGAAGTACGAACTGATATAGTTCCATTCCAATATTTATTTCGAAATAAATTACTGCAATAAAAGCTAAAACGGTCAATACAAGGAACACGCAGATAAAAATCTTCCCTATAAGAACTGAATTATGATCTTCATCTATTGCTGAAATAATCTATCATCTCTAAATCAAGATCTGTGGATGAAGGAGGGAAAAAGAAGGGAAGTAGAATGTCACTGTACTTGGAGTAATTCTCCTTTACAGTATGGACACCTGGTTACTCCAGTTTGAGAGATGCTATTGTAACAATTTCCACAAATTTTACGGGAACACTGTTCACATTCATAAGCAGAGTCAGTCGAGGGATGCTTCTCATTATCTAGTTGGCAGAAGAAAGCTTCTCTTTTATCGGGAAAATATTTGTAAGGTCGTGTTTTCTGCTCGATCTTAGCACCACAGTATTTACAGTATCTACTTTCGGGGATAATTGCCTTACCACAACTATGACAGTTTTTTGCAGAAGCTGGAGTACTAATTTTCGTCATTCCGTAATCTCGTCCAGTTAACTTCGCTCCACAATTTGTACAATAAACATCTCCAAGTTTGGAAGGTGTTTTACACCGATGACATTCTTTCGGTGTTTCTACCTGTACAGATGTTGATGGGACTGTAGGAATCTCTGCCGTAGTTGCAGCAGGAGTTGTTGGTGCAACTGATGGTGTTTCTTTTACCGTTCTTCTCTGAATTATAGCAACTACCAGTAAAATAACAATTATAAATCCAATAATAAGTAAAACTGGGGAAAAATCTATCCACTTGTCCGCATAAGTCACTTCTGTATTATAGGAGACATCAAAGGTGATATCAACAGATGGATCGGGATTGACAAAAGGATCGAAATACACAAAGAAATACCAGTCACCAGTTGATGGAACGATATAAGTTGCCTGTTCTACAAAATAAACATTCTCATATGCTACATCGGCATCACTGAAATCGAATGCGCCTTCAGCTGTATATTCTACGCTATAATCAATGCTTACTGGAGAAGAACCACTATTATACCAAACAAGATACCAGTCTTGAGCATAAGGTATGTTATATTCACCTGTTACATTGTCTCCAGTGGAAGCTGTGAACGAAATTTCAGGATAAATAGTTTCCCAATTGTTCCAACGGTTAAGTTCATCAGCATTCGCAATGAAGAACTCAATGGGCCCACCAGAAGTCACGGTAAATTGAAAATCTAAATGAGAACCCTGTTTTAGAAAATAGCCTAAATATTGATAATCATGATCACCTTGAACAATCATAGATTCTTGATAGCCTCCAGTTATTTGTTTATCATCATCAAATTGATCAAAAGGTTGATCCCAGATTAGAAAGGTTACATTTCCTGGAATGGACTCCATATAATAAGAAATAGATTGTCCCTGTGACAGGTATTCTTTCTCATACCAATACTCGTTGAATCCTAAAGTTTGGGTGTCTGAGTAAGTCACCACACCGCTAGCAGAAGCATTTGAGAAGGGAAACCAGAAAGCTACACCGATGAGAGGAAGAATAACTAATAGAGCAATGATTGCAAGAACAGCACCACCTCCCCAGTAAACAGGAGCGTAATACCACGGTCGGTACGGATAGCCCCACCACCAATGCCAGTGCCACCATCGTCGATACCACGGTCGATAATATCCCCCCCAATAACGACGGTGATGTGGTCGATGATAACTTCGACCGCGAGGTGCTCGTGAAACTGTTCGACGTGCTCCTGTCCGACCGAAGGGTCGGCCTGAAGATCGGACATTTCCTACTCGGAAGCTACGACCCCCACCGCGGAAACCCCCTCCACGAAATCCCCCACCACCTAAACCCCCACCTCGGAAGCCGCCACCACCGCGAGGCATGAAACTCATTCCTCCTTGGTTGTGGGAGTGCTCTCGCGGAATAAAATATCCCGAGAAACAGCTGCAATGAGAAAGATAATGGCTAATCCAGTGAAGAGTAGTCCAAAGATATCAAACGAGATCTCTGTACTAGGAACACGGAGGGATCCAAGCATTATTACAAGAAGAAAAAGGCCCCATTCGATAATTAGATTTACTATTCCAACAGCGACTCCTATAGCTTGCCAATTTCTTTCAATCTGTACAAGGTGATAATCTGCGTTTGCCCAGTGAAGTATGCACCAAGTATTGAATATCCCCAGAATCAAAAAAATGATTCCATAAAGAAATACTCCGAGCCATATGAGACTATATGTTCCCTGAAACTCGAAATAGCTGATATAAAATCCTCCTCCTCGTGCGTCAAAGAGACCATAGGTAATCAATTGAGACCCAATAGCTGAACCAGCAACAGGTGCTTTTATAAAGCCAGTAAAACCTGCAAAAGGTGCTAAAATTCCAAAACAAAAGTAAAGTAAGGTCAGTAAGATTGTGAAACCATAGTTTGCAAAACGAGGATTATTAACTGCGATCCACCCCCTCTGATCTTCATATTTCTCTGGTAAAAAACCCCAACAATCAGTAATGGTTGCTACACCGATTAATTCATCTTTTTCGAGAACTGGAATTATGGATACGTCTAGGTCACGCATCCGAGTGAACGCAGTTGATACAGTAGTATCTTTGCTTACAGGTTCAATTGTATACATTACTTCGGTCACTTTTGACGTTTCCGCAGATAAACCTTCAGCAACAATGCCTGTTACAATGTCAAAATCTGCAATTACACCTAAGACTTTATTATCTTCCTCATTTATTACAACCAAATCAGGGATTCCAAGCTCTTTCATCTTTAACGCGGCGTCTTTAACTGATTCATTGGCAGAGATAGTATCATACTCATCATCGATTGTCAAATCACGAACATAAAATTCTTTATCTTTCGCCAACTTACATTAAAACCTCCGATCTACATAAACTACTTGAATGGAGTACTTCTATATTAAATGATTTAAATTTTAACCTTACGGAACGTAAGAGACAATCAATAAATATTCATTTGATTGATTCTAGTTATATGTTTGAAAAATCTACGATCAATTTCACATGAGAATATCCAAATAAGTACTCAAATATGAGAAACCTTAAGGGGAAGGTTAAAATCAATTATTATTTGATAAAGCTACATCATAGTACAACCAATTTGAGTTACGGGTGATTATATGTTATTTAGAAGGGATAAAAAGTTAATGAAACGAGGAGAAGAATTATTCGATCAGCTTGCGAAAAAACTCCAGATAAGTTCCAGTTGCAGCTATTCTCGGAGGGGTTGTGTAGGTTGGGGTAGACAGGCTCTTCCATTTGATGACAATATCTTAATCAAAAAATCAATCTTTTTCAATTAAATGGTTCAAAGACTGAATAATTTCGTTAACGGGGATATCACTAACTCGTATGGTTGTGATGCGCCCCATAGCCCGTCCATTTTTATGCCGGTTTTCAACTTCCTGTTTTATAATCCCTAGTCGACCCAAGTCTTTCAAATACGCCCATACCTGGGTTTGACGCCTCGCACGTACCCCTGCTTCCTCACAAATGCTCATGTAAGAGTTTTTCACTTCAGGAGTAGTTACGAATGATCGCTTGTTGTCACTGAGAAGCTTAGCAATGCTTAATAGTAATAATTTTTGATGAGTATTCAGATCGTCGACAACTGATTTTTCAATAGGAAGGACAGAAACAACGGCCTTCCGTACATGCTCAGTTGTAATTTGATCTTTCTTTTCTTGATCAGCGAGTTTCGCGGCTCTCCACAACAGCTCAATTGCAAAGCGGGCATCCCCATACTCCTCTGCAAGTCCAGCAATAACCTCAATAAGCTCATCATCAAAACTTTCTTCTCGAAGACCTAGCTCTGCACGAGAACTGATAATATCAAAGAGCTGATGTCGAGTGTAAGGCCTGAATGTGATAAAATTCCTCCCAAGAGAGGAGACAGTAGAAGAGTCAAGATGATAGCGAAAATTCTTTTCACGTGTGCAGCATAATAAATTAAAACGAGATTCAGTGTGATTACCAGGGAAATTAGAAAAATGTGTTTCTCGGTTTTTTAACTCTCCCTCCTCAATACGTGATAAAGCATAAAGAAAATCAGTTCGTTCATCAGCGATTAAGTAATCAATCTCATCTAATACAAGTAAAGATACTAAATTTTGCTCATAAAGCAGTAGGGAAAACATTCTTAGAAGTTCATCAACAGAAAAACCTCGCAAAGGAAAACCGGGAACTAATTGCCGTAAGACAGTTGTTAAGATCAGATGTGGCGTTTTGGTCTTACGGCAATTCACATGGAAGAAACGAAAGCTAGGATCTCCTGGTTTATGCTCTGCACGTAAGTATCTGGTGAGATCAGCTCCGAATGCCCTGGAGATGACCGTTTTTCCAGTACCAACTGGTCCATAGAGCACGACTTTTCTGCTGCTCGCCGTCGGTTCCGTTATTATTGACCGAAAATAATTGACTAGGCATTTCATTTCCTCTTCTCGATGCCACAGGTGATTTGGGATATAATTTGATGCGAACACTTTTTCTCCTGACTCTCTGAACACAGATTGAAAGTTTGTGAAAAGAGTAGAGAAATTTGTACCAGACATTGATTGTTCACATTTCTGTCGGATTTATTACGTCACTTTCGCGTAAATATTTACATATTCTAACTACTATTTCCTCCACTTTAAACGTTAAGGACACTAATTTCTAAATATTAGTAGATGCGGGGTAATCTAGCTTTCGCTTTTCTACGTATCTACGTTTTTAAAATTGAATTGTCGGGAGGAGATATAGTTGACATAAAAGATCGGAGCGTCAAGGTTGAGACTTATCGAATAGGGATGTTTAATTACCGTACTACGGGTTGAAACAGACTTATCGATCTAGAGAAACTTCCAGAGGTCCTATTCTCCTTTAGCAAATAAAAACTCAAGAGAGGGAGGGTTCATTGAAAATGAAAATGAAGTGCTTTTGCTGGAATTTATCGCGGGAGTTCGATAATAAAAGTTGCTCCATGACCTAATCCTTCACTCCTCGCGATGATTTTTCCACCGTGGGCCTCGAGGGTCTTCTGACATAAATATAATCCGATACCAGTGCCAGTGGCAGAAAATTCTGTTGGAATACTTACGAACTGTTCGAAGATTACCTCTAAATTCTTTGGTTCAATCCCCGCGCCATTGTCAGTAACTATGATTCTGATTTCAGTTAGAGAAACTTTTGGTGTAACCCGAATTTTTCGATATTCTTTATCTGTCTGTTTAATAGCATTACCGATAATATTGTCCAACACCTGTTGTAATCTGTGTGGATCCCCATCGATGATTATTGGGGAATCATCTAAGCATCCTTGGTATTCAAATTGGTCCCTTCCCAAGAGTTGGTGGTAAGGTTCGAGTGTATCCTGTAGAAAGTCACACAGATTCATTGAGGTTTTTTCTATCTCAAATATACCCCTCTCAATTTGGCCTATTGTACTCACTTTGCTTGTCAATCGTTCTAACCTATCTAGATTGTTTTTCATAACTCCCAAAATGTTTGTAATGCGTTTTTGGGCTAAATCGTTAAGATGTTCCAGTAAGAAGTCGCAATATCCCGTAAGCACGGTTAAGGGGGTTCGGAGTTCGTGACTGGTCATCCAAACAAAGCTATCACGTCGCTGTTCGAGTTCTTTTCTCGTTGTTTCAGCTTTCATTCGATTCGTGATGTCAGTTGAAATAATCCCAAGTCCTTCCCCTACTCTAAAGGCCCGTGCTGAGAAGTACTTATCCTCAATTCTTGGATCAGAATAAATGACATCATCTCTAATGTATGGAAGTCCTGTTTTTATAACCTCCAAATACTCTTCATACCTCTCAGTATTTCGAAGAGATGGGAATATATCCAGAATATTCATCCCTAGTACTTCTTCTTTAGACAATCCAAGCCCTTCCAGCCCCGCCTTGTTGATATCTATGAAATTTAAATTTGAGTCAAGGAGGGTGAATCCATCCGTTGCAGACTCCATAAATTTACGTAATCTTTCCTCGCTTTCTTTTAAGGCATTTTGAGCTCGTTTTCGTTCAGTGATATCAGAAATAGTCCCTTGAACAAGAATTGGTCGGTCAAATTCGTCACAAAGGTTTTGAATGCGTTCTTGAATCCAATGAAGCTTGCCATTTTTATGAATAATGCGGTATTCTCGTTCTATTGCGTAGTTTGGAATAGTAGCTATTCCCTTAATAGAATCATAAATCCTTGGAAGGTCCTCTTGATAGATGATCTGGTCCCATCTCGGGGTTCCACACACGAAATTTTCTTCAGTATACCCAGTGATCTCCTCAACCTGACCATGAAAGAAAATTGGCGTGAAATCAATCCTCCCACGGAATGCGATGCCTTGAAAATTCTCTAAAAAGGAGCGGTACTTCTCCTCACTTTCCTGTAAGGCTTCTTCTACTTTTTTCCGCTCAGTAATGTCCATAGCAAATATCAGAGTTGCTTGTTTACCTTCAAATTCAATCAGTTCTAATCGAGTGTCTAACCATCTTTCATTCCCACTATCACTTATAGTTTTTACAATCGTACTAGTGATAGATGGGGATAAACCTTTTTCTAAGGCCTTTCCTCCTTCAATAGCCACATTTTTGTAATCAGGGTGGAGAAAGTCCCAAAATTTCATTGAAGATAGCTCTTCCCTCGTGTGGCCTGTAATCTGCTCTGCTGCGGGATTGACGTAACGACACTGATAATTTTGATAAATCCAGACTGGAGCTGGTAATGTTTCAATGAAAGTCCGAAACTTCTGCTCATTCTCTCGTAAAGCCTGTTCTGTTTCTTTCAACAAAGTAATATCAACAACTACTCCTCTCAATTTGACTGGCTTTTTATCACGATATACAGGAGCTGAATATACTAAAACAGGAAATTTACTCCCATCTTTCCTTAGGGCTGTATATTCGTGTCCCACAATCTTTTCTCCCCCCAGGATCTTTACGATGTTTCTCTTAACCTTTGGTCGATCTTCTAAAACAAACAACTGGAGTGCATTTATACCTTGGTCTAAATCTTCTTGAGTATAGCCTGAAATCTCCAATCCTTGCCGATTAGAGAATAGGAAATTACCTGACGGATCGATTTCAAAAACAGTTGCAGGGAGAAGATTAACCAGTTCTCTGAAATTCTGCTCACTCTCTTTTAAAGCCTCCTCGATTTGTTTTCGTTCAGTAATGTCTCTAAGGATTGACAGTAATGAACTACTACCATCTAAATTTCTAAATGGTGTATCAATTATGTCATAAGTTTGTTGATTTTGAGTACGGGTTTTTTCCCATCGAACTGTATTCCCTTCAAGAACTTCTTTTATTGTACACCAAGGACATAATTCATCAAAGCCATTGAAGTATTCATAGCACTTTTTCCCGACTGCACTGCTATCATATTCTCTCTCAAGAGCAGCATTGACAAATTCTATAACAAATTCAGAGTTTACAATATAGATCAGATCGTTAATTGTGTTCAAAATATTGTAGAAATTTTCTCGTTCTTTTCGAAGAAGTTTTTTTGTTCTCTGTTCTAGTGTTACATCAATCGCAATACCCCCAAGCAAGCTTTCCTTGTCTTTTCGCTTAATTGGGAACTTATAGGTTCGGTAGGTATGAACAACGTTATTTATATCCTTTAGATCCTCTATGATAATTTGTAATCCTTCATTCAGGGCTTTTTGATCATCAGTGATCATTTTATTTGCTGTTTCTTCTGGGAATAGTTCCATGACGGTCTTCCCTATCCACCTCTCTCCTCCAAAGACATCCTTTGAGAATTTATTAGCAAAAAGCATTACAGAATATTGATCTTTTATGAAGACAGAAGCAGGGATATGATCCATAAATTGAGTAAATAATTCCTGGCTTTCTCGTAATGCCTCTTCTGCCAGTTTCCGTTCCGTGATGTCGAGAAGGGTGCCATATACACCTTTCTTCTTCAATTTCTCATCATAAAACTTCTGAATTGACTCCTGGATCCAGTGTAGGTTACCATTTTTATCTATAATGCGATATTCTCGTTGAGTTGCCTTCTGAGAAGAAGACATAAATTTTTTAACATCATTCTTAATCCATTGAATGTCTTCTTGGTAGATTAATTGATTAAAGCTTATTTTTCCAGAAATAAAAGCCTCCTCGGTATATCCTGTTATTTCTTCTACTTTCCCGTGAAAAAATCCTGCTGAAAAGTCCTTATACCCCTTAAAAGCTATCCCTTCAAAATTCTCAACAAAAGAACGATATTTTTCTTCACTCTCTCGTAAAGCCTTTTCCGTTTCCTTTAGCTGAGTGATGTCAACAACTATTCCTCTCAACTTTACTGGTTTATCATTTCGATATACTGGAGCCGAGTATACTAGAACGGGGAACCTACTTCCATCTTTTCTGAGGGCTGTATATTCGTTTCCCTCGACCCTCGCTCCCCCTAAGATTCTTTTAATATTCTGTTTAACCTTTGGTCGATCTTCTAGTACAAATAGCTGGAGAGCATTCAACCCTTGGTCAAGATCTTCCTGCGTATAACCAGAAACCTGGAGTCCATGACGATTAGAGAATAAGAAATTGCCTGAAGGATCGATTTCAAAAACAGTAGTTGGAAGTAGATCCACTAGCTCTCTGAAGTTTTCTTCACTCTCTTTTAAGGCCTCTTCAGTTTTCCTTCGTTCAGTTATATCCCGTAAAATTGCTAAACTTGAGGTTTCTCCTTCTGTATTTCTAAAAGGGGTATCAATCATATCATAAGTCTTTTTATTTTTTGTTAAAGTCTTCTCTCGACGAATTGTTTCACCATTGGTCACATCTTCGATCGTACACCACGAACAAGCTTCAAGAAAATCATTAAAATAATTATAACACCTCTTTCCTTCGACAGGCCCAAACTCTTTCTCAGTTGCAGCGTTGATATATTCTATTTCATGTTGGGAATTTATAATAAAGATAACATCATCTGTTGAATTTAAGATTCGATAGAGGTTTTCCCTTTCCCTCAGAAGTTGCTCCTCTGCATTCTTTTGTACTGTTATATCAGTCCAACAACCAACAATCTCTAAAGGATCTCCATTCTCATCTCGAATGAGGTTGGCTTCCTCAAGCATCCAACGGTAGGTTCCATCCTTCTGTAGAAAACGATATATTTCACTAAAGAAGAGTGTGTCAAGGATCTTGGAAAAAGATTCTGTGGCTCGTTGTCTATCTTCAGGATGTAATCTGTCAACCCAAAAAGAAGGGTTATAGAGGAAATCTTCTGAATCAAAACCAAGGATGTCTCTCACATTTTCACTCATGAATTTTGTCTGAAAATTCCCCCACGGTTCACAAGCATAGATGATCGCTGGCCCTGACTTAAGAAGATATTCTAGCCTCGCTTTTGTTCTTTTTATTTCAGACAATTCCTTTTTAATGACCTCTTGTACCTCAGAGGGAATGTCTTGCCTCTCCAATAGAGATTCTAAGCTCATATAGATTTACCCCTTTCAACAATAAATTTCCTCACTCCTTATTAATAAACATTCCAGATTATAATCTAAAGGTGAACGTTTCATTTCATTTGATTTACTGCATGAATTTCTGATCAGGAGTAATTCGGTATAAACTAATGGGTACGTTTTCAAACAACGACCTATAGGAGATATCTCAACGCTTTTATTTTAAACAATGAGTTATCTCAATCTAATTCAACTTACTGGAGTGTTAAAATGTCTATGATTGAGATAATCCCCGAATTGTGTATCCAATGTGGATATTGTATCGAATCTTGCCCTTCAAATTTATTTTATATGGATCAAGACATTGTAAGAGTAGAGTTTGAAGAGTATTGCATTTTATGTGGGCATTGTCTAGCCATTTGCCCTGAGGATGCTATTCGACATGAAAAACTTGATTATACAGAATTTCAAGAAATCCCAACACCATTTAGAGTCAATCCTCAAGATCTGTACACTCTCTTTCGAACAAGAAGAGCAATTAGAAATTTCAAAGAGAAGACGATTTCAAGAGAGTTAATAGAACAACTTATCTCTGAAGCACGCTATGCTCCAACAAGTAGTAATTTACAGAATGTTGAATATCTTATTCTGAAAAACCAAGCTATTACTCCATTCGTAACAAATGTAAGAAATTTTTATGCTAAGGTGCTAGAAATCTTCAAGTCTTCCCAATCAGATGACCCAACCACATTACGACGAATTCGAAAATGGGAGTATTGGTTAACTGAAACTGAGAAAGGGAGAGATGCTCTTTTTTACGATCCTCCTGTTATTATCGTTGTGTTTGCGCCTAAAAATGATTCGATGGCCCCCTTAAATGTTGGATTTGCAGTGGCTTATTTGATGTTAGCAGCCCATGCGAATGGGTTAGGAACTGTGAATATTGGTTATGCTGTTGAAGCAATCCGCCGAAATCCAAAAATTGCAGAAGAATTAGGAATCATAATGGACAAATACGGAGTTCTTGCGGTTCTATCAATGGGTTATCCAAAATATGAGTACTCTAAAATTCCTCTTCGAAATCTACCTTCAATCACTTGGTCTGGATAGTACGAAAAGACTACCTAATCATAGAGTGAGATCACTGAAAATGACGAAAATGGGTAGAAGAGACTGTTTCGTTATCACTGTATGAGGAGTTCGCTTTAACACTACAAGTCCACCTCAAGTATCAACAAATTTCCCGTCATTTTCTTGAATCATCTCTCTCATTATTGTAAATCTTTAGTGAACCAGCATTTTCCTTAGTACCATTAGTAATAAGCAAATTAACTAAGCATCATATTGAATTTATACTCTGTTGAGTTAAAAAGGTGCTTAGTTATTCAATACTCATTATCAAATCGTTCAAGGTTGAATCAATTTGCCACCTCGTAAAAAGAAGACTACATCACGCAGCAAGAAAGAGGAAGAGAAAAAGAACACTGACCAATCTGAAGTTGTATCAAACTCTTTGGATAATAATAAATTAATCTCAACTCCAATTGTCTCAAAGGATAGCAAAGGAGGAGTAACTAATATCGGTGATCTTCCAGGCATAGGCCCTGCTACTGCGAAGAAACTTCAAGACTCTGGATTTGGGACGTTGGAATCTCTTGCAACAGTTAGCATCGGAGAATTAGTAGCAGTTGGTAATTTGGGAGAAGCTACTTCCAGGAAGATCATTCAAGCTGCTAGAGATGCATTAGATTTTGGATTTACTACGGCCGAGGAAGTCTTAGAACGCCGAAGAAACATGTTAAAAATCACTACAGGATCTGCCTCTCTAGATGACTTGTTTGGAGGAGGCATAGAGACTGGTTCCATGACCGAGTTCTACGGAGAGTATAGAACTGGGAAAACCCAGATTGCTCACCAATTGTGTATTACTGCTCAACTCCCTCGTGAAATGGGTGGTCTAAATGTGGATGATAAAGAGCCTGTAAAAGTAGTCTACATTGATACTGAGGGTACGTTTCGTCCTGAAAGAATCCTTGATATGAGTAAGCGTTGGGATGGAGATATCAATATCAAAAAGGTCTTGAAAAATATCATGCATGGCCGAGCGTACAATAGTGATCATCAGATGGTTCTAGCAGAAAAAGTTGCTAAAGACAGTCAAACTGAAAGGATTGGGCTTTTAATTGTGGACTCCCTTATTTCTCATTTTCGTGCTGAATATGTTGGACGTGGTACACTTGCAGGACGGCAACAAAAACTAAACCAACATATTCACACCCTTCTCAAAGTAGCAGAGGTTGGGAATTTATCAGTGATAGTAACTAATCAAGTTCATTCGAAGCCCGATATGTTCTTTGGTGATCCAACAGCCCCAGTTGGTGGGAATATTGTAGCCCATGCCAGTCATACTCGAGTATATCTTCGAAAATCGAAAGGTGAACGCAGAATTGCCAGAATTGCTGACTCTCCGTTACTCCCTGAAAATGAAACAGTCTTTGCTATAACCAGTGATGGAATAACTGATGTAGGATAATCTCCTAATTCCATTTCTTTTTTAAAGATCAATCTTTCTCCCCTATGTAACTAGTGCACATCATATATGCTTCTATTTAGGAGGCTAGAAGCGTGGGTAGATTGAGATTAATTAATCTTGGTGATGATCATGAATGATTTCAATTTAATTCCATGGATAAACCTCCTTTCGTTACACATTAGTGCATTAATGTTTTCTTATCTCAGTATTATTAGTGTAATGCCTGTAACTCGGGAAGAAAAGCGAGGAGAGAAAGCGTGGGGAGAGTGTTATAGGTTTCGAATAATTATGAGCATTTTTGCAGTTATAATGGTTATTAATACAATTCTTTGGATTTGGTTTCCTGTACCTGAACTTAATTGGCATATTCATCCCGATCCTTTCATTGGGTTTATTGTTGGAGTAATTATCACCATCCCATGCATCCTAATTCTGATTAAAGCCATGCAGGATGGAGGTGAGGAACATATGAAACCATCAAAAGAAACTAAGCTTCATGGTGGGATTTATCAGTATATCCGTCATCCTGGTGTTTGGGGAGAGATGCCCTTATATATAGTAGTTACCTTGTTAGTTAATTCATTATTCCTTGTCATTTGGATGACATTCTTCGTTGTATTTTATGTTCCTATCTATATCTACTTTGAAGAAAAGGACTTGATAAAGCGATTTGGAACACCATACATTGAGTATCGAAATCAAACAGGAGCGTTAATTCCCAAGTTTTGGAAAATAAAACGTTAGAATTCCCATGTTGGAAACTTTTCATTTCTTATTAGTCAAGAAAGTCTGATTTAGGTTGTTGATCAATCTTGGGTGGTTATTCGTTCATAATTACAGGACCAATAGAAGCTGGAAAGTCCACCTTATGTTGGCAGGTACTGGAATATCTAAATCAAACAAATGTAACAACAAGTGGGGTAATTACTCTTCAAAATGACAAGAAATGGTTTTATTTAGTTGTTGAAAAAGTAAAAATATCTTTTGAAGCTAATGATAGAGTAGAATTTATACCAATAGGTCGGTTTCGGATTCATAAAAATAATTTAAACCGAACAATATCAAGTATCAAAGCAGGTATAGACAGTGATTACCTTTTTATTGATGAAATTGGTCAATTAGAACTTCAGGGGAGTGGATATTATCCAATACTTGATGCTGTATTGTCACGTGAACAGGGAAACATCTTAGTTGTGAGGGAAAACCTACTGGATGAATTCTTATCTCAATTTCCTCAAACGAAGGCTTATAAAATCATTCAAGTCAAGAATCGTGAAACCATACTACCACTAAATACAATTAAAACCTACATTAAACAACAAGATAAATCCATATAAGACAATACAAAACATAACAGGTCATTTAATGAAATTCTACTTGTGATCAGCTTATTCTTATGTTAATGGAGTCTAAGAAATGGAAAAAAAGGAATATATAGGTGCTGTTGATCAGGGAACGACAGGTACACGATTTATGGTCTTTGATAAAGACAGTAACTTAGTTGGTTCGAATTATAAAGAACATGAACAGATTTTTCCTCAACCTGGATGGGTTGAACATGACCCTTTGGCAATTTGGGCTAATACTCAACATGTGATGCGAGAAACCCTGAAGAATGTTCGGATCTCGCTTGGGGATCTTGCTGCTGTTGGCATTACTAATCAGCGAGAAACAACAGTTATCTGGGATCGAAAAACAGGTCTTCCTGTTCACAATGCTGTTGTTTGGCAGTGTGTTCGAACAGCAGAAATTTGTGAGAATCTTAAAAAGGAGGATTTAGAATCTCTAGTTAAAGAACGAACAGGATTAGTTATAGCGACCTACTTTTCTGGTCCCAAAATTCGGTGGTTACTAGACAATGTTTCAGGAGCTCAGTCTAAAGCTGAAAAAGGTGAATTGCTTTTTGGGAATATAGATACTTGGTTGATTTGGAATCTAACTGGGGGTATCAATGGGGGAGTTCATGTTACTGATTATTCAAATGCTTCTCGCACCATGTTAATGGATCTCAAAACGCTTAAGTGGGATGGGGAATTGTTAGAGCAGTTAAAGATACCCCAATCTATTTTACCTGAAATAAGACCGTCCAGCGATTCAAATCTTTATGGTAATATCGTTATTAACGGAATGAAAGGTAATCCACCTATTTCTGGTGATCTTGGGGATCAACAGGCAGCACTATTCGGCCAGGTATGTTTTGATTCAGGAATGGCTAAAAACACTTATGGAACAGGTAACTTTCTCTTACTAAACACGGGGGGTAAAATTGTGCATTCTGATTCGGGACTCCTTACGACTGTAGCTTATGGTATAGGTACAAAACCAGTTTATGCATTGGAAGGAAGTATTGCTATTAGTGGTGCGGCAATTCAATGGCTTCGTGATCAATTAAAGTTCTTCTCCTCTGCTTCTGAGTCCGAAGAACTCGCAAATTCTGTGGTTGATAATGGGGGGGTATATTTTGTACCAGCTTTCGTGGGTCTTTTTGCTCCTCATTGGGATAGTACTGCGCGAGGCACATTAGTTGGTCTTACAAGAGGAAGTAATCGAGCTCACATTACTCGAGCTGTGCTAGAATCCATTGCGTTTCAATCGCTAGATGTTTTCAACGCAATGGAGAAAGATAGTGGAATTAAACTTCAGAGTTTACGAGTAGATGGGGGTGCTTCTAAAAATAATCTTTTAATGCAGATTCAAGCTGATTTATTGAATATCGAGTGTATCCGTCCTAAGATCGAGGAAACCACAGCTCTTGGTGCAGCTTATTCTGCTGGACTTGCAGTAGGTTTCTGGGATATTAACGAGTTACGTGAAAAATGGATTGTAGAATGTACCTTTAAACCCCAAATGGATGCTGATCAAAGGCAGAAAATGATTTCTCATTGGAGTAAAGCTATTGAAAAAGCAAAAGGATGGATTGTGGGCTAAAAGCTTTGTTAAAGATAAGATCACTTCTCCTCTGCTAAAAAAAGATGAACGGCTCCTTCCATTTCAAGTAAAGTTTCATAATTAGCGTCTGGTTTGTTTACTAACAAAGTCTCAGGAGTAGAATAACCAGTGGTAAATGCAAATGTTGTGAGACCTACCGTTTTTCCTGCAATAATATCCCCCCCTAGATCTCCTATCATTGCACAGCTTCTAGGTGTGTTTGTTAGCTGAAATTTACGGAGAAAGTGAATAAATCCTTCTTCTTTGTGTTTTCCAAACTCCCCTGAGGCTAAAATTCTATCATTCGGAAAATAATCTGTATCTTTGAAATGGTTAGAAAGA
>JBHLPQ010000308.1:0-3086 GCA_048939265.1 Promethearchaeota archaeon
GTCTTATTTCAAAAGCTGATCGACCTAGGTCGGTTCAAGAATGCACCATTCATTGAGATTGATGCTCTTCTCCTAAGCTCTAAAGTGAGTTTAATTGAAGGAGATATTCAAAAAGCGAAGGCATATCTTAACCAAGCTATGAATACTGCAGAAGATAAAGAACTCTCTTATTTATTACCAAAAATTATTCGACAACAAGAGGCATTTGATAATGAAACAATCCAGTACTACGATAAAACCCGTCTAAAGGAGCGACTAGAAGGAGTCCAACTCCAAGATTATATCATTGAAACCCTGAAAGCAAGTTTCATCCAAGATCTAGGGCGGCAATTTTTTCCAATTTCAAGAATGGACCTCCAAGAAAAATACCAACTGATCTATCAAGACTTTTTAAAAGAACAAGTTGACGCTCAGAAAAGTAAATGCCGGGTAGGGGTTGCTCAAATTGGTCTTACAACAGAAAAGAATCTTCTTAGTGAATTCTATGAAGAATTTCATTCAGGATTATTAAGCTTGAAAAAAGAAAAAGTGAATATCATCGGATTAAAAGTGAAAGAAATGATTGAGGAAGCTCAGACCAAAGGAGTGGACATTTTAATTTTCCCAGAGCTCTCTATTGACCTGAATTATACTCAGCTTTTGGATACAATTTCTAGATATGCAACGCAATTTCAAATGTACATTATTCCAGGTTCATATCACAAAAGAGAGACCAAAAGAAATGTTAGTGTAGTTCTTAGTCCAGATGGAATCCTTTGGGAACAGGAAAAGCATATCCCAGCCACTATCACATATGCAGACAAAAGGTTCACTGAAGGTATTGATGTAGAAACTGGTCAAAGAAAAATGATAATTGGGAACACAAAATATGGAAGAATAGCAATTGTTATTTGTCGGGATTTCCTCGATATGGATTTAAGAGTGGAATTGAAAAATTTTGAACCTCCAATTGATCTGATTTTCAACTTATCATTTACACCAGTCACTGCGGATTTTAAAGCGGCTCATTTCGACGCGCGTCGATCAATTTATGCCTACTGCTTCTTTGCCAATATTGGGGAGTTTGGGGGATCTTCCATCTATACGCCAGAAAAAGAACGAATCGAGCGAACTATCCCTGCGGGAGAAGAAGGGCTGATATACAAAGACGTAGACTTATTCCAGCTACGTTCAGAGAGAAATAAATGGGAGAAAAAACGCAAATTTAAATCCCGATTTATTCAAAGCACAAGATAGGAGTATATTTTACATTTAAAATTACTTTTTTTCTTCACTCTGAAGCTCTTTCTGAAGGTTTTTTCCATAATCAGGTAATGAGGAATCATATTTCACTGTTTCATCTGGAACCATCAATTCATATTCTGTTAACATCCTTTTATGAGTTTCTGACCAATCATCAAGAATTTCGTGCATTTTAATATAATTGGTTGGCATTGGATGCGTTCCTACAACAACAGGTAATCCGGTTTTCTCCTCAATAAACTTCTTAAGAGTATCAAGGTAGATGCAGGGAGGATAACCCGCTAGAACACCTGTGGCAAAATGAATTGCTTGAGCTCCATAATTTTTCATCCCCATCACGGCATTTTCAACATTTCCTCCAGGACACCCTCCACAACTCGTGTAGGATACAACTTCTAACGATTCATCCTTTGAATACCGTCTAAATGCTCCTTCACGATGCCTGACTGATCTAAAACACTTTCCCCCATCACAAGATTTGTAACGATCACAAATAATGATTCCAATTCTCATCATTATTACCAACAATGTCTGAATTCTAATTGTTTTAAATCTTCTTAGAAATGTTCCATTATTAGAACTGTCTCTGAGACTTGAACTAAAAGCAAAAAAAGAGAAAAAATTGGCTGAAAACGTGTAGAAAGGATAATTATTCTTTCTTTTCGCTAGCCAGTTCTTCCAATCTTTTCTCTATCTGTTTAATCTCATTCTGTAAACTTGATAATGTCTGTTCTAGAAATTTTGACTCTTCTTTCGGATCAAGTGTGACAGGACCCGCTGGAGGTATGGGGTAAGGAGGAACTGCTTCTGAATAGTAAGGATATGGATAAGGGGCGAAACCAGCACCACGTCCCCAGCCACCTCCTCGACCCCAGCCGCGTCCCCAACCGCCTCCCCAGCCCATACCCATACCTGGCCCCTTGGTATATCCAGGAGTAGAAAATCCACTACAATATCCCAAACCTCGGCCTGTTCTTGGCCCAAATCCTCTTGGTCCAGTTCTATCTCCTCTAGGCATTTCATCACCTATGAGCTAATGCACAAAACTAGTATATATATTTGGTGCAATCGCACAAAATTCTATAAAATAGAAATGACTAGAAATCCCTTAATTTTGTAGATAATCTTGAGGATTTTTCAATTTTAAGAGTTTTCCTTAAATCTAACGTAAGAGATATCACCTATTAATTAAAAGAAAGAGCTCATCAAAAATTGGTAATAAATTTCTTAAACTCTCAGTATCAATGTTCCAATGTAGGAGTATTGTATCGAAAGTTTTGAGTTCTGTTGCCAGACTCACAAGTGTTTTTCGGATAAATTCTGTGCTTGCTTTAGAAATTGCATAAAGAAGAAAAATTTTCTCTTCTCTTCCGCATTCGAATCGATATAAACTGATTGTGAACCCCTCCATTTGGAGAACTTCAGGGATTTAATTATAAAATGTCAAGGAGAAATCCTGAATGATTGATAGTAGTTCTCCCACAAGAAGAGGGGTTTGATATAAATCTGCAGGTTCAATAAATTGTCTTCGGATAACTGAGAATCCATCATACATTAACCCTACCTCAAAAACAGTTCTTCTTGTCATTGAAATTCACAGGTTCTACGTGTTTTTGATCGGTTTTTCTATTCAGGAAGATTCCTGAACTTAAGAAAAAGAAATTGGTGTGACAAACTTATGAAATTAATTGATTCTCTAGTAAAACTCAACCTGTTAGTTATTGTGACTTTTATTGAAAACACATTAAGGTTTCCAATCAATTCAATAGTCATATAAAATCTTATTAATTTAAGATAAGATTCGTTTTTAAAATTGTTGGCTCTATTTTCTTTTCATACCTTAA
>JBHLPQ010000309.1:0-3086 GCA_048939265.1 Promethearchaeota archaeon
ATGGGGCGTCCTTCACTGCTTTATTTAAAATCAAAAGATGTCGGTGATAATATTGAGATACTTGTTGGTGGAAAGAATGTTATGATAGCCACTGGTGAACTCGAAGCTAGGAATTAATTTAAAAGCAAATGCATGCCTACTTAAGGCTTTCATCTACGGGAGAATAAAAATAGGGGAAAGAGACGGGAGATATCTCCACTAAGGGTAGGGTTCATTTCACACCTGAACACATACGCGCGTTTATATTGGGTGCTCGCATCCGCGTAGCGAATTTATTGGCAACTGTTTCGTGCACGCGCGTTTTTTTTAAAAAAAATAATTAGAGAAGTTAAATTTTTTTACTTTTGTACTCAAAGATATATGCATTATAGATGTGATTAGATGTTTTTCTTCCGACATTCATAAGTATTAACCCTATGATAAACAGAGGCACCGAACGGAGAATGCTATAGAATGTGCTTTGCTGAATAAGTGTTGAAATTACTAATGTAAAAAAATGTATCAGTCCACTTAAATAAATCAATGAGCCAATGCCTTGGGATATTATAAGAAATCCGAGATAGATTGACGAAATATGTTTATATACGTCGTCTTGGATCCCCTTTCTGATCTTCTTATTTGTCATAAAGACAATAGCAGAGAGTAATTTTACTATGGGATCAACGATAAGTAATCTGGTAAATTTTCGTAAATGAACAGATTTCAATATTATACTTGCTAAAGATGGTGAAAATTTATAGTAAAAAGTCTCGAAGATGTGTAGAGCGAACTGTCCAATAGTACTTTGCCTAATCGTTGTATCTCTATAATCTCTTAAGAATTGCACCTCACTGGCAAGATCAGAATTATATGCAGCTGTTGCGATAAAACATCCAAACATTTGCTTAAATAGAGCCTGAAAATCTGGACGATTTGCGTCAATCATTAAATATGCGCTCTTTCCTCCCGGTTTTTTATGTTGGTTCAATTGACCTATAATGTATGTAGCAGATACAATACCAAAGGGGTGACCAAAATAAGTTCCATCTCCGAGGTCGATAACGTTTTCTCCTTGCCACCCTGCAGCTTTACCCTGAGCTGTCACATCAGGGTTATTAAAATATCGTTGGTCTCCAGGAAACTGGTCTGGTTCATACTTTAAACCGAGAAATCCGGGTGTATACCATAATGGATACTGTTTCGGATTGGGGTCTTTATACCAGTCGCAGATCAGCAATCCTTTATTGAACACTTTATTGAATCTATCTTCCTCAAACATTTCAAGAACTGCTTTATAATATACCACTACCATTGCAGATGCGCATTCAAATTTATATTTAGAACCATTAGTGAAGATGTCTTTAATTGCTGATGCTGGTTTAGAATACCAATTTTTTTTGAGTCGAAATCCATTACCAATACCAGAAACATATATACTCTCCCAAAAGGTAGTGTTGAATGTTATACCCGAAAAAGTCGCAAATGATACTTGACTTTTGGATAGAGCCTTCGCGGCTTCGATAATCTCTAAACGTAATTTTACTTCAAACTGTAATTCGTATACACTATTACGATAATATTTTTCGTTGCTATTTGCCATTTTCGTTATAACTTTATTTCCCATGGTACCAAGAGGCCAAGGATAATTCCAGTTAATTGTACTCGGATCTATAGGAGCTCCATCGATTATTATCATTCCGATTCCCTTATTCAGCTTCTTTAAGCTGTGTCTCTATCGGTTTGTGGATCCAATCTTTCCATACAATAGGATTCGTATTACGAAGAAACGCTGAGTAATCTGCTAATCGGATTTTTTTATCCTCATCAACACTTTCAAAGATAGTGATAATTTGGATTTCTTCATTTGATAGATAATCGCTTATCTTTTCAGAATCGATTGAGTAAAAATGTCCAATATACTTGGCTTTATAATCAACTTTATAGCGAACCGGTATACTTGTCTGATTTCGTGTTTGACCTGTATAATAAATGAAATGTCCATTTTCCTCGTACCATCTCTGATATGCACTATACTGAACTGTCCCATCATCTATATTGAGATCGATACCTGGGACAAATTCAAGAAGAAGTCTAGCTAATTCTCTCTCTTTAGGCTTCTTAGATCTTAATCTACTCGCTATATAACTGAGGCTTTTAGGTTCGTTTGCTTCGAAGAATGCCCAGATTAGGTTATGAGTATCGATCTCTTCCTCATCACGTTGAAACATTAGGTCGATCGTAGGAAGAAGAATTGTATAGTCTCTAAATTCTCTTAACAGTAGTACAGCAACTATATCAATAAACGTCGTATAATTATCATCTAGGGTCAAAACACTGCTTCCAGTCATGAAAATCCATTTCAATACAAAGTGAGCCAATTCGACATCATAGCTAATGTTAAAATGATGTAGCGTTGAAATGAGATCGTCTTTGTTTTTCGGTTTAAAAGATTTGAAATTATTTAATAATTCAATTGATAATTGGTTTCTCTCATTTAATTTGTTAAGTATACCTGATTCTATGATCTCATTGTATAGAATGTATAGTGTTGGAAAATGTAGATCTTCATTATTCAGTTGCCTAATTAATTCCTCTTTATCTTTTGAAGCTAGATCGTTGAATAATTCCTTTAATTTTTCCAATCCCATTTCAAATCTTAGTGTATTATGAAGTTGTCTATCCTCTTCATTATCAGAATTTGAGTTCATACAATCTCCTTGAATTCTTCACGTATTTGTTATTTTATCTTTAGTAAATATATAAATTGCGCGCGTACGATGGATGCACGATAGCGAGAAAGGAGACTTAAGGATCCAGCGCGCGCAAAAATTTAGTTGAAGACAGCCTCTACTATGTTTTCGTGACCTTGAAAGGCGAATATGAGCGTCCTGATTTCTATATCGTTCATTCAGTCCCGTTAGTAGAATACATTAGCACGCGCAAAATTACATAGATGGAATATCTTAGAGTTTGTGCGCGTGTGCTAAATAAAAAAGGGGAAAGTTACGAGAGATATCTCCATTTGTGGCAGGGTTCGAACCCCACCCCCGCTCGCGCATATTTCATATACAAAGCTAATCATTCATTATGGATAAAACCAAATGAGT
>JBHLPQ010000153.1:0-9143 GCA_048939265.1 Promethearchaeota archaeon
CAATTTTAGGAAATATTCGAGGGGGACTTTCAGGTGAAGCTATCAAACCTATTGGATTAAGAGCTATCTACGATCTTCGTTATATCAGAGATATTGGGAGTTAGTTTAACCCAAATTGGAATATTAAAAGTGGTTTTTACCTTCTTAACTATCTCTTCAACAACTTCTGGATCCGTACCAACAGCCATACCTACTTTTTTCACATGAGGACAGCTCAAATTTAATTCAAATGCGATAGGTTCGATTTGTACTCTAGTTTCTCTAATACATTCTATTACAGAAACTAATTCATTAGGGGAAGAACCAAAAACTGATACTATAAGTTTTACATCTGAATCAATATACTGAAGCTCCTCCCTAAATTTAGAACAACCAGGATTGGCCAAGCCTACTGCATTGATAATTGAATTGATTTCTGGAATATAAAGGACTGATGGATTCGGATTTCCTTCACGTGGGTTTTTACCAATTGATTTAGTTGTTACTGCCCCAAATCCCTCATGAAACGCTTTATTGAGGGTGGAGTAGGCTGATCCCAAAATACCTGAAGCCAGAATTAGTGGATTTCTGATTTCAACATTTCCAATAGTGGTTTTTAGGTCTTTCATCATCATAATCAGAGCATTAATGAAATATTCTCATGAATATTGAAGATAACATCACAATAAACACATCGGAGACTTATAGGATCATGATTATCTAATACTTTAAATTCAGTTTCAACATCCTCATGTTGGCTTGTTATGCAATTTAATCCTGGGCATTTTAATAATCCTGAAATCTTCCTAGGAATCTTAATTTTCTCTTTTTCAATTATTTTATAATCCTTGATGTATGCAATATTGCTGCCAGATATCAGTAATCCTAACTTTTTAATATTTAAATCCTCTCTGTTCATATTACGTATCTTTAATATATCTTTACGTCCAAATTTACGTGAAGGAAGATTAATAGCTACAAAAACAGAATGAGGAAAGTTTTCATCAATATTCAGAGCTTTTAATGCATAAAAAGCTCTACCAGGAGGAGTAATATGGTCGATAACTATTCCATTATCGATTTTCGCTACAATTAACTCTTTTTTTGTCTTGTCTTCTAAACTACTCAACAGAATTATCTCCCAATAGCTGATCTAAGATGGCCATTCTTATGTAAACACCATTTTTTGCTTGAATGAAGTATTTTGCTTGTGGGAATCGATCTATCTCATATGGGATTTCATCCACCCTAGGAAGAGGATGTAAAATTAACGATGAATCCTTTGCAGATTTGATTAAGGACGAGTGTAATTGGTAGGAGCCTTTGACTTTCTGATAAAGCATTGGATCAGGAAATCTTTCTTTTTGCAATCTTGTGACATAGAGAACATCAAAATCGCTAATTACCTCCGAAATATTCTCTGTTTCGATTAATTCCAAATTTGTTTCTTTAAGATCTAAACGTAGGTCTTCCTGTAAGCGTAAAGAAGGATGAGAGATGAGGTTAATCGTATTCCTACCAAATTTACTTAAAGCTAAAAGGAGTGATGAAATTGTTCTACTATATCGTAGATCTCCCATAAGGGCAACATTCAATCCTGAGAGTCGGCCAAAATATTCACGAATTGTAAATATGTCAAGAAGTGCCTGAGTAGGATGTTCTTGACTACCTGATCCTCCCGAAATAACTGGCACTCCAAATTTTTGAGCAATCTCCGCAGCTAGCTTAGCTGAACCTCGTAATGGATGACGAATCACAATACCATCTGCATAATTGGCCAACATTGTTATTGTATCAGAGAGTGACTCCCCTTTTTCAAGAGAAGTTCCCATACTACTCGAAAAACCAGTAATACTGCCTCCGAGTCTTAACATCGCAGTTTCAAAAGATAATCGGGTTCGGGTGCTAGCTTCCCAAAAAGCCAAGGCTAGTATTTTTCCATTAAGCTGGTTATGAAAACGAGAAGGATTTTGTTTGATTAATTTTGCATAATCTAAAATTTCAACGATTTCGTGCTCATTTAAATCTCGAATTGCTATTAAATGAGAATTTTTTGAAGTTGGATTGTCACTCATAATTTGTTCTCCGATTTGTAAATTTAAAACTAAATAGGAATCGAATTATAACTGATTTTCCAGTGATTTCTGTTCATCTTCCATTTTGTACTTATTAGTGGATGTTCATCAGAATGTAAAGAAGTTTTCGAGCAGGAAGACAGTATTAAATCCATCTTTCGTTAATTATCTCGAAATATTTTTTGCAACAATAAGGTTGAGGAATTGTATAATCCTCTGTTACCGATTTCAAGAATTATTTGAACTAATTCATTGTTATTGTTTTAGAAATTAAACTAATTATAATTTTATAGAAAGAAAGAAATAATTTCTTTCAAGTTTTTAGTCTGGCAAACAATGTCGGATGCAGTAGCTACACGTTCTGAGCTTGGTTCAATTGTGATAGATAACCCTGCAACTTTAAACATGTCTATATCAGCTGTCGAATCTCCAATCGCTATTGAATTCTCAGGAAGCTTCTTAAGACGCCTTAGAATGCTTTTTAAAACTTTTCCTTTCTCCTCCCATCCTACATTTATTTTAACTCCTCCTGAAATTCTGTCATTTTGTCGAAGAAGTTCATTTCCGATCCAATAACTAAACCCAAATTGTATAGCAATTTTCTTAACAATGTCTTCAAGTCCCATAGATATTATAATCAACGTGCACCCCTTATTTTTCAAAAAAGAGATAAGTTCTTCAGTACCCTTACGTAACTCGATGGAAGCGATCGCTTCTTGATATTCATCCTCTGTATGACCTATCCAAGCTTCAGCATCAGCCTTACAAAATTCATCGTAGGAAATCTCTCCGTTGAGAAAGCTTTGTAAAACTGGTTCACCATTAATTTCCCAAGTTCCAAAAAATTCATGAACAGCTTGCCACGATGATCTAAAATCTGCAGTTGTCAAAGTTCCATCAAGATCGAATGCTACCAGTGTAGATTCAGATAATTGAAATCTTTTCCCATGTTTTTCCATGAAAGGACTATACCCTCCTAATATCAAAAATGATTTTCGATTGTGAAAAGAAAATTTAATTAAGACTCTCCAGATGAATACTCTAAAGTACTACTCCAGACTCAATTTGTCCAAAGGTTGAAAGAAGGATGCGTGTAATAGTCAGTGGTATCAGTGGATCTGGGAGATCCGACGCGATAACTGATTTAGAAAATTATCTTCGAAAGAATTACCCCAAAAAAACAATTGTTATAATGAACACCAATCAGATGATGTGGAAAACCGCACGAGAACTTAGGATGGATGTTAAGCGAGAAAAAATGTTGGATCTATCCCCACCAACCCTTCAAGCTTTAAGATCTACTGTTTTCGAGCGCATTTTAAAGGAAGTTGAGGAACTCGAGGAAGAACATGATGAACTAGCAATTATTATTAATACTCATGCTACCTTCAGATGGCGAGAACACTTATTAGCTGGGTGGGATTTCTTCTATTTAACGAAACTGAATCCTGATCTATTTATTACAATCATCAATGTAATTAATCAGATCTATGAGACACTAGAAGCAAACACACTTTGGAAAGGAATGAATAATCGATTTCAATTGGGAATCTGGCAGGAGGAAGAAGCTTTTACTACAAAACTCATGGCTGAAACTCTAAAAAAGCCATTTTACATTGTTGCTCGTCATCAACCGCCAGAAACTCTTTATCGGTTAATTTTTGAGCACGAAGTAAGTGAAAAGGTCTATTTGTCCTATCCAATGACACATCTTGAAGAAGATTCAAAAAAAAAAGAAATCAAAACATTAGCGAGAAAACTTAGGGATTTAGGGTTCGTGGTGTTCGATCCAGGGACGATGGAATTAGAAAAAAAAATGAATGATATCCCCGAAGATATCCGAGTGTTTGATTTTTACCAAACAGTTTACCGTGATTTTCAACTCATCGATCAAGGAACTATGGTTATTGTGTTTTATCCCGAAATTGTTCACTCAAGCGGTGTCGTTAATGAGCAAGCTTATGGCTTTCGTAACAATAAATATGTCTTTGCTGTATTTCCAACAGAACACTTTAGTCCTTTTACTTCTTTTTTTTCTGATAAGACTTTCATGTCTGTTGAAGCTCTCATAACATATTTACGAGAAGAATTCATTCCTTCTCGTCGACTAATGATGGATCATAAAAATGATGCTAAAAGGATCTGAACAACCACTTTCTGAAGAAACTGATAGTACTGACTAGTTTTTTACCTCCAAATAGCTGTAGCTTTTAAAAGAAGGAGAAATTATTTTTTACATTAGAAATAACTAATGGTTAAGAAGGTGGTAACTTAGAGATAATTTATTAAAATTGTCCGTATGATGAGAACGACGGTCTCCCGAGACTTTTGAATCAAATTAGTTTGGTTCTTAGGTTAATGACGAGAGTTGCACTTGCTGACAGATAAACAATATAGGGCCTAATCATGCCATTATCAATACTTGAATTCTTTCGTGAACTCACCCAATTTGATTTTAGAATTCTCTCTGTTATTGAGGTATTGATGGCAAGACATGAGATGGTGCCAACAGAAGAAATAGCAGCTTATCTCCAATACACAGAGAAAAAAATACGAAGTGCACTTAATAGGCTTCGAAAATTTAAATTAATTATGATAGGTCAACGCCATTATCTTGGCGTTGCCTTAACATTCTCTGGATATGATGCTCTCGCTTTAAAAGCATTGGTTGAAAAGGGAATAATTTCACAAATTGGCCCGGAAGTTGGGGCAGGGAAAGAAAGTGATATCCGAATAGCTGTTGATGACGATGGATCAGAATTTATTTTAAAATTACATAGATTAGGAAAACTGGATTTTCGGGCAACAAAGAGAGCCAGAGCTTTTATTGCATTGAAAAGTCATATTTCACCCCTCTATGAGAGTCGTTTGTCTGCAGAACGAGAATATAAAGCCTTAAATGATCTTTTTAAGGCAGAAGTAAGTGTACCAGAACCAATAGCTCAGAATCGGCATATTGTAGCAATGAAAACCATTATTGGACAGGACTTATATCGGATGAAAAAAAATGAATTTCAAACAGACGAAGAGATATTGACATTATTTAATAATATCATTCATGAAATGCAAAAAGCAGTGAAAAACGGGTATATCCATGGTGATTTAAGTGAATATAATATTCGCTTAAATGAAGATGACTATCCTGTCTTTTTCGATTGGCCTCAATATATCGAAACCGAATCTGAACAAGCTGAGAGAATATTGACTAGAGATTTGAGTAATATTCTTAACTATTTTAAGAAAAAATTCCAAATGACAATCAACACTGAAGTTTCAGAGCTATTGTTGAAATACTTTGATAACTGGGAGTAACCACTTGGTTTTGTAACTATGTCAGAAGCATCTGTTATTTTTGGATTAGATATCCTAGCTCGAACCAATAGGTCAAGTAAGGGGTCTATCTTTTCACTTGTTGTTCTAACACGAAACCACATAGATAAATATGCAAAAATCAACCGAAAAACGTTATTTAACAAGATTGAAGATTTAAAACCAGATTATATCGCCATGGATAACATTTTCGAATTGTCTCCAAGCGCAAAAGGTATTACTCGATTTCTTCAGAAAATTCCTCCTCAAACTATGTTGGTTCAAGTTACTGGATCTCCACGAAGCGGGATGGAAAAAATCACTACCCTTATTCGTAAGTACAAACTGAAAAAGGAGCTAAGTTTCTCTTCTGGGGTCCAGAAAATGAACTCTTTGGAAACAGCAGAGGTTTGTGCTCGATTATGTCAAAAACGAATTGGTTTTGAAATATTGGCGTTTGAAGAAGAGATTCGAATCCGGGTCTCTAAGAAAAAGAGTCATGGACGAGGTGGCTGGTCCGCTCCTCGATATGAGCGGATCAGTCGTGCTGCAGTTTCACAAGCAGGAGATGAAATCGAGTCGATTTTACGCGGAAAAAACATTTCATGGGAGGTGTTTGAATATCCTCAACGTAGAGTCTACATTGTTCAACTTGAGAAAAAGTTGATAGCTGAAATTCGAGCTGAGATAAAACCTCTATCAACTGAGCTAGTTAGGGTGACTCTAGAGCGAATATCCAAATCAAATCTTGATTTCCGCCCACTTGATGTGGATATTGCTCCAAGAAGCTTTTCTCTTAGAAATATCATATTAGGAGTAGATCCTGGAACAACGACTGGTATTGCTGTAGTAGATTTATCGAAAGGGAATTTGTTATTTTTAAATTCCAAACGAGAATGCGGGATCTCGACGATTATAAGGACTGCATCAAATTTTGGGAAGATATGCTGCGTTGCTGCTGATGTAACCCCAACCCCCGCGACAGTTGAAAAGATCGCAAAAATCACAGGTGCAAAATTGATTTCTCCCACGATATTGGTATCTGCCGCTGCTAAAAGAGAATACTTGCATGATTACAAAGATAAAACAGTTAATTACAGTCATCTGAATTCTCATGAGAGGGATGCCCTCTTTGGAGCAATTAGGGCTTTTAATATACTGAAAGAACAAGTATCTAAGATAAATCAGTCGGTAAGAGAGTCACATCCCGAATTAATTTCCAACCTACCAGACATTCAAAGACTGGTAATCTCAGGAAATAGTATTTCCAATGCAATTGAAATGATTCAAGGAAAAGTAAAGGTGCAACAGACCCTTGTTGTAGAAGAAGAACCAGATCAACTGACGATATCATTAAAACACGAGAATGAAATTTTACAAACAAAAATTGAAGCAATTTACGAAGAAATGGATCAATTAGATCAAGAGGCAGCATTCTGGCGTAAAGAAGTTCAAGAAAGAACAGTTAAAATCAAAGAGTGGAAGGATAAATATGAGCGAGAACGATTGAAGGGCTCTAAGCAAATAAAAAAGAGCATTTCAGCAGCCGTGGAGCGTGAGGTTGGAAGAGTAAGGGAAGAAAACCAAGAAATTCGCCGAATTCTTCGTCAAAATCAGAAAGAAATGGAAAAACTCAAACAGATCAGAAATTTTTGGGTACAAGGAAGAGAAATACCATTAAAGGTTATAGAATCGTTTTCTGATACAGCAATTCGGAAAACAGAGGAGGATTTTGGTCTAAATGATGGAGATATCGTGTTAGTTCTTGATCCAAGTGGTGGGGGGGCTCAAACAGCTCAAAAAATGATTGATATTGGAATAAAAGGTGTAATCATACCAGAAAAAGCTGCCAAATTTTCTGATCAAGCGATTAACCAATTTAGAAATAACTGTGTTCCTTGTCTTCAACTACCCCTTAAAGACTTTACCAAAAGAACTAGGGCCTTAGATCAAACAAAACTTGAATTATGGGTTTATGATGGACTCTACTTGACAGATGTTGGAGTCAAAGAAGAGATTAGGAAAAAAGAGCTGAAACTCCGTGAAAAGCTTCGGCAAAAAAGGATAGCTTTGATTAAAAAGGCTAAACAATCATCTAAATCTCAAATTAGTACCGATGTAGATATTGATAAAATATTAAATGAATTTAAGGATGATTACAAAGCACAATATCAACTAGATTATGAAGAAAAATTTGGGTATTCAACTGAAGAGGAATAACATCTATTTGACTAAATGTAGAATGAAGAAAAATATTAGAATCAATTTTTTAGACGACTAAACTGAAGGGATTTCCATTGTCTCAGCCATTGCAAACATTAGAAAAATCTGTGGGAAAAATTATCAGTGTCCAACTGAAGAGTAACCAGCTTTATACTGGACGTCTCCGAATTACAGACCAATACATGAATTTAATCTTGGAAGACTGTTCTGAAGTTGAGGATGGGAAAATTACCAAACGCTATGGACAAGCATTCCTCCGAGGAAATAATATCCTTTTTATTAAAGTAGACTAAATAAAAAATTAATACCCCCTTTGTTAGGGGATGATTGAAAATCCATTAATTTTTGATTTTCAAGAAGTCAAAGGTATGTGAATTTTCATGAGTAGGGAATTGATTCCCATTGGTGTGCCAATTATAGATGAATTCATAACGGGAATCCCTCGGGATGCTCTTATCTTAATCTTGGGTGATCCTGGATCTGGATTTATCACATTTATGCATCAGTTATTAGTTACTCGCGCGATAAATGGTGTTCCTGCAATCTATACTTCTCTAGATAAACCAGAAAGCGAAATTCGTCATGATTTAGCCACTTTTGGATGGAAGTTTGAAAATTTAACTTGGCAATTTAATGACTTAAGCCCATCTACTAGAAAACGAGAGTCCAGAACTCTTCAATGGGAAGGAGATGCCGTAAATATCGTTTCACACAACCTATTTCGGAAAATTATGGAATACAAAGGAGATCAGGTAATATCCGCCTTTGATTCTGTAGTTAACACAGTAACCTACATGCTTATACAGTCATCGTTGAAATCTGTCTTACGGTTTCTAAATGAGTACTCTACTGCGATTAAAGGTTCAAATGGTTGGCATTTTATCACAATGTTACGAGGTGTTCATGGGGAAGATGTTGAAAATATCTTTTCTCATTATAGTGACGTTGTGTTAGAGTTTGCTATGACTCTTAATACAGAAACTAGGTTATATGAGAGAGTACTAGGGATTAAAAAACTGCTAGGTGTTGATTCTCGAGTATTCCCTATAGAATTTGATAGAAGTGGGATAAAACCAATTACGACTTCGAGAATTCAATAATTTCACTTCGAACTTTTTCCTGACGAAGACGAACTGTCTCCGTAGAAAATGATGTTAGTGGTCTTTTCTGTTCAAGAAACAAAGATGTGATACTTGTGGCAAATGCAACCGCGTCTAATTCATCATGGAATCTTAATAAATGATTAACGTATGCAAAAAGAAATATATCTCCAGCTCCAGTTTCATCAATAGTATTTCCTTCTAAGTAAGCAGGTACATTAAATATATGATGATTTTTTTTGTTTTTAAAGCCCAATATAGCACCATTTCTTCCTCGGGTGAGTATTACAGAGGTTAGAGGTGTTTCCAATAGTTTATTTACAACTATCGTAAGATCTTTCCCGAAACCTAAGTATTCTGCTTCCAGTTCAGAAACATGAAGACAATCAACATTTTCTATGATTTTTGGATCCCACCAGTAGCAAAATTCGATTTTACCGTCTGAAGCAAGGTGTCG
>JBHLPQ010000310.1:0-3067 GCA_048939265.1 Promethearchaeota archaeon
TCAAGGAAAGAAACACTTTTTTCCATCGCGGAGATTTCTATAAAATAAGAATAATAGATAGTTGTGGTGAAATCCAGTGAGTGAACAACAACAATCGGTCGAAAAGTTCTTTGAAGCAATGAGAGCTGTTGAACAGAAGTGGCAAAAACGTTGGGAAGAGAAAGATATTTTCAAAGCAATCATAGATCATTCAAAACCAAAATATTTTGTTACTGTGGCTTATCCTTATGCTACTGGAGCTCTCCATGTTGGTCATACACGAACTTACACACTAGGAGATTTATTTGCCCGCTATAAACGACAACAAGGATTCAACACCTTATGGCCAATGGCCTTCCATATAACAGGAACACCTGTTCTATCTGTCTCAGCGAAGATTGAAGCTGGAGACAAAAAAGAGGTTGAAAAATATACTGAATTCGTTAAAATCTATGAATCTGACAAGAGTAAAGTCTCTGAAATAGTTCAATCTTTTACAAAACCTATGAATGTAGCAATGTACTTTTCAAAACATATGATTTCGGATTTTAAGGCTATGGGCTTAAGTTTAGATACCCATCGTCAATTTACAACTGGCGATCCTGAATATAATAAGTTCATAGAATGGCAATACAGTCACATCATTGCTAAAAACCTGATTGTAAAAGGTGAATACCCTATTCTTTGGTGTGTGAATGATCAAAATGCGGTTGGTGAAGATGACATCAAAGATGCGGATATTGACAAAGTAGAAGTTCAAGAGTTTGTGGGTTTAAAGTTTGCAATAGGAGATGAATATTTAGTTGCAGCCACATTCCGCCCCGAAACTATATATGGAGCTACAAATATCTGGGTTCATCCAACAGCCATCTATAAGAGAATAAAGATAGATGGAGAGAAATGGATTGTTTCATCTGAAGCAACAGCCAAGCTCCAGTTGCAAAACCATAAGATTGAAGTTTTAGAAGAATTTCCTGGATCTGAATTGATAGGAAAAGATGCTTTTGCCCCTCGGGTAACTGAACGTCCTCTACCAATACTACCAGCGACATTTGTTGATCCTGGTCATGCATCTGGGGTAGTTTATTCTGTACCGGCTCATGCGCCTTATGATTACATTGCATTGAGAGATTTACAGAGAAACCCTTCCCCTCTTGAACCATATGAAGGATTGGTAACAAAAGTCCAAGAATTGAAACCAATCGCGCTAATTTCTTTAGATGCGTATGGTGAATTTCCTGCAGTAGAAATTGTCGAAAAAATGGGTATCAAAGATCAGAATGATTTTAACAAGCTAGAAGCAGCTACTCAGGAGATCTACTCAACAGAATTCTATAACGGAGTCATGATGGATAATACAGAAGAATTTGAAGGTTTAAGGGTCGAAGTAGCTAAAGATGAGGTAGCTAAAACTTTGAAAGCTGAAGGGCGAGCCAGTCCATTCTATGAAGCATCTCGAAAAGCAATATGTCGTTGTGGCGGTGAAATAATCGTTGCTGTTATCCCAGATCAATATTTCTTAAACTTCGGAGATAAAGAATGGAAAGCAACAGCATGGCGGGCTTTAAACCAAATGACAATCGTACCAGCGAAGTATCGTCGCTCGTTTGAAAGTACTTTTGATTGGTTAGATCGTCGTCCTTGCGTTCGGAAACGAGGTCTAGGAACTGAATTTCCTCTAACAAAAGGACAAGGATGGATCATTGAATCTTTATCTGATAGCGTAATCTATATGGCTTTCTATACCATAATCGAACAGATACGAACAAATAAGATTACTTCTGATCAGTTAACTCCAGCTGTGTTCGATTATATCTTTTTAGGAAAAGGTAAAAGTAAGGCAATTGCAAAAGAAACTAAAATTGATTCAGTACTCCTAGACAGTATGCGAGAGGAATTTGAATATTGGTATCCAAATGACCTACGACATACAGCTATTGGTCATATAAGCAACCATCTATCGTTTGCGATATTCCATCATGTAGCAATTTTTCCAGAGAAACATTGGTTGAAGACTTTCTCTTTAAACGAGATGTTAATTCGTGAGGGAAAAAAAATGTCCAAATCAGCTGGGAATGTTATTCCAATTGCTCATTTACCAAAAAAGTATTCAGTTGATGTTACTCGCTTATATTTAGTCTCTGCTGGGTCTGCTGATACGGTTTTAAACTGGACAGAAGAGGGTATAACAACCCTTGTCTCTAGAATTCGAAAGTTTTGGAAAGTTACAAACTCAATCATTGATACTCCCCCTACTGAACCACTAAACTTGGAAAATGCATCATTCATGACTCGTGCGTTTATATCAACATGTCATCAGCATCTAAGAAATGCTATAGAACAGATCGAGGCATTTGATGGTCGTGATTATGTTTCACATGGATTTCATCTAATGTTACGAGACATAGAGTTTTATCAGAAAACATCAGTTGGAATTCCAGAACAAGAAAGAAATGGCGCATTACGGCTAATCTTGGATCCCTGGATCATTACTCTAAGCCCTGTGATACCTCATATTTGTGAAGAATTAAACGAGCGCATGGGTAACTCAGAGTTTTGTTCCCTGCGAATAATACCCTCCATTGAAGTACCAGTTGAAGGAATTATACTAAATCAACAAATGGTTTTTGTCAATAATCTAATAGATGATATACAATCCATAATTGATCTGAAACGCTCCTCCCCAACGAACATCTCTATCTTCATTGCACCTGAATGGAAACAGGAGTTGTACTCATCAGTCCGAAACATGCTTAAAACTGAGGCATTTAACATAGGAAAGATCATGAAACAATTGAAAACAATGCCAGAATTCTCCTCTAAAATGAAAGTGATAGCTAAAGAATTTCAGAAAGTTGGAGATGCAAAAATTTTTCGACAGGAATTTATAGGTTCTCACAAGGAACGAGAAGCAGTTGAAGGATATAGAAAATATATGGAAACCATCTTCAAATGTCCAGTCTCAGTTTATATCGTTGAGAGAGATGAATTTGACGATCCATTAAATAGAGCTCCGAGGGCTCAACCTACAAAACCAGCGTTAGCACTCGAGTTCTAGAAGCATAATATAGTCGTAGTTGAACGTTTC
>JBHLPQ010000311.1:0-3067 GCA_048939265.1 Promethearchaeota archaeon
GAAAGCGCTTGCATCAACCCTGAAAATTATTGCAAAACAAGGTGCAGAAGCCTTTTATAGAGGCGAACTGGCAAATAGAACAGTAAAATTTCTACAAAATCAGGGTGGTTTTATAAAAATATCTGACTTAGAAAATTATAAGGCGGAATGGACAACACCTATCTCTCAAGAAATCTATAATAACATAATATGGGAACATGGTCCAAATGGTCAAGGATTAACGACCCTTCTAATTCTCAATATTGTCGAGGAAGTAGACATTGCTAGATATCCCCATAATTCAGTAGCTTATCTCCATCATTTTATTGAATCCAAAAAGATCGCTTTTGCAGATGCCTTTGCACAAATTGCAGATCCAAGATTCATGACAATTTCTCCTTCAAAATTACTTTCTGAAGAATATACTCAGATTCGTGCCAGTCAGATTAATCCTAGACGAGCAATGAACCCAATAACCCCTCCTCTTGAAGTAGGAGAAGATACTGTTTATTTAACCGCAGCTGATAAAGACGGGATGACGATTTCATTCATCAATTCTCTTTATTATGGTTTTGGTTCTGGGATTGTAGATCCACAAACAGGTATTGCATTTCAGAATCGAGGAGCAGGATTTTCATTAGTAAAAGGTCACCCTAATCAATACTTACCAAAAAAACGTCCATTTCATACTATTATCCCAGCAATGGTAACTTCGCCTGAAGGGGAACTCGAATATTCCTTTGGGGTGATGGGGGGTCATCATCAACCTCAAGGTCAAGCACAGGTTTTTCTTAACCTAATTCTGTATGAAATGGATCCACAAGAAGCTATTAGTTGTCCAAGGTTTCATCACGATCAGATATCGAATGCAGTAGCTTTAGAAGATCCTATTGGAGTTAATGTTAGGGCAAAATTGCGAAAACTTGGCCACACGATAGTTGATTCTGTGGGAACTAACTTTGGAGGTGGACAGATTATTCGATACGACTCTTCAAAGAAATGTTATGTTGGTGGATCTGATCCACGTAAAGATGGACAAGCAAATGGATACTAGGATTAATTGAACTTATGAAAGATGTCATGATATAAAACAATCAGTATTCATTCTTATTGGCTTTAAGAAAGTGGTTATGATGAAAAATGATTCGATTCTATCCAAATTATTAAAACAAGCAAGAGTGGAACTATATTCTTGGGCAACAAATGACCTAACCTGTCAATTGGCAAAAGAAGTTATGTCAATTGGACTAGCAAAAATAAAATTATTTTTTAAGGAGTTAGGTCTCGATTCAAGTGCGATTGTTGTATTTGGCCCTGATGGGAGTGTTACCAGAAATAAAGCCAGATTCAATGAGGGTGTTGGTTATGGATGCGTAGTCGCTACTAAAAATTATATTTTTCCTAGCTTACTCCACCCGAACGGTTGTGGTTTTGGATTATACCAAATTGATAATATGCCATCATTACCTGAGTTGCTGAGAAAGTTAAATAAACTGAAGAAAGAAGGTGTGCCTATTGGGAATCAACAAGGGAAGTGGGATGTCTGGAAATCAAACCACTTTATTGACATTCTCAGGTTGGATGGAGTAAGTCCAAATTATTCCCAATACGACGAATGGTTGTCTCAAGGCAATTATGTTCTTATACATTCATCTCAACAAGTTCAAACTGAACGTTTAAGGTGTTGGAATAAGGGCGAATTCACAACGGTTGATACTCCTCTTGGAATTATTGAAGGGCTTACTGATGAATCTTTAAAGGAGTATCTTAGATTCTTCCAGAGTGTAGAATCATATAGTAAAAAAAAGCGGGCCTCCATTGCAACTGAACTTTTTGGGGAGAACAATGTTAGCTGCATATCTAATCCTACTCATCAGGGATATTATCAAGAAAACGACTATTATGTTATGAGACTTGGCCTCTACAATTCCCTTGATCGAACTGGGGAGAAAAACATACCTATTTTTCCTTTAGCTTTTAATGGTTATTCCTTTATCTATCTTTATGAGGGCCTACCAAACATTAATGAACAACATTGGACAAATAAACAGTATCAACAAGCTAAAAATATGAGACAAGTCGATTTCTTGAAGCAGGTAAACCTACTTCCACATGGTGGTGGTTATTCATTAAATTATCCTTTTTCTATAGTTCGATCAGTTGTATTCGATGGTATTATCTATTTTGAGTTATTTGACGCACCAATGGAAAGTAAACTACTAGTCCAAAATATCGAAGCATTGGAATATGGTTATCGTGGTCCAACTGAAATCTTACCCTTAGTCGATCGTTTTGAGTTAGGAAAAAGAGTAGCTCGCTTTGTACCAACCCAGGTGATCAAATTTTAAAATCTAGTTTCACTAAAAAGGCTCGAATCATACGGATAATATTTCTAATCACTAGGTACTATATTCATACAGTAAAAATTGATTTATATCAACTTTATTCAAATTAAATTCATATTAATATGAAAAAGAAGTCACTACATTGAATTATATATGAGTCTTTTAGCAGCCTTTTTAACCAACAATGCTAGAGATTACTTGCAATGGAGGAAAAAACACCAAAAGTAAATCCTCGAAAAAAACTCCTCGGGGATCGCGAGGATTTATCTTTTCCTGGGCGAAAATCATTATTAGAAAATATTCAACGACGCTTCGCTGTAAAGGGAGATGTTTGGATTCATCATGCTTATAACGTCCCAGAAGAAGATCCTCTTGTCATCGATAGCGAAACAAAGAACATTCAATACCAAGATAAGATAATAGTACCAGCTATCATTCATACTCTCGTGGATAAGGTGGGAGGAATGAGAACTACAAGTATTGCAGCAATAAGTAGAATGAAAAGCCCTGAGTTACTTCTTTTACAAGATCCAGCTAGTATGAATTTGGCAGTAATCTATAAAGAGAAGCTCTGGATAACTGAAATTCTATTAAAGGAGGCTGATTTTCTTTATCCTTTTCCTGTTGAGCGAACCCATGCTTTAACAGACAATGATCGAACATTAGTTGATGTGGTACAAGAAGATATCTCAATTGAGATCAATGGACATCGTACTAAAGGGGGTATTGTTCAGGAAAAGACC
>JBHLPQ010000154.1:0-8937 GCA_048939265.1 Promethearchaeota archaeon
CCTACAATCCTTCTGAGAAAAATGATTTTATCAAGGACTTATCCAAGTTCAATCCAGGAAATATTCACTTCTATAACAATTTTCCCGTTGGTTACGTTACAATCTCGTCTGAGAAATTAAACCAAATCAAGCAAGTTAATCCTGAACTCTCTACTCACTTACATATGTCAGAGAAAATCAGAGTATTACCTTCTCTAGAACAGTTTCAATCTCAAATTAAGAGTGCAAACCAGGATCCTGACTACGTTCCACCTTCAGAAATCATTCATGCCACAGAACTATGGAATAATGGAATTGATGGCTCGAACGTCAAAATTGCGATAATTGATTCTGGTATTTCGGCAAATCTCCCAAATAAGGATTTTGGAGATCGAATTATCTATGAAGAATCATTTATTGAAGGTGAAGATACTCCAGAGGATTTACACGGACATGGAACTCATGTAGCAGGCATAGCTGCTGGAGCTGGATTACATAAAGGAATTGCTCCTAATGCAGACTTACTAAATTTGAAAGCAGCAGATAGATCAGGCTATTCATCCCAAACTGCAATGCTTGCGGCAATTGATAAAGCTATTGATCAGGAAGTCCATGTCATCTCAATTTCTATAGGATTTGGGAGATCATCACCATGGGGTTTCGGAGATGAATTAACCATTGCAGTTGATAGTGCAGTGGATAAGGGGATCGTAGTGGTAGTTGCTGCTGGTAATGAGGGTTCAGAGGATGAATTAGCTTCCATTGGATCACCCGCTTCTTCTGAAAAGGTTATTACGGTAGGTGCTACAAATGGGAGTTCCAGTGTAGCTTCCTTTTCAAGCCGTGGTCCATCTTTTAATTATAAAGTTGATCCTGACGTTGTTGCTCCTGGAATAGGTATTTGGGCACCATTAGCTCCTGGAAGTGTTATAGAACTTGCTTATGAATCGTTAATAAGTGATGAATTTGGGGAAGTTAATTTGGGAGATTATTTTCCCCTTTCAGGGACAAGTATGGCGGCTCCTGTCGTTAGTGGAGCGGTTGCATTATTAATACATCAATTTCCTCAAATTAGTCCTTCTGCTATTCGTGCTTCTCTGCAAGACTCGGCTATTGATCTCCATGAATCCCTTTATACCCAGGGAAGTGGATTAGTCAATGTTGAGACTGCATCAACAATTCTAGAACAGTCAAAACAGACTGGAGGGTACAATTTAATTTCTTCTCTTCCTAAAGCGAGAAAAGATGAACCTATCGAATTTTCTGAACGAATATCCTTTCCTGGAGACAAAACCCAGATAGGATTGTCTTTTACAACTGGAATAGCTGGCGCGATTTCTTGGGATATATCAGCTTCTATCGAGGATTTTATCGATTTTGATTACACAACCCAAATTCAATCTAATGCAGGACATTTTGAGAAATCTTTGAATATCTCTATTCCATTAGATACGGCTCCAGGAAATTATGAAGGAAATCTCAGTTATTCATTTCTTGACTCTACATACTCAATTCCCCTTAAATTCACAATAAATAATCCCAAGTCAAAGATCTACTGGGATACCTATTATACTGGAAAAGCTGATTCCACATTTTTTAACTACCGCAAACTAGACGAATTTATTGATTCAAATCATCAGTTTGATATCAATGAATATGAAACAGCCTTGACTTGGGAAAATATATCTCAAAATAATATTTTAGTTCTTACTGATTTAGAATATCCCATCTCTGAAAGAGAACTAAGTTCTATTTCCAAATTCCATTATCAAAATGGATCAATTCTCCTTCTTACCTCCGTGTTCCCATATTATAATCCAGATCCCTTTTCTAGAGTGATAGAAAAACTTGGTATACCTATAGACTTTTCAGATACCGTTGATTTCGTCAATTTCACAGATGATGGTAGAAATCGTGACATCATTCCTTCAGAATCCCAAGACCAAATTTCATGGGAAACAGGAAATCCACTCTTCGCAGAAGTTGATCAAATGCCCTTAGAAATAGGCACAGCCTTTAAAATGACTCAAGCTGATTCTACTCTAAAAAATTTGGCATGGATAAGGGATAAGTCAAATTTAGTTGTAGCAGCATACGAACCTGTTGATAAAGGTAAAGTATTAATTTTAGGAAGCGAGTATTGGTTGTATTCTTCGTCTCTCTCAACATTGGATGGCCAGAAGTTTGCAAGAAATGTATTTAATTGGTTAAAACCTGACTCTGGGTTGGTAGTCAATTCAGAAATGACTTCAAGTCGTCAATTAGAAATATCTGCTTATTATAATGACCAAAAACCTCTCTCTATCGACTTCTCTTTTTCTAATGGAAGTATACCTGTTGAAATGTCATTTCCCTTTAACACATCCCTAAAGCATCATCATTTAGTAGTTCCTTTAGGAGAAATACAAAACCAGAAAATTTCTGTTTCAATTAAGAATGACACCATGATACTAAAGGAATTCGATATTTTTGACGTAAGTGGGCTGCCCGAGGTAAAAGATATCCAAGTAGATTTTTCTGCTTCTTCAGACGTCCCAATCCCATCTTGGATTGATACAAATTCAATTGTTGATCAAGGAATAAACTTTTCATTAACACATTCTAACTCTAGTTCCGTCCAATCGATATTAATAATCTCAAATCAGCTTGAGGACACTCTAGAGGTGCTTATTCCCCCTCTAGCCATATTGAACGAGGTTATCATCGAAACTGTATTAACTAATGACTCGAATACTCAACAATCATATTCTTGGGAAATCCCAGAAACTTATCTCACTGGCTTTTACTCGTATGATATCCAGGTTTGGAATCGAATAAATGCAAATGATACAGTATTATTGAAAATTGATAGAGGTTCTTTCTTTATTCCTGATCCTCTACCATCTTTTGACAATAGAAGTACGATAGGAGGTAGATTCTTAGATTTCTATCTTGAGCTTGAATACCTCAGAGACATACCATCTTGGAGCCCTGGAGACATTGTTGAACTTCGATTAATAGGAATAGATAACAATAGTGACGAATTCAAAGTACACGTACAGTTTATTCACTTAAATTTATGGTATGCTGATCGTATAGTCTTAGATTCATTTGAAATCCCTACGTCACCAACGAATAGCAGTGAGAACATAGGCCTGTTTAACATTCCCAGTAATCCAGTACCAGTACCCGATCTTAAAGGTTATCAGCTGAAAATTGATAATCAGGTGTTTGTCCTTTTGATTTTCATTCGTGATGCGCAGGGGAATTATGCTATTGAACCAGCTTTCTTTATAATCAGCACAGCTATATATATAGATCCAATCTTCCTTCTCATCTTTGGAGCTTTAGCTGTAGCAATCATTAGTGGAATAGCAATTTTCATCCAAAAAAGAAGTAGCAATAGGGCCTCTCCTTACTCCGTTATGGATACCTACACAGTTAGATATCCATCAGACTCAGAAATACTAATCCCTGAGATGAAATATTGCCCGAATTGTGGTGCAAAAATAATTCCTGGTGCAAAATTCTGCAGTCTATGTGGGAATCAAGTTTGAATAGAAAAACCTAATTCCCCTTATGAGATAAAAATCCTTTATTTTATGGATTATGAATTGATGATTATATTGAACAGAAATATGTAATTGTTTTCTTATCTTGCCTTGTTCCAATAAATCCCATCTCTTGTAAAGTATTAATATTCTTTCTCACCGTACGTTTTTTCTCACCGCTTTCTTCCGAAATTTCGGATAAAGTACCCTGTTCCAAAGAAATCATTGCTAAGGCTGTTTTTTGAAGATGAGGGGGAAGCTGAAAGATCTCCCCTGTAGATAATTTTCTACTAGGTCTGATAGATTTTGAATCATCGGTACTAGTTTCAGTCTGGATTATTTCACGAAGGGTTTCTTGAAATGGTGTGAAGATACTTAGATTAGAATCCCAATCCATAAGTACTTCCCCATATTCTTTTATAAAACGAAAACCTACCATTTGAATGATATCTTCAGGGGTTTTAGGAACATCTGTCACAAGAACAAGGCGAAAAAAACCGAAAGAACGAATATGATAAGAGAGACCTTCAATTTCAATGCTTTGCATCTCAGAATCAGTATGTGTCATCTCAGTTGTCAGGTTTTGAAGAGCAGTAAGTAATCCACCAAGAAGGATAGCATCTGGAATATCCTCACTGGATTGAAAGCTTTCTGAAAGAATAGTCCGACCATCATCAGATATAACATAAATAGCATAAACAATCGTGTTATGTCACCTATTTTTTAGCAAAATTAACTATTTTAATGACTCGATTGCCTTAACATCCTTGTTTTCAAGTGCATTATTCTTGGCTATGAAGGAAACTGAATAATTTAAACATTAATTTATTAATGACTAGAGCTATTCTGGGAAATTTAAGTCATTCAGATAACTAGTGCTTTCTTAATACGCTTCCCACTTTTCTACCAACATACGCGCTTTCTCTGCATATTCTTGAATCTCTTCTTCCCTACAATAAAGTTTTTTAAACACCATCCGTTCGAGAAACTGCTCAAACTGGGTTAGTTCAATTACATCACTGATTGAAGGTTTCTGCGCAATAATCTTATTCCATTTGTTAAGTTGGGTAAAAATTAAGTCATGTTCTAATAAAATTGTCTTTTCGAGGTGATTGAAACCTTTCATTTCCGCAATAATCCGAGCCTGATTTATCAATTCTTGAGATTTTGGGATATCAAGTTCGAGAAGAGAAGTTTTTGCCTGAAGTAGGTAGATCTCCGCTAACCAAAGATATGAGTGTTGTTCTTCAGCCATTTCAAAGAGACGTTCTAGAATGGTTTTTACTTCTTTTAAGACTTCTTCGCTCCCTGATGTCTTCAATTCTAATATCAGCAATTCACATAAGTTTAAGAGGGCAGAAATGGTTATTTCAATGTCGAGAATTTCTTCCTGGGCAATTTCTTGGAATAATTGCTGAGCTTCAGCTCTTTTAATAATCCTTTCACTTGTTCTTAATATGATTGCTTTTGATAGACGAAATTTCTGGTTAATTAGATCGTTTTTCTCTTTAGTGTTTATTTCTTGTAGTTTTTCTAAATAGGAGCTTGTTTCGGTAATATTTCCAGCAGAAGCTGACACTGTAATAAGGTTATAGAGTGCATCTGCAATATCATAATTGTTTTCTACTTCTTCAGAAATTGCTAGGCTATCCTTATAATATCTTAGAGCTGTATCAAAATCTCCTCTAATCTCATAAACATTCGCTATATTATGAAGACTTGTTGAAATTTCCCGTTTTTCTCCGAATTTTTCTGCTAATTTCAACCCATTTTGTAAGAAGCTTAAAGCCAAGTTAAATTCCCCTAAAATATTATAAGTAGCTCCCAGATTATTGAAACAGGTTGCAAGTTCTCTTTCGAGTTCAAGTTCCTCAAAGACTTTTTTTGCTTTCTCGAAGAATTCTATAGCAGACGTGAGGTCTCCCTTTTGACGATGAATCAATCCGATATTTAATGCAAGAGCGGCGGTATAATGTTTGTTTTCAATTTCTTCACTTAACGCCAGGCTCCGCTGATAGTAATCTAATGCCTTGTTGTGATCTCTTTTTATTCCATAGATCATGCCAATATTGTTTGTTGTCTTTACAATTTCTTGTTTTAGGGATAATTCTTGAAAAAAAGCAAGACTTTTTTCAAGGTGTATAAGAGCTGCATCCAAATTTCCCTTTGTCGCGTTGATTATTCCTAAATCGTTTTGAGCATCAGCAATCTCAAATTTGTTTCCTAATTCTTGTTGAATAGCTAAACTGTGTTCCAGATGTTTTATTGCACGATTCAGATCACCTTTCTTTCTAAAAGCTTTACCTTTAAGATAATTTATCGTAGCATTTCTGGCGATTAAATCATGTTCTCCTATTTTATCAATTGAAGTTTGAAGTCTTTCTACTTCTTCTAATGCTTCTAGAGCGTTATCAGGATCTCCGAGGTCTAGAAGAGTAGAGATTTTTGAAAAATATGCAGAAATTTCTAAAGCTTGATTCTTAATATGTACAGAATCTTTTAGTGCTTTTTCTGCAAGCTTTAGCCCCTCAATGTTATTCCCAAGACGAGTTAATATTATACTTTTATAAATCTGGCCCTCTATCTTTAAAGCATTTTCTTTTATGTCTATTTTTTCTAATTGGGTGATATTGTGTAAAGCATCTTCAAATTTACCAGAGTCAAAAAGATCCTTTGCAGCTTTGAGTGTGGAAACAAATGATTGCATATCAGTCTGATCTTTTTTTCTTTGAGTAGGCAAAACAAAGACCTTCGATCTTCGTATTTTCCTCTACAATACTAATTAATAATTTTCCTATTTAGGTAAGTTTCTGATCTTTTCTATAAGTAAAAAAATGAATGGATAGATTATCAGCTGAAAATATTTTTGTTTACTTAAAAATAGCTATACTAGCTAGTATCTTGGATTAATCTTGGAGCATATATTAATCCTTTAGATCTTTTTCCCATGATCGAGCGAGCTCTTCTGCTTGGTCAACTAAGGTGTCATACTCCCGCACAGGACGCTTACGAGTCCTTTTCCTGATCAGTCGTTTTATCCGTTCTCGGTTGACATATGCCAGCCCTATTCCTGCAACACTAAGGATAAGGAGGATGAGCACAAGAAACAGTAATGGATCCAAAGCAGGGGGGATTTGAATCAGTTCCCCATCGGGAGTCGCCATAGGAAACTGATCGAAATTATTCGCGTCACCATCAATCTCGTAGTGACTGTCTGCGACGCCATCGCCATTTGTATCGGCATTAATATGATCATCCCAGTAATTATAAGCAAAACGGTTATTTGATCCGTCATCATACGCTTGGGACGTCCCCTCAGGATTATTGCCGTAAAAATCGTTCCATTCAATCACATTATCCGAAGAATCCTCATCAACTACAATCCCATAATTGGTATTATTCCGAATTTCATTTGAAGAGATGTTGTTCTCGCTTGAGACTTTAAGAAAGATGCCATTTCCTCGGTTAGTGGCTACTACTTCCGTTGTTGTGCTAACTGATGATCCTAGTCCGATATTTATATTACTAAGCGCACTTAGAATATTGTTAAAGATGGTGTTTAGATTTGATAACTCTAGGAATATCGCATTGAAGCCATTTCCAAAGATCCAGTTGTTGACAATCTGGGTTGTCTTTGATTCCAAAATATAGATCCCATTCTCAACATTCTCATAAATTTTATTGTTACTGATAATATTATTATCTGCAGGGTCAAGGAAGAGGCCGTTACCGCGATTCGAGGCGTGGAGATTCGCACCAATTCCAGTACTAGTTCCTGTGTCCCCATTGCCATAGATTGTGTTGTTGGTGACAATATTTGAATTTGAATCTTCTAGGAAAATACCATTGGCGCCATTATCATTGATCGTATTGTTAGCGATTTGTGCATCGTCAGATTCGAATAAGTGAATACCATTCTCAGTATTCTGATAAATGCTGTTATTAAAAATAGTATTGTCATCTGCAGGGTCAAGGAAGATTCCATTGCCCCGATTAGATCCTTGGAGATTCGCACCAATTCCAATATCAGTTCCCGTGTCCCCATTGCCGTAGATTGTATTACTTGAGATGATATTATCATTGGAATTATTCAGAAAAATGCCATTGGCGCCATTATGTCTGATAGTATTCGCAGTAATGTTAATCTCATTGGACTCGAGTAGGTAAATTCCATTCTCAGAGTTTGAATAAATAACATTTTGAAAAATTTCAATGTCACCGTGTTCGCAAGCTTCGATGAAGATTCCCTCCGTGCAGTTGTAGATGTGATTATCCTCAATTACTCCATTTATTACATTAAATAAATAGATCCCGAATCCCGAAGATTCCAAATACATACCATCCAAATAATTGCCGCGGATAATGAAATAAACCGCGGTATTGCGGATCTCGATCAGGGTCGATGAGTCATCAACAATGTATAAACCTTCAATAATGTATGGAACACCTTTTGTACCATCACCTTCGAACCCTAAGGTTTCAAAATCGGCATTTTCAGTGATTAAGATAGTTTGAGAGATAGGAGGGTTTTGAATAGTGAAGGGGGCATTTGAGTCGTCTGATTCTGTAAGGCCATTTGAAGTAGCTTCCACTCTGACTAAATACAGTGTACCATTCGAGAGTGTGGTGGTATCCCAAGAATAGCTAATCTCTGTTAAGTCTGATATAAGCTCAAACCAAATGATACCGTTATTTGCTGAGTAATAAATGGTGTATGTCACCTGTAACCCATAAGAGTCTGTTGCTTCCGTCCATTGAATTGTAATGACCCCATGGAGTACCTCTCCGCCATTAGGATGAAGCACTATTGGAATTGTCAGTGTGTGTATAAAAGCTGGATTATTTGGAGAGACAAGAGGATAGGGATCTTCATTGCTTGCATCTCCATCAATACTATATGGGGTATCAAAATACCCATCTGGTTCACTATCGACTCCTGTATGTTCTTCCCACCAATTGTAGATGAAAATGTTATTCAACCCATCATCATAACCATGAGATCCTCCTATATTGTGTACACCAATGAAATCATTCCATTTGAAGAAATTGCCATATGTATTATTTTCAAGGAAAATAGTATAGTAGGTGTTATTATAAAAGGTATTGTTCTGAAAGATATTTTGATTGGCTAATTCAAGACGAATTCCAGAGGCTATATTGTTATGGATCTTATTTCCTGTAAAAGTATTATTAGCTGAATTAGCTAATAATTTAATTCCGTTGAATAAATTATTGAAGATTGTATTATTAATAAAGGTATTATTTAATGAATATTTTAAACTTATACCTTCAAAATTATTGTAGGAGACAGTATTATTAGTTAGAGTGTTGTTAAATGTATTATAAAAATGAAATCCATCTTCATTGTTTTGAGTTATTGTATTGTTAAAAATAACGTTATTTTGGGAGTAATTTAAGACGAAACCAT